>CAMBLN010000028.1 GCA_945868215.1 Opitutus sp. GAS368
CCTCGAATGCGAAACGCCCGCCGATGTCGTGCGCCTGCACCTTGATCCGCTCGAAATCACCTACGGTGTCCTCCAGCCGCAGCCCGGTTACTCGGTGAGCCTGGTTCACGCGCAGGACGTGGCCAACGTCCTCGCGCAGGCGGGCAACGACTGGCAGATCGAGACCTACCTGCGCCACGATCCGCGTTTCCTCGGCTCCGTGTGCGTGAACCTTGGTGACCCGCGCGCCGCCGCCGCCGAGATCCGTCGTGTCGGCGGACACCCCCAGATGGTGCAAGTCATCACCTGCGGCGAACAAGTGCACCTCTTCGGACACCGCGCCTACGATCCCGTTTACGAAGCCTGCTGCGAGATGGGCCTCGCCTTCGCGGCGCATCCAGGGGCGGAAGGTTCGCTCAACTCCAGCACGCCCGTCGGCCGGCCTTCGAGTTACTTCGAGTGGCACAATTCGCTTCCGCTCACCTTCCAAGCCCACGTCGGCAGTCTGGTTGCCGAGGGCACATTTGAGAAATTCCCCGAGCTTCGCGTTGTGCTCGTCGAGGGCGGCGTAAGCTGGCTGGCTCCGCTCCTCTGGCGCATGGACAAGAATTTCAAAGCCCTGCGCAGCACGCTGCCCTGGTTGCGTGAACTGCCGTCCGAGTATGTGTTGCGCCATTGCCGTCTGACCACGCAACCGATCGAGGAACCGTCCAATCCCGATTTCCTCGTGCAGATGTATGCGATGCTGCAGGCCGAGCGCACGGTGTGTTTCTCGACGGATTTCCCCCACTGGGATTTTGATGATCCCCGCCGCGCGTTCCCGTCGCGTCTGCCGCAGTCGCTCAAAGACCGCATCCTCTACGACAACGCAGCCGAACTCTACGGCTTGCCCGCGCGCAAGCCCGCGGAGGTCACCGCATGAGCGCCGAGAAGCCGTGCGCAAACCCAAAAACCATCGACGCGGCGTTCGCGATGGCCGACGCCGCCGAGCCGCCGCGCAAACGCACGCGCGAAGTGGTGGCGGGCCGCGCCGAGGAAGTGCCGGTGGGCGGACGCAAGATCGTGCAGGTGGATCACCTCTCGATCGGTGTTTTCCATTTGGAGAGTGGCTTTCACGCGATCCGCAATTTTTGTCCGCACCAAGGCGCGGAGCTGTGCAAAGGCACCGTGCACGGCACGTATCGCCCGGGCGCGGTGACGGAGTTTGTGCCCGCGTTGCCCGGACGCGTGCTGCGGTGTCCGTGGCACGGCTGGGAGTTCGACATCGTGACCGGCAAGGGCCTCTACGACGACCGCGGACGCGTCTCGACCTACGAAGTGCGCGTCAACGATGCGGGCGACCTCATCGTCGTGGTGTGACGACCTGCCAGCCGTAGGAGGCCACTCGCAAAAAAGCGGCCCGCGCGGGGCCGCTTTTACGATCAAAGATACCGGTTGGAACCGACTCAGCGCACGGGTTCGTCGAGGTTGAGCGCGATCCAGGCGTTTTGTGCCTCCATGGCGGTCTGGCTTTCCTCGTTTTCGCGCAGCTTTTCCAACGCCCGTTCGGCTTCCGCGGGATTTTTGCTGATCTGGGCGTAGGCCATGACGACACTGTCCTGCCGTTGAACGACCTTGGACTGTTGCGAAAGAATGCGGACGAGATCCTCGCGAATGGCATCGCCCAGGTTTTCTTTCAGGTGATCGCGATAGGCGTCCACCGAACCGTTCGGCCCGAGCAAAAGATAACGGCTGGTGTGGATGACGCGAAACGCGTTCAGCTGGCCCAGATTCGACAAGTCCACGCCGTTGCGCACGCCCTTGATCACGGGATAGAACGGTTTGAGTTCATCGCTCGGTTCCACGCCGACGATCGCCGGGAGCCATCCGCTGGCCTCGGCGAAAAGACGGTTGCCCCGTTCCGAGGTGAGAAATTGCAGGAAATCCACCGCTTGGGCGGGGTATTTTGACTGGCGCGCGAGGCTGAAGGCGGCGCCGGTGGTCACATTGCCCTCGGAGGGCAAGCCTTTCACAAAACGCCCGAAACCTTCGCCACCGGGCGTGGGTATCGGGAGATTGAATACGCCGAGCTCGAATTGGGCCTGGTCGCGGTAAGTCGCGTAGTCCCAGCTGCCGGTGTAGACCATGAGGGCGGTGCCTTGCAGAAACCGGAAGCCGCCGTCCTCGCGGGAGGTCTGTTCGAAGCCGGATTGAAAGAGCCGGCTGACGTCGCGCATGATCTCCAGGCCGGAGGTGATCTCGGGCGTTTCCATGGACCACTCGCCCCGCAGATAATCCACCCCGAACTCGGGAGGTGTATAGGTGTAAAGAGGGGTGCCGTGGAGCTGTTCGACGAGACCCTGGGACTGGCTGGTGGCCAGGCGATTGTAGATGGCCGACGCGTGATAAACGGAGGAGAGGAAGGGCACGACGTTGCGGCCTGCTTTTTCCGCTTCATCGGTGAAGCGGGCGCACAAGGCGGAAAATTCCTCGTAGGTTTTCGGGTGCGGAGTGTTGCCCAGGATTTCTCGCCAAAGGGTGCTGTTATAGATGATGCGGTTGGTGAACTGGGATACCGGCACCGCGTAGTAGTCGAGCAACTGGGGGTGGTAGGCGGAATCATTGTCCAGTCCGTCGATGAACGTCGTGCGCCAGATGACATCTGCGAGGGGAGTGCCGGCGTTGTAGGGATTCGGTTTTTCCATCCACTCGGTGAGAGGCATGAAATAACGCGAAGTGAGCGCGGCGTCGGTGTTGCGGATTTCCACGAGATCGGGGGCAAAACCGCCGACGAGACGCGTCATGAACCACTGGGCGTAGGTGCGTTCCGGCACGGCGATCATCTCGATGGTGACTCCGGGGTGTTCGTCCATGTAAACGCGGGCGATCTTGTCGAAGGCGGCCCGCACCGGCGGCTCGAGCTGCCAATGCGCCATGCGGATGATGACCTGGTTGGGATCGGCCTCGTTGGACGAGCGTTTCCAGATGTTGAAACTTGCGGCCGCGAAGACGGCCACCAGCAGGGTGAAACCCGTGATCAAAAGAAGGCGTTCACGGTTCATTTTTTGGAGGCGTTGAAGGCTGCGAGATAGTTTTCCACCGTGGTGCGGCGGTCGGTGCGGGGGAATTCCGCGAGAAACTGGGTGTAGTAGGTCGCGGCAAGGTCGTTCTTTCCGGTCAGTCGCGCCAGATCACCTATCCGCACGAGCACGTCGCCGCGCAGGCGGCGTTTGGTCACGCCGGCTTTTTCGGCGGCCAGCATGTGGTTCAATTGTTCGGCTTCACCGTAATCAAAGCGGCGGGCCACATCGGCCAGCAGCAAGTGCATCTGCACCTTGGCACCGGCGTCCTGGAGCTGCGAGGCCGCGACCGTGAACCCGTCATAGCGGCTGCGGCGTTCGGTGGCGTCGATTTTCGCATAGAGGCGGATGATCGCGAGCTTCACCTGGGCCCGCTGACTGGCGGGGTGGTTTGGATGGGACTTCACCAATTCCGAGAAAATCGCCTCGGCTTTTTGGAGGTCGGGCGTGGCCCGCTGGGCGTGTTCGATACGGCCCTGCATGTAGCGCGACTCCAGCCCCAGATCGTCCGCAGGTGCGGCGGCGTGCAACTCCTCGAAAATCTGGTAAGCCTTTTCGATGTTGGACTGGGTGCGCGGCTGGATGTTGAGCAGCGACACGGCATCGCCATAGCGCAACGAACGCAGGTCGGCTCCGGGGGCTTTTTCCAGTTTTGTGAACTCGGCGTGGGCTTCATTAAACAGACCTGTGCTCATGTTTTCCCAGGGGGAAGCCGATGAGGTCAGGGCCGTCACCACAATCACTGCTGCGGTCGCACACGTGCGGGGGCCGCGCAGTCGCAGGCGAAGGGGGAACAGGGTAGTCATCATAATCGCGAATCGACTAGACGAACATCTGGGGCGCGGATTGCAAGCGATAGAGTTGCACTTGGGCGCGTTGCATGGGCAGGCGATGATGGGTGCCGGCGTGGTATTAATCTCGCGCATTGACGCCGTGTTTACCGGAACGTTTCCTGCGTGGCATGAGTGACAACCCGGCGACCACGGCTACGACCAAGTATAAACGCATCGTGCTCAAACTGAGCGGCGAAGTCCTGAGTGGAAAATCCAACAATCCCATCGATGCCAGCGTGCTTGAACGCATCTGCACGCAGGTGAAGGAAATCCGTGATATGGGCGTCGAGGTCTGCGTCGTCATCGGCGGCGGCAACATCTTCCGCGGTCTCCAGGGCGAGAAGCGCGGGGTGGATCGCACGACCGGCGATTACATGGGCATGTTGGCAACGGTCATCAACTCCCTTGCGCTGATGGATTGCCTTGAAAAAATGGGTGTTCCCACCCGCGTGCAGAGCGCCATCCCGATGAACCAGGTGGCCGAGCCTTTCATCCTCCGCCGGGCCATGCGACATCTCGAAAAAGGTCGCGTGGTCATCTTCGCCGCCGGCACGGGCAATCCGTATTTCTCCACCGACACGACCGCCGCCCTGCGCGCCTCCGAGATGCATGCCGACATCATCATGAAGGCCACCAAGGTGGACGGCATCTACGACAAGGATCCCAAGAAGCACACCGACGCCGTCAAATACGACACGATCACCTTCATCGACGCCCTCCGCCAGCGCCTCAACGTGATGGACTCGACCGCTTTCTCGCTGTGCCTGGACAATAACGTCCCGATTCTCGTGTTCGATCTCAACGACCCGCACGCCATCGAAAAAGCCGTCACCGGCCAGAAGGTCGGCACTCTCGTCCACGGCTGATCCGTCTCTCAACGTTCACCCCTAAGATCTCAACTTTTCCGCCATGTCCCATCCCGTCCTCAACGAAACCCAGACCAAGATGAAAAAAGCCGTGGACCATACGCTCCACGAATTTTCCAACATTCACACCGGCAAGGCCAATCCCTCCATGGTCGAGGGCATCATGGTCGAGGCTTACGGGTCGATGGTCCGCATCAAAGACTGTGCCGCCATCTCCACGCCCGATGCCCGCCAGATTGTCATCCAGCCGTGGGACAAGGGCCTCACGCAGGCCATCTCCAAGGCGATCATGATCGCCAACCTCGGATTCAATCCCGCGGTTGACGGACAACTCGTCCGCATCCCGCTCGCCGACATGAGCCGCGAGCGCCGCCAGGAATTCGTCAAGGTCGCCAACCGCCTCGCCGAGGAAGGCCGCGTGCATGTCCGCAACGTCCGCCGCGACGGACAGGACGCCATCAAAAAAGCCAAGCTGCCCGAGGACGAAGTGAAGCGCGTCGAAAAAGAACTCCAGACCCTCACCGACAAATCCATCGAGGAAATCGCGAAACACCTCGCCGCGAAGGAAAAGGATCTGCTGACGGTCTGAGTAATCAGGTCTTCAAAATCCCGAAAATGTGGAAAGCTGGAAAACAGGAATCCGTCGCCAATTCCGTTTCCTGATTTCCAGCTTTCCACATCACCACTGATTTCTTTCGTCCTTTCGAAATCGTGAAAACCACCGCGCCCAAACGTGTTGTCATCAAGCTCGGCACCGGCGTGCTCACGTCGGGTATCGGGCAATTGAATACGGAGCGCATCGCCGCGCTCGCCGCCGGCGTCGCCGGGCTGCGCGCCGCCGGCACCGAGGTGATCGTGGTGTCTTCCGGCGCGGTGGGTCTCGGCATGGGCCGCCTCGGCCTCAAGAAAAAGCCGGCCGACGTATCGCGCAAACAAGCCTGCGCCGCCATCGGCCAGTCGCTGCTCATGCAGACTTGGCAGCAGGGCTTCGATCCACACGGGCTCACCGCCGCGCAGGTGCTTCTCACCCACGAGGACCTCCGCAGCCGCGACCGGCACCTTGGCGTGAAAGCGTGTCTCGAAGAACTGATCGCCTACGGCACCGTTCCGGTGATCAACGAAAACGACACCGTCAGTGCCGCCGAAATCAAGTTCGGTGACAACGACACGCTCTCCGCGATGGTGGCCAGTCTCACCGGTGCGCAATACCTGCTCATTCTTTCCACGGCGCCCGGACTCATCGACATGAAGGGCACCGGACAGATCGTGCCCGTCGTCGAAAAAATCACGCCCGAGATCGAGGCGATGGCCGGCGGCACGACCGACGTCACCGCGACCGGCGGGATGATCTCCAAAATCTCCGCGGCCAAGATCGCGTTGCGGGCGGGCTGCGGCGTGTTCATCGCCAGCGGGGCCGAGCCCGACATCATCGCGCGCCTGCTCGGAGGCACCGGGCCGGGCACGTTTTTCGTTCCCAGCGGCATCCCACTCGACGCGAAAAAACGCTGGCTGGCTTATTTCCAGCGCCCGACCGGGGCGATTCAAATCAACCCCTGCGCCGTGCCGGTTCTCCTTGAAAAAGGCAGCAGCCTGCTCGCGATCGGTGTCACCGGAGTGAGCGGATCGTTTTCATCGGGCGACATCGTCAACATCCTCGATCCCGACGGTAAAATTCTCGCGCGCGGCATGGCCGCCTTCGATTCGCACGAGGTGAAGCTCATCGCCGGAAAGACGAGTGCCGAGGTGAAGCCGCTGTATCCAAACCGCAAGCACATCGAGGTGGTCCACCGCGACAACCTCGTGCTGCTCAACTGAGCCGCTTCAGCCCGCCGCCCGCGTGTCGCTTTCGGGGCGGACGGTGACCGAGATGGCCATTTCCTTGAAGGCGGCGGCCTTGCCGTAAAAACTTCCCGACACCGGCATCACGCCGCGCGGGTGGTTGCTGACCCCGGTGACCACGTGGCGCGGGGTTGTTTCCTCGCCGATCGACGGATCGTAGCCCGACCAACCGCGGCCGGGGTGATAGACCTCGGTCCACGCGTGGGTCGAAGCCTCGCCCAAGATCGCGGCGTCGCATTCCAGATAACCGCTCGCAAAACGCGCGGCCGCGCCCAGTGAGCGCGCCGCTTCCAAGAGCAGCGTGGCGAGATCGCGGCAGGAGCCTCCTCCGAGCTCCAGGGTCTGCGCCGGCGTGAGCACGCCCTTTTCCTCGCGACGGATGTAGTTCAACTCGTCGCGGATGTATTCGTTGAGGTTGCGGATGACGTCCTCGGCGTGGTCCGGTTTTTTGACCCGGAAATTTTCCAGCCACGCCTTCACGGCCGCCGCGTCTTTGGGGTAGGAAAGTTTTTGGTAGGCGCGGACGGCGGTGCGTTCAAGCGAGTCGTAAACCGGCGGCCAAGGGGTCATGCCGGACAGCGGTTTGGCCGCTTTGATAACCGGCGGCATGCGCAGGACCCGCACGTTGCTTTCGATCAGCAATTCCGCGGCGGGCTTTTCAAATTCCACCGTGGCGACGGAGTTGCCGAACACGTCGCGGCTCCAGCTGAGTTGCGCCGGCGGCTCGGTTTTGATCTCCATCGATTCCACCCTCAGGTCGTGGCCCTCGCGCGGGCGCAGCACCAAGCGGTGCGGACCGAAATGGACCTTTTTTTTGTAGAGGTAACGGGTTTGGTGGACGATGCGAAGTCTCATGCGGATCGGAAGCGGCGGAGTGTGACGTGGATGTCCAAAGGATAGTCGCGTGTTTTCCCGGAGGGTTCCGCCGGCTGAAAACATCTCATGGAACCCTTCGCCCGCCCGCCTCTCCATCCTGCGAAAGCAGTCCGTAAATTTAAAAATACACTTATGAATCCACAAACTCTCGTTCCGCATGACCTTACCGTGCGTGTCGGTTGCAGCCTCGCCTATGAGACCGCCGTTGAAGTGCCCTTGTTGCTAAATCTGAAGCCGCGCCGTGATCCGCGCCAGTCGCTGCAGGAGGAAAAACTCGTGCTTGGTCAGAATCTTCCCGCCGAGGAATTTGAGGATATGCACGGCAACATTGTTTACCGCTTCATGCTTCAGCCCGGGATCAACGAGATACGCCACGATGCGCTGGTGTGCGTGCCGTCGGTGCCCGACAACCAGGAGTTCTTCGATCTCTCGCCCCATGCGCCGGTCTCGCTTGTCGAACTCCCGCCGGAGCTTCTGCGTTCCACGCTGCCCAGCCGCTACTGCGATTCGGACAAGCTGCTGCAATTCGCCTGGGAGAAATTCGGTGCGATCGACCGCGGTCTCCCGCAAGTCGATGCGATCAGCAACTGGCTGCATTCAAACATTGAATACCGCTTTGGATCGGGCCGGCCCGATATTTCAGCCTACGACGTGATCCAGCGCGGCTACGGCGTGTGCCGCGACTTCGCGCACACCACGGTCGCGTTGTGCCGCGCGCTGAACCTGCCCGCGCGTTATGTGACCGGACACCTGCCGGACATCGGTTATCTCGATCCGGGTTCGCCGATGGATTTTCACGCCTACAGCGAAGTTTACATCGGCGGGCGCTGGTTCACCTATGACGCGCGTTACAACGTGCCGCGCATCGGACGGGTTAAAGTTTCCTGCGGACTGGACGCGGTGGACGGGGCGTTTTCGACCATCTACGGACCGGCTCGACTGACGCACTTTGAAGTCTGGGCCTATCAGGTGCCGGCGGGCGTGGTGTCGGTCGGCTCGCCGATTGATCTCTCGCTGCGCCTTGACGGCACGACGGAGATCAAGGGGCTGGCAGCCTGAGACAAGATCAAGCCTTCGAGGCCGCGGTGCGTGTTGCCTTCGACGGCCGCGCCGCGGCGGGCGCGGTTTCGACGGGCGGGTCGATGAAGGGGATGAACGGGGAAACCTGTGACGGCGGAATGCGCACGTGCAGACGAACGCCCTCGTCTTCCTGCTCCTCGCTTTGCACATGCCCGATGGCGTGCAGCCGGGCGATGAGGTCGTAGCGGCTGTGAGGGATGAGCAGTTCCAGCGAACCGAAGGAATCGGCGATGAGTTCGAGGCATTGATCGACCAATCCCTCCAGACCCGCGCCGGTGCGGGCGCTCAGGAAAATGCCCTCGGGATCCAGCAGACGGGCGATGTTGATCTGCGCCTCGGTCGCGGCGTCCACCTTGTTGAAGACAGTGAGGATGCGCTTGCCCTCGTCGGCGCCGAGCTCCTTGAGGACGGACAGCGTGGTCTCGTGGTGCGCGGCGAGATTGGGGGCGGTCACGTCGAGGACGTGTATCAGGAAATTGGCGACAAGCGCCTCTTCCAGCGTGGCCTTGAACGCCTCGACGAGACCGTGCGGCAGGCGGCGGATGAAACCGACGGTGTCGGTGACGAGGAGCTTTTGGTTTCCGCGCAGCACAAGCTGGCGCGTGGTGGGGTCGAGGGTGGCGAAGAGCTTGTCCTCGGCGAGCACGGCGGCTCCGGTGAGCGTGTTGAGCAGGGAGGATTTGCCGGCGTTGGTGTAGCCGACGATGGCGCAGGTGGGGACGGGGACGCGCTGGCGTTTGTGGCGCTGGACGCCGCGCTGTTTGCGCACGTCGACCAGTTCGCGCTTGAGACGGGTGATGCGGTCGTTGACGAGACGACGGTCCTGTTCGAGCTGGGTTTCGCCTTCGCCACCCATGCCGGCTCCGCCGCCTCCGCCCTGGCGGGACAAGTGCGTCCAGGCGCGGGTGAGGCGCGGCAGGGAGTATTCCATGCGGGCGAGGGCGACCTGGATGACTGCCTCGCGGGTCTGGGCGCGGTCGGCGAACACGTCGAGGATGACCTCCTGGCGGTCGATGACGGCGATGCCGGAGAGTTTTTCCCAGTTTCGCTGCTGGGCGGGGGAAAGGGTTTCGTCGAAGACGATGACATCGCAATCGAGGGCCTTGGCCTCGGCGATGATCTCCTCGGTCTTGCCGCTGCCGACGAGCGTGGCGGGGGTGGGGGCGCGGAGGTTGACCAGATTGCGGCCGGCGATGCCGATGCGGAGATTTTCGACCAGCTCCTGGAGTTCGTTGAGGAGTTCCTCGGCTTCGCCGGAGGCCATCTTGGAAGTCTGGACGCCTACGAGGTAGGCGCGTTCAACACGTTTCGGATCTTTTTGCGGGGTGTTATCGAGGAAGTCGGCCATCAAATATGAGGTGGAGGGAAAGGCGGACACGCCGATGAGTCAAACGTGACGGCAAACGTGAAATTTCGGCGGAGTTTTCGGTTGCACCTGCCGCCAGCCGCTTTGCAATCACAGGCAGTGTCTTCGTCCTACCAAGTGATCGCGCGCAAGTGGCGCCCCCAGACGTTCAACGACGTCGTCGGGCAGGACCATGTGGTGCGCACGCTGCGCAACGCCATCGCGCGCAACCGGATCGCGCACGCCTATTTGTTTGTGGGACCGCGCGGCACGGGCAAGACCTCGACGGCGCGTATTTTTGCCAAGGCGCTGAATTGCACGGATGGTCCGAATGCGGATTTTGATCCGAAGGATCCCGCGGTCACGTCGATCACCGACGGCACGTCGATGGATGTGATCGAAATCGACGGTGCGTCGAACAACTCGGTGGATCAGATCCGCGAGCTGCGCGACGACGTGCGGTATGCGCCGACCCAGGGTAAATACAAAATCTACATCATCGACGAGGTGCACATGCTCTCCAACCAGGCGTTCAACGCGCTGCTGAAGACGTTGGAGGAGCCGCCAGAGCATGTGAAATTTGTTTTCGCGACGACGGATGTGCAGAAGGTGTTGCCGACGATTTTGTCGCGGTGTCAGCGGTTTGATCTGAAGCCGATCCCGAGCGAGCTGATCGTGGGGCGGCTGCAGACGATTGCCGATGAAGAGAAGATCAAGGTCACGCCCGAGGCGCTGGCGTGCATCGCGCGCATGGCGGACGGCGGTATGCGCGATGCGCAGTCGATTTTTGACCAGATGATTTCGTTCTGCGGGACCGAGATCGGCGAGGCGGATGTGCTGGATGTTTACGGACTGGTTTCGGGCGAGAAAATCGCGGCGTTGTCCGGTGCCGTCGCGGCAGGCGATCACCAGAAGATTATTTCCATCGTCGATGAATGCGACGAGAGCGGACGCGATCTCGTGCGGTTGCTAACCGATATGCAGGCGCTCGTGCGCACGGCGCTTCTGGATGCCATCGCGAAGGGCGGCAAGAGTGACAAACTCGGCGGCGTGGTGATGACGACGGAGCAGTTGACGCGGTTGCTCGACGGACTGCGCGAAGGTGAAGGCGGCGTGAAGCTCGGGTTGGCGGAGAAGATTAATTTCGAAGTGACCTTGTTGAAGGCGGTCGAGGCGAGCCGTTCGCGGGCGATTGATTCGCTCATCAAAGAACTCGCCGCGCTGGCGGAGGAATCACCCGCGACGGCGGGCGACGGCGAAAAAAAAAAGGACTGATTGACCGGTTGGAGTCGCGGCTCGTGCTGGCGATCGACGTGGCCAAGGCGGCCCAGCCGGTGATCGAACGCGGCGAGGGTGGCGGAGACGAGGATACGCCGGATGAAGACGGCGGTGGAGTTGAAGTGCAGCCGAGCATCGCGGCGGTCGAGGTTGCGGCGATGGCGGCGGCGCATGCGACGGATGGCGCGACGGGTGCGCCGGTTTTTGATGACGAGGGTCCGGTGTGGCCGGACGAGGCGGCGGAGTCGGCGATGCGCGCGGAAGTGACGAGTCGCGGGGAGACGTTGAACTCGAAGGCGGCGAGGGAGGCGGCGGAAGCGGCGGCCGAGGCGGCGGCGGAGAAGAAGAACCTGCCGAAGTTGGACGCGTTGGTTGAGCGGATTCCGGCGGAGGTGCGCGATACGTTGGAAGAATTGTTTCGCGTGAAGTTTGTGAAAGTCGCGCGGACGCCGAAGAAGGCGTTGAAGGAGTAGGCGGTTATTTTTCGGACCAAGTTGGGCCGAGGGAGGGGTGGCTGCTGACGTCGCGGGCGTAGAGGTAGGTGTGCACGCGGAGGTTGTTGAAGGGCGCGAGCAAGGGGACGGCTTCGCGGGTGTAGAGGCCTTCGTGGATGCCTTCGAAGTCGTCGAGGTGGAGGAGGGCGGCGGCGTCCACGGTCCAGAGTTCGCCGGTCACGCCGGTGGTGTCGGTGGGGTCGGCGACCATGCCGGGGTAGTCGCCGAGGTCGTGGAGGCGGTAGCCGGGGGCGGTGCGGGCTTCGCCGACGTAGGTTTGGCCGGAGAGGTGGCGGTGGTTTTTGCAGCCGCGCTTGAGCGTGCCGTAAACGAACAGATGCGTCATTGCGCGACGGGTTCGCCGATCTCGACGACGACGGCGGTGGTGTTGTCGCGGCCGGAGTTTTCAACGGCGGTTTCCACGAGGCGGCGGGCGGCCTCGAGTTGGGCGACGGGGGCTTCGGGGTTGCGGATGACTTCGTCGATGTGGTGATCCCAGAGTCCGTCGATCACGCCGTCGGAGCAGATGACAAAGCGGTCGCCCGCGCGGTAGCCGACGGCGCCGAATTGGGGGTCGATGAACTGGTTGCCGCCGCCGAGCACCTGGAGGAGGACGTTGCGACGCGGGTGCCGGCGGGATTCGCCCTCGTTGAGTTGGCCGTCGCGTTGCATCCAGCCGACCTGGGTGTGGTCATGGGTGAGTTGGGTGAGTCCGCCGTCGCGGGGCAGATAATAAATGCGGCTGTCACCGATGTGGGCGAAATACATCCACTCGGGGCTGAACCAGCAGAGGCTGAGCGTGGCGCCCATGCCGGCGCATTCCTCGTAGGATTGGCCGAGTTTGAGCATTTCGTGGTGGATTGAGCCGAAGAGTTCTTCGAGCAAGTCGCTGAAGCCGCTGGCCATGCCTTGGGCGGAGAGGCGGAAGCCTTTCGGCAGGAGCTTGGTGATTTTGTCGAGGGCGATGCGGCTGGCGAATTCGCCGGATTTGGCACCGCCCATGCCGTCGCTCACGGCGAAGACAAAGTCGGAGGAGGAGAGGGTGGATTCGCCGATTTTGCCGAGATACCGGACCTCGTGGCCGTTGACGGTGACGCCTAGGAAGGAGTCTTCGTTGTTGGTGCGGACCTTGCCGACGTGGGTCATGCCGGACCAGCGGATGATCGGAGCGGGTGAGGAATCAGAGGAGGGGGGAGGGGCCATCGGGCTGAATCAAAAAGGGGCGGGAAAGGGCGGGCGAGTGGGCAAAATCAGCCACGGTTGTCCGCATCGGGCATGGGCGGGTGGTTGCTTCCATCCAGAAGCGTCGCGAACTCGAAATCGATGATGCAAAAACGCCCATCTGACGCGCGGTAAGTGATGTTGCGCTTGTAGGCGTCGTCGTGGCGCACGCCGAAGGATTCCAACTCGGCAAATATCTCCTTCATGCGCTGGTTGCTCAGATGGTCCACCCGGGTTCCGCAGTTGTCGGTCACGATTTTAAGGCACTCGGGATCGGATTCCAGCAGGCGGGGAACGAAGGAGCAGCCGCGTTGCTCAAGATATTTGAGCACAAGGACTTCGTTTTCGAATCGCTCCTTGGCCAAGTGACCGCGAAACGTCTTGTGAACGCGGCCATCGTAGCCGATGCGAACCAAGGCGCGGGGAGTGTCTTTGACCTCATGCATATCGGATAAAATGACCATTCTAGCGGCGTTCGGTTCTGGCAAGGCCAGCCTGTCGGCAAGGGATAGTCTGGAGTGAAAAAAATTCATCCAATGTCCAACTTCCGATTGCCAGTGGCATGACAGGTGCTCATGCAAGAGCACGGTTTCGGGCTGGGTATGTCCACACGGTATAGCCTTCCAGATATCGCATTTCCAGACCCTCACCAAACTACCTACTCATGGCCAAATACAAATTGGAATACATCTGGCTCGACGGCTACAAGCCCGCCGCCGGCCTTCGTGGCAAAACGCAAATCAAGGAATTCGCCAGCTTCCCGAAGCTCGAAGAACTTCCCCTTTGGGGCTTCGACGGCAGCTCGACGAAGCAGGCCGAAGGCCGCAGCTCTGACTGCGTGCTGAAGCCCGTGGCCGTCTATCCCGACAGCACCCGTAAGAACGGTGCGCTCGTGATGTGCGAAGTCATGATGCCGGACGGAAAGACCCCCCATATCTCCAATTCCCGCGCCACCATCGTGGACGATCCGGACACTTGGTTCGGCTTCGAGCAGGAATATTTCCTTTATCAGGACGGTCGTCCTCTCGGTTTCCCCGAGGGTGGCTTCCCCTTCCCCCAAGGCCCTTACTACACGGGCGTGGGTTACAAGAACGTGGGCGACGTCGCCCGCCAGATCGTCGAAGAGCATCTCGACCTCTGCTTGGACGCCGGCATCAACCACGAAGGCATCAACGCCGAAGTGGCCAAGGGCCAGTGGGAATTCCAGATCTTCGGCAAGGGCTCCAAGAAGGCCGCCGACGAAGTCTGGGTTGCCCGCTACCTGCTGCTCCGTCTCTGCGAAAAATATCAGATCGACGTCGAGTTCCACTGTAAGCCCATCCTCGGTGCTTACCAGGAACCCCTCGATTGGAACGGTTCCGGCATGCACGCCAACTTCTCCACGAAGTATATGCGCGAAGTCGGCGGGAAGGACTATTTCGAGAAGCTGATGGCCGCCTTCAGCAAATACACCGCCGAGCACATCGCGGTTTATGGTCCGGACAACCACCTCCGTCTCACCGGCCTCCACGAGACCCAGTCGATCGACAAGTTCTCCTACGGCATCGCCGACCGCGGCGCTTCCATCCGCGTGCCGCACAGCTTCGCCAACAACGGTTACAAGGGCTACCTCGAAGACCGTCGTCCGAACTCTTCGGGCAACCCCTACGAGATCGCTTCCCGTATCCTCAAGACGATCCAGACGGTTCCGACCGCCTGATTGTTTTAGCGACCTGCGAGGCTGTTGTTTAACGGTCTTTGGTTTTCACGAGCGGCTCCGCCTTCCGGCGGGGCCGCTTTTTTTGCGCGAAGGCGCTTCGGTCTTTGTCGATGTCGACGGTCCGCCGGGTGGACGCAAAAAAGCCCGCGACTTTTAAAGTCGCGGGCTTTTGAAAGGATGCTGTTTCCCGGTGGGAAGGTTTTAGACCTTCTCGACGAGACCGGCCTTGATGGCCTTGACCGAGACGAGGACGCGCTTGGTGCCGCCATTGGCGGTCTTGATGCGGATCTTCTGCAGGTTCGGACGGAACTTGCGCTTGGTGATCGTCGTGATGTGCGTGCCGATGCCGCCGCTCTTCTTCGACTGACCCTTGCGGTGAATGATGGATCCCTTGGTGGGACGTTTGCCTGTGATTGCGCAGATTCTGGCCATATGAAAGGTGGTTAAAGGGTCAGAGATAAAAGTCGGCCCCAGCCCGAAGCAAGGGCAAATTTCAGGCCTTTTCACGCCGGGCGTGCAGCACCTGAAATTTTTGGCCGAGATTGGAGGGATGAAGCAATTGCATGAGGGCGAGTTTGCGCTGACTCGTCCGGGCGGCCTCGGCGGCCATGGTTTGCGCGAGATAAGCGCCGGCATGGTGGATGAAGAACGCTTCCTGGGATTCGACCGTCGTTGCGGAAAAATGCTCGGCGCGCAGGGAGTCCTCCAGCCAGTCCCAGCAGATGTGGCCGGTGAGGTCCTGTTCGCCGGGACGGGAGAGCAGGTCGTTGGATTGCGTGTGTTGGAAATAGGCCCGCGCGGTGCCGGCGGGTGTGGCGGTGGAAAGTTCGGCGAACGATTTTCCGTAGTCGAAGGCGACAAACAGGCCGGTCCAAGGTTGTGCGGCGAGCGTGGTGGCCAACTGGGCGGCGGCATGCGGAGCGTCGAAAACGTAGCCTTCTGAGGCTTCGGCGGGCAGCCACGGTGCGGTGACGGGGGCCAATTCGATTTCTTGCAGCGTGCTGTCGCGCAGGATCACGCCGAGTTCGCGCCAGGCTTCGCCGCGACGCACGAAACGGCGCAAGGGTTGCGCGTCGAAGAGCTCGTTGGAAAACACGATGCAACGACCGGTGATCTCCGCGGTTTCGCCGACTCGCACCGTGCGGGTCGAGGCAAACGGATGGCTTATGCCGGCGAGCACACCGCCGTTTGTTTCGGCGCCGATTTCAACGAACGTGTGTTCGCGGGCGTGGGTTTCGCCGCCGAGCAGGGTGACGCAGGCCGCCGTGACCAACTCGCCGAAGACGGCGCCCGAGGTGCTGGCCGTATAAAAATCGGTGCCTTTGCCATAACCGACGCGCGGGCGGTCACGGCGATAATAGCCCAGTTGCGGATGGTAGAGGGCCAGATCCATGAACCCGGCGAACGTGAGCACGCCGGTTGCGCCGGCGCGGTCGAGGAAGGCGGCGGCGAATTCAGGCGAAAGTGGCGGTGACGATCCCATTTACAAAATCGATGAGTTGGCCACAGTGCCCCGGATGCTCAAACGCATTCTCGTGATCGCCAGCGGAGTGTTTCTCGGCGCCATGCTCTCTTTGGGCGCGGCGCGGATGGCCGCCGCTTGGGGGCTTTGGCCGAATCGCGAACTGGAGCAATCGTCGCGCTATGTGCGCGAAGTGCTCGAAATCGTTAACAAGAACTACGTCGACGCCACGGCGGCGGAGTTGCCGAAGCTGACGGAGTCGGCGCTGCACGGTATCGTCGGCTCGCTTGATCCGCATTCGGAATACATGAGTGCGCGGGATTACAAAACACTCGAGGAAGAGATCAGCAGCGAGTTTGGCGGCATCGGGGTGCAGGTGGAAATGCGCGACGGCAACGTCGTGGTGATCGCCCCCATCGCGGGCACGCCCGGGGCGAAGGCGGGGATCCTGCGCGGCGACATCATCGTGAGCATCGAACAGCAGAAACTCGAAAAGCCCACGCTCGACGACGTGGTCGGCAGGTTGCGAGGCAAGCCGGGCACACCGGTGACGCTGGGCTACCGGCGTCCGTCGACGGGCAAGGAAACCGAGGTCACCATCAAGCGGGAACGCATCAAGGTGGAGAGCGTGCGCGACGTGCGGCTGCGGCCGGATGGCATCGGGTATGTGCAGGTCACCCAATTTTCGGAGCGCACGGGGGAGGAGTTTATCGCGGCGCTTAATTCGCTGAACGCCCAGTCGATGCGGGCGCTGATCATCGATCTGCGCGACAATCCCGGCGGCTTGCTCAACGCGGCGGTCGAGGTGGCGGAACCGTTTTTCGACAAGGGGGAGTTGATTGTCTACACGCAGGGACGCCACGTGGAGGACCGGGACGAGTATCGGGCGGCCGCGCCGGAGCCGCGGCTCACCCTCCCGGTGGCGGTGCTCATCAACGCGGGCAGCGCGAGTGCGGCGGAGATCGTCGCGGGTGCGCTGAAGGACACGCGCCGGGCGGTCGTCGTGGGCGAACGCTCGTTTGGCAAAGGCTCGGTGCAGTCGGTCCTGTCGTTGCGCAAAGGCGAAGGACTGCGGCTGACGACGGCGCGGTATTACACGCCGGGCGGGGTGACGATTCACGAGAAAGGAGTCGCGCCGGACGTGGAGATCGTGATGACGCCCGCCGAAGACGAAAACGCGCGGCTCCAACGAATGCGCGAAGACGTGACGGATCCGGCGGAGTTCAAGGCGCGGTTCAACCTCGATCCGACGCCGGACCGTCAGCTGGACGCGGCGGCGGCGGTGTTGCAGGCGGCGTTGCTGCTGGAGACACGCGGCGCGGCGGCGGCCGGTCCGGTGGCGGCGAAGAAGCCATGATCCTCGCCATCGAGAGTTCCTGTGACGAGACGGCGCTGGCGTTGTTTGATCCGGCGGCGGGCATATCCGGAGAATGGATACACAGCCAGATCGCGCTGCACGGCCGTTATGGCGGCGTGGTGCCCGACCTCGCGACACGCGAGCACCTGCGCAACCTGGGTCCGCTGCTCGAGCGCGTGAAGGAAGCGCACGGCTTTGCGGGGATCGGCCAGGTGGCGGTGACGCACGGGCCGGGGTTGGCGGGGTGTCTGGCGATCGGGGTGGCGGCGGCGAAGTCGCTCTCTCTGGCCTGGCGCGTGCCGCTGACCGGCGTCAATCACCTGCGCGGACATGTGTTTTCGCCGTTTATCGCGGTTCATGCGGAGGCGCCGGCGGAGTTCGATGCGCGGATGGCGGCGTTGCTGCCGCATCTCGGACTGGTGGTGTCGGGAGGGAACACGTTGCTCTTCACGCTGGATGCGGAGCGGCGCATCACGGTGGTTTCCTCGACGCGGGATGACGCGGCGGGCGAGGCGCTGGACAAAGGAGCGAAGTTGCTGGGGCTGGGTTATCCGGGCGGACCCTTGATCGAAAAGCGGGCGCTGAAAGGCGACCCGAAGGCGTTTGATTTTCCGCGCGGAATCGGTCCGCGCAGCGATCTCGGATTCAGTTTTTCGGGGTTAAAAACGAGTCTGCGCTACCAGCTGGAGAAGATGAAGCCGGAGGACGTGGAGGCGCGGATGGATGATTTGTGCGCGAGCTACCAGCAGGCGGTGGTGGATGCGCTCGTGCGCAAGACGACGCTGGCGCTGGAGCGGGAAGGCGGGGCGTTTCGCAGTCTCGGGCTTTCGGGCGGCGTGGCCAACAACCAGACGCTGAGGGCGGCACTCGGACGCGTGGCGGCGGCGGGTGGGATTCCGTTGCTGGCGGCGCAGGCGAAACACACGGGCGACAATGCGGGGATGATCGCGTTTGCGGCGTGGGTCGATCCGACGGTGCGGCCAGTGGAGCCGATGGCGGGATTGGGGATCGAACCGGGGTTGGCGTTGTGAGGCAGCGGCTTTTTTAACGCAAAGAACGCAAAGAACGCAAAGATCTCGCAGAAGTCGCAAAGACTGTTCGGCGCCGGACATAAAAAAGCCGCCTTTGTCGGGCGGCTTTTTTTATCGGTGTGACGACGGCTTAGAGGCTGTCGACGTAGCGGCCGATGGACTTGACGGTGTAGGTCTCTTCGGAGGTGCCGATCTTCACCTTCACGACGTCGCCGACCTTCTTGCCGAGGAGGGCGAGGCCGAGCGGGGTCTTGTAGGAGAGGATGTTCTGCTCGGGGACGCTGTCCCACGCGCCGAGGAGCGTGTATTTGACTTGTTTGCCGCCGGTGGCGGTGACTTCGACGATGCTGCCGACGCTGATCTGCTCGGTGGTGGCTTCCTTGAAGTCGGTGATGCGGGCGCGGCTGAGTTCTTTCTCGAGCTGGCCTTTCTGGGCCATGAGGACGGTCTGGTCCTGCTTGGCCATCTTGTATTCGGAGTTTTCCTTCAAGTCGCCGTGCTCGCGGGCGGTCGCGATGGCCTTGGAGTTGTCGGGGATCTTCTTGGAGACGATCGTCTCGTATTCGACGCGCTTGGCTTCGTAGCTGGGGCGCGAAACGAGGATTTGCTCTTCGTTGGATTCGGCTTCCTTGGCGACGATGGACTGGATGCCGGGGAAAATCTTGATGAAGCGGGCGAGGAGGGACTTCTTCGTGAGCTCTTCAAAACCTTGGTTGAGCATGAGGGCGTTCGCGAGGTCGCGGGCGGTCTCAGGATCGGCGGTGGAGAGGAGGTCGGCGATGAGGTCGGTGTCCTCGGAGAGGATGTCGCCGAGCGGAATGCGGCGGGCGCTGGCGGCCTGGAGCGCCTCGTAGTCGATCGCGAAGAAGATCGCGCTGAGGAGGCGGGGGGTGATGAGGTCGTTGAGCAGCTTGGCGAATTTCTTCGAGTGGCGGTTCTTGACGATCCAGAGTAGGACGGGGGCGCGCAGGTTTTGCTCGATCTGCCAGCGCTTGAGGGCGGTGGCGAGTTCGTCGGAGTGGCCGTTCTCAACGAGGAAGTTGATGCACTCGGTGGTGAACTTTCCTTGCGAGGTCTTCAGCAGGGTGAAGGCGGCGTCGCGGTATTCGATGGGGTGGGTTTCCTTGATGAGATCGAGGAAGCGGCCCTGGAATTGGACGGGGATCTTTTCGGCGATGTCCACGAGGTCGCGGACGTTGCCGACGAGCTCGGCTTGGGAAGGAGCGAGGGTGGCGGTGTCCACGCCGAGTTGTTTGGCGAGAGAGTCGCGGACGAAGGCGCCGTAGAGGCGTTCGGCGGCGTCGAGCTGGTTGGAGTCCTTCACGGACTCGGACAGACCGGTGAGGATGGCGTTGAGGTCGCCTTTGACTTCCTTGGAGCCGGAGGCGGCGACGAGGTCGAGGGCGAGGGCGATGCGGCGGCGGGCGGAGCGGGTGCCGTTGAACTGCTCGATGATTTCATCTTCGGCGGAGACGGGGGTCTCGCGGAGGATGTAGCACTCGGTCTTCTTGGCGGGGACGGCGATGCGCGGGTCCTTGGCGATGGCCTTCTTGGCGGTGGACCACCACTTTTTGAATTTCTCTTCGCCGAGCACCTGGGCGAGCGTGATCTCGATCTCAATGGCGGTGGCGGCGTTGTTGGGGTAGGACTGGAGGCCCTCGACGAGGAGCTGGGCGGGGTCGTTGGCGATCAGTTTGTTGATGACCTCGGGCTCGGTTTGTTTGCGAACCAGAAGGTGGTTGGCGGGGAGAATCTGGAGCGTGCCGATGCAGAACGCGGGGTCCATCGGGTGGGCTTTCTTCCCTTGGAAGTCGATGATGAGCTTTTGGGAAGCTTCGTCGTAGGACTTGATCTGGCCGAAGCCCCAACTGCGATGGATGCCGTAGGAACCGGGTTCCATGGCTTCGAGTTGGGCTTTGGATGCCTTGAGGGAGGGATTTTTGGCGATGAGCGCAGAGACGGCTTCCGAGTTCATAAATGGGTTGTTCGAGTCGTGAATTGGTGAGTTGAACGCATGGGGGGCGGGTATGTCAACCAACGGGTTTGCGGCCGTCTGGCGGGGCGGAAATGAAAAAGCCCGCTCGGGGAGCGGGCTTTGACGGCCGGATGGAGAAGGTGAAGGGATGATCAGGAGGCGGGCTTCAACTCTTTTTTGAGTTTGTCCACCTTGGGTTTGATGACGACGCGGCAGTAACCGGCCTCGGGGTTTTTGGCGAAGTAGTCTTGGTGATAATCTTCGGCGGGCCAGAATTTGGTGAGGGGAACGATCTGGGTGGTGAGGGGTTTACGGAAGCGGGTGGTGGCTTCGGCGAGGGATTTCTCGGCGGCGGCTTTTTGCGCGGCGTCGGAGTAGAGAATGATCGAGCGGTATTGGGGGCCTTCGTCGTTGCCTTGTCCGCCGACCTGGGTGGGGTCGTGGATTTTCCAGAAGTGGGTGAAGAGGGCGTCTAGGGTGATCTTGGCGGGGTCGTAGGTGATTTGAATCACCTCGGCGTGGCCGGTGTTGGATTGGAAGAGATCTTTGTATTTGGGGTTCTCGGTGGTGCCGCCGGCATAGCCGCTGGTGACGCCGGTGACGCCGGGGAGGAGTTCAAAGGTGGCCTCGGTGCACCAGAAGCAGCCGCCGCCGACGACGAGGGTGTCGGCGCGGGTGGCGGGGAGGAATGACGCGAAGGCTAGTGCGGCGAGGGCGAGAAGGGTGCGGGAGGACATGGCGATCAGGAAGCCGGAGTGGAGGGTGCGGCGGGTTGGGCGGAGGCTTTTTGTTTTTCGACCCACTCATTATACTCCTTGCGCGGCATGAAGCGGAGGGACGCGGAGTTGATGCAGTAGCGTTTGTAGGTCGGGGCGGGGCCGTCACTGAAGACGTGGCCGAGGTGGGCGCCGTCCACGGTTACATGGACCTCGGTGCGCATCATGCCGTAACTGGTGTCGGTGTGTTCGCCGACGAAGGCGGGTTCGATGGGTTTGGTGAAGCTGGGCCAGCCGGTGCCGCTGTCGAATTTGTCTTTGCTGTCGAAAAGCGGGGTGTCGCTGCAGACCGAGAAATATACGCCGTCGGCCTTGTGGTTGTGGTATTCGTTTTGGAACGGCGGCTCGGTGCCTTGTTTGCGGGCGACTTTGAACTGGATGGGCGTGAGGAGTTTTTGCCACTCGGCGTCGGTTTTTTGAACGGCGGTCTTCGACATATCGATGATGACCTTGGAGGGGAGTCCGCAGGCGGAGGTGCAATCGGCGTCGGCGGGAGAGGCGGCGGAGGGCGCGGTGGATTTCATGGGAGCTTGGGAGAAGAGATAGGTGGCGGCGGCGAGCGTCAGGCAAAGGAGGAAGGCGGTCCGTTTCATATGAGGTGAGAGGAGGAAGACGGCGGATTATTCCCGAGGTTGCTAAGACTACAACAGGAGTGCGGCAACGCAACTGGCGCGGGCGGGTTCGGGCTTGCAAGCGGGGCGGGGGGCCTGAGCGTGGGGCGCTATGACAAAACCTTTCAAGGCGGGCCTTTCGGCTGATGCGTGGGCCCTCGCGGTCGAATTGCTCGTGCGCTGGCTCGAGAATAATGAGCGCGTGGACGTCTTGCTGGACAGTCTGCCGCGTTCGCTCGGGCGGGCGGAGCGCGGGCGTTGCCAGCACTTGCTGTTTGGCGCGGTGCGCAACCTGGGGAGGATCGAGGCGATTTTTACGCCGATGCTGGCGCGTCCGCCACGCACGGCGGTGAAGGCGGTGTTGCTGATCGCGGGTTATGAATTGATCGAGGGCGGCGGCGACGGGCACACGGCGCGGGTGGTTCACCATGCGGTCGAACAGACCAAGACGCTGGCGAGTTTGCCGGAGTCGAAGATGGTCAACGCGGTGGTGCGCAAGATCGCGACGGCCATCGCGGCGCAGACCGAGCCGGCGAAGCTGGCGGGTGCGACGGAGATCGCGGCGTATTACTCGCATCCGGAGTGGTTGGTGCGTCGCTGGCTGGCGCAGTTTGGCGCGGCGGGCGCACGCGAGCTTTTGGAGTGGAATCAGAAACCGGCGCCGGTGTATGCGCGTTGGCGTGCGGACGGTGCGCCGGCGGGGGAGGACGCGGCGTTGTTCGCGGCGACTCCGTGGAAAGGTTTTTATGAAGTGAAGTCGGGCGCGTGGGCGCGGGTGGAGACGCTCGTGAACGACGGGACTTTATTTTTGCAGGATCCGGCGACGCGGCATGCGATCGAGCTGCTCGCGCCGAAGGCGGGCGAGACGGTGTTGGATGCGTGCGCGGCGCCCGGCGGGAAGAGTCTGGCCATCGCGGATGCGATGGGCGGTTCGGGACGCGTGGTGGCGTTGGACTTGCCGAGTCCGCGCATCGAGCGCCTGAAGCAAAATCTGTCGCGGGCGAAGATCGACGTGGCGCTCGTGCAGGGCGATGTGATGCAGGTGGAGCGGCTGGGTGTTTTTGAAGAGTGCAATCTGCCGAAGGCGTATGACGCAGTGCTCCTGGATGTGCCGTGTTCCAACACGGGCGTGATGCGGCATCGCGTGGATGTGAAGTGGCGGTTGCAGGTGTCGGACTTTGCGAAACACGCGCGCCAGCAAGGCGACATGTTGAGCGCGGCGGCGCGGTTGGTGGCGCCGGGCGGACGCTTGGTTTATTCGACGTGCAGTCTCGACGCGGAGGAGAATGCGGAGGTGGTGAAGGCGTTTTTGGAAAAAACGCGCGGGCGGTTTACGCTGGAGTCGCAACGCGTGAGCCAGCCGTGGGTGGACGGGCACGACGGCGCGGCGGCGTTTTTGCTGCGCAAGGCGGTCGGGTGATTTTGGTCGATCTGTGTAGGAGCCTGCTTGCAGGCGATTCGGGAGATTAACGACGGCGTTGGGTTCTCATCGCCTGCAAGCAGGCTCCTACATTCCCGAGACGGAATCGCCCATAAATGGGCTCCTACCTCAAGGCACTCATTTCTCCGGCTGCGGGAGGCGGGTGCTGGCGATCCAGGCGCCGAGGGCGAGGACGGCGGCTCCGACGAACAGGGCTTCGGCGCCGAGCGTCCAGAAGACGATGCCGGCGGTGATCGGGGTGATCGCGCGCGAGAGCGAACCGAGTGAACGGAAGATGCCTAGGACGCGGCCTTGTTCGTCGGCTCCGGCGTAGAGTGAGATCAGGCCGGTGGTGGACGGGTTGACCAAGCCGCCGCCGAGGGCGAGCAGGCCGACGCCGGCGTAGAGCCACACGGGCGCGGGGGCGAAACCGATGAAGAGCAGACCGGCGGAGGAAATGACGAGCCCGCTCGCGAGGACGCGGGTTTCGGTGACGCGTTTGAGGAGTTTGCGGACGATCACGCCTTGGGTGATGATCGAGCACACGCCGAGGAAGCCCAGGAGGATGCCGTTTTGTTTGATGCTGTAGTCGAAGCGTTCGGCGCTGAGGAAGACGAGGGAGGCTTCCATGGCGACGAAGGCGATGGAGTAAACGAAGGCGACCAGGTTGACGCCGCGGATTCGCGAGTCGTGGAGGCCGAGGATGGCGCGCAGGGGATTGCGGAGACGCGTTTCGCCGGGGATGCCGCGGACCTCGGGCGGGCGGGTTTCGGTGAAGCGGCGGTGAATCCAGACGAGGTTGACCACGCTCATGGCGAGCGCGAGCAGCGCGGGGACGGAGAACGGGTTGATGCCCCAGGCGGCGAGTCCGGGGAAGCGATCAAGCAGGTTGATGTGCGCGGTGAAGGCGCCGATCATCGGGCCGGTGACGAGACCGAGACCGAAGGCGGCACCGACGATGCCCATGGCTTTGGAACGTTCGGCGCGCGTGGTGACATCGGCGACGGCGGCGGTGGCGACGGAGAGGTTTCCGCCGAAGGCACCGGCGACGAGGCGGGCGAGGAGGAAGAGCCAGAAGGAACCGCTGACCACCCAGAGCAGATAACTGAACGCAGTGCCGGCGACGGTGAGGAGGAGGATGGGGCGGCGTCCGCGTTTGTCGGAGAGAGCTCCCCAAAACGGCGCGAAGATGAACTGCAGGATCGAGAAGAGGGAACTGATGATGCCGCCGAAGAGGACTTCGGGAAGGTGGGTTTCGTTACCGAGGGCGCGGGCGGCGGCGTTGATGTGTTCAAGGAACCAGCCGAGCAGACCGACATGGCCGTCGACGGCGAGGTAGTGTTTGAGCAGGTCGGGGCCGAGCGGGAAGATGATGGAGAACCCGATGAGATCGATGTAGAGCGTGAGGAAAATCACGCCGAGGGACAGTGGACGCTTGGGTGAGGTGGGCTCGGTGGTGGGCACGAAGCGGGAAGGCAAACGGTTCGGGGGCGCGTAGCCAAGGAAGGAATGGGGCCGCGTCGCTTTGCGACGCGGAATGACCAATGACCAATGACCAATGACCAATGACCAATGACCAATGACCAATGACCAATGACCAATGACCAATGACCAATGACCAATGACCAATGACCAATGACCAATGACCAATGACTAA
>CAMBLN010000029.1 GCA_945868215.1 Opitutus sp. GAS368
TGCGAGAGGCGGTTGACGTTGTAGCTGTCGCGCACGCGGTCGAGGAGTCCGATGACCTCGGCGCTCGCGAGCGCGTAGCCTACGCGGATGCCCGCGAGCGCGTGGGCTTTCGAGAGCGTGCGCGTGATGACGAGGTTCGGGTGCTTCGCGAGGAGCGGCACGGCGTTTTGCTCGGCGAAGGGTGCGTAGGCTTCGTCCACGACGAGGATGCCGGAGAATGTTGAGAGAACGGCGGAGAGTTCGGCGTTGGTGAACGCGACGCCGGTCGGGGCGTTGGGCGACGTGAGGAAAAACGCGCGTGCGCCGGACGCGGCGATTTTTTCGAGAGGGAGTTTCATCGAGCGGTCGAACTCGATGGCGCTGATCGAGCCGTCGTTAATGGCGACGAGCACGGGATAGAGCGAGTAGCTGGGAATCGTCACGCCGGTGGCCGCGGTGGGTCCGCCAAAGACGCGCACGAGGAGGTTGAGCACGTCGTCGGAGCCATTGCCGATGAGCACGTTTTCTTCGGTCAGACCGTGGAGTTTGGCCACGACGCGGCGGAGCGGTGCGCTCGTGGGATTCGGATAGAGGCGCAGCGACTCGCCGTCGCCGAGCTCGGCGGTGATCGCGGCGGCGACGCGCGGGCTCGGCGGATACGGACACTCGTTGGTGTTGAGCTTCACCCAGCCGGACTCCGTCGGCTGGAGGCCGGGCGTGTAGGCGTGGAGCTTCTGGATGTGCGGCAGGGCCGGAACGGAAAAAGAAGAGGACATGGACTGGAACGATCCCGACAAATCAGAGCGCGCGGACTTTTACGCTGCGGCCGTGCGCGTCGAGCTTCTCCATCGCGGCGAAGGCGGAGACGATGGGCTCGGCTTTTTTGACGGAGGCTTTGTCGTAGCGGATCACGCTCGTGCGGCGCATGAAGTCGGCGACGCGGAGACCGCTGAAAAAGCGGCCGGCACGGGCGGTCGGCAGCACGTGACTGGGACCGGCGGTGAAATCACCGAGGGCGGTCGGCGTGTAGTTGCCGAGCATGATCGCGCCCGCAGTCGTGATGTCGCGGAGGAGCGTTTTGTGCGCGCTGTCCTTCACGAGAAGTTCAAGGTGCTCGGGCGCGACGTAGTTGGCGACCTTCACGGCTTCGGCGAGGGTTTTCACCTCGATGGCAAGGAAACCTTGGGCGAGCACGCGGGTGGTTTTTTCGGAGCGCGAGATCGTCTTCAGCTGCGACTGCACTTCGTCGGCAATGTCCTTGATGATCTCGGCGGAGGTGGCGACGAGGTAGATTTTTTCGCGACCGGAACCGTGTTCGGCTTGCGCGAGGAGGTCGGCGGCGGCGAAGGCAACATTGGCGGATTCGTCGGCGATGATCATGACCTCGCTCGGGCCGGGGAGCGAATCGACGCCGACGGTGCCGAACACCTGGCGCTTGGCTTCACAGACGTAGGCGTTGCCGGGGCCGAAGACTTTATCGACAGCAGGAACGGTGAGCGTCCCGAAGGCGGCGGCGCCGATGGCTTGGACTCCGCCGATGCGGTAAACCTCGTCGATGCCGATGAGGTCGAGCGCGGCAAGGACGCCGTCGGCGATTTTGCCCTGCGGATTGGAAGGCGTGAAGACGGCGATCTCGGGGCAGCCGGCGATCTTGGCGAGGGTGGCCGTCATGAGAACGGTGGAGACGAGCGGGACTTCGCCGCCGGGGACGTAGAGACCGACGCGGCGGATCGGGTGGTTGATCTCGCCGACTTGCGCGCCGTGTTTGTTTTTGCCGAGCCAGTCTTTGGGGAGGCTCTGTTTGTTGAAGGCGACGATGTTCTCGTGGGCGGCGACGAGGGCTTTGCGCTCGGCGGCGGGGAGACGCTTGGTGGCGGCGGCGATCTCGGCGGGCTTTACGCGGAAGTCGCGGGCGCGGAGTTTGGCGCCGTCGAACTTGGCGGCGTAGTAGCTGACGGCTTCGTCGCCGCGCTGGCGAACGTCGGCGAGAATAGCCGAGACGGCGTCTTGGATGTCTTTGGGAACGGACGCTCCCTGACAAAAGCCGGCCAGTTCGGAATCAAAGGTTTTGGAGGCAAACTGAAGAACGCGCACGGTGATAGGATTAGTCGGAAAGGACTACCCCGTCCGTGTTACGGGCGCGAGTCGGAAAACGATTTTGGCCCAAAGTGACGCGCCTCAGCGGGTCATCGTGGGGATCGTGAACAGGCTGTCGGCGAGCGGTTCGTTCACGATGACTTTGTCGAAGATGATACTGACAGTGCGTTCACTGCCGTCGTCCAATTTACTGATGATGATAATCTTGCGAGGGAAACGAAGGCCATCGACAACCATTTCCCCTTCTTCGCGGATGCGGATGCCGTTTTCGGTTTCGGTGAGCAGGAGGCGGCCGGTGGCGTCGTCAAAGTAACGCGTGAAGACGATGCCGTCACCGTGCTCGAAGGCGAGTTTACGGCAGCTTTTGCCATCGAGCGTGACGGTGCCGAGGTCGTTGACGGTGCCGCGGCGCTGTTCGATTCCATGGAAGAAGGAGAGGTTTTCCCACGTGTTGGCGCGGAGGCGTTTGATCTGCTCGCCGGAGAGAAGTGTCATGCGCCAGCGGTTGGAGTCGGACGGATCCTGTTCGCGTTGCCAGCCCTCGTAGTCGTCGAGCGCGGTGATCTCGATCTTGTTGGCGGACGTGGCGACGATGCGCTGGCGGTAGGGACGCTGGAAGATGATCTCGATGGCGACCTTCACTTCAGCGGGCTCGCCTTTTTCGTTGGTCGCGCTGGTGGTGAGCTCGCCCGTGTAGTGAAGCGATTCGAGGGCTTTGAGCGCGGCTTCGCTGCCCACGGTGGCGCGGGCGCGGGCGATCACTTCATCCACGCTCGCCGCGGCTTGTGCCGCGGCGGCGGAAACGAAAACAACGAGGAGGGCGAGGAGGAGACGGAACGGAGTTTTCATGGGGTTGCGAAAAGACGCCGTCGAGAAGGGAGAATTATTCCCACTCGATGGTCGCGGGCGGCTTGGAGCTGATGTCGAGAAGCACGCGGGAGACGCCGCGGACTTCGTTGGTGATGCGCGAGGAGATTTTCGCGAGCAGGTCGTAGGGCAGGCGCGCCCAGTCGGCGGTCATGGCGTCGCGGCTCTCGACGATGCGGAGCGAGATGACGTCGGCGTAGTTGCGCTCGTCGCCGATGACGCCGACGGATTTGACGGGCAGGTAAACGGCGAAGGACTGCCAGACTTTCCAGTAGTAACCGGAGGCCATCATCTCGTGTTGGAGGATGGCGTCGGCGGCTTTGAGGACGTTGAGTTTTTCCTGAGTGATGTCACCGGCGACGCGAACGCCGAGGCCGGGGCCCGGGAACGGCTGGCGCCACACCACCTCGCGCGGGAGTCCGAGAGACTCACCGACGGCGCGCACCTCGTCCTTGAAGAGTTCGCGGAGAGGTTCGAGGAGCTTGAGTTTCATGCGATCAGGCAGGCCGCCCACGTTGTGGTGTGACTTGATGAGCGCGGCGGGGTTCCCTGCGATGGCGACGGATTCAATGACGTCGGGATAAAGCGTGCCTTGGGCGAGCCACTTGGCGCCGCCGATGGAGCGGAGGGATTTCTCAAAGACCTCGACGAAGGTGTTGCCGATGATCTTGCGCTTGGCCTCGGGCTCGCTGACGCCCTTGAGGCGCTTGAGGAAGAGCTTCGAGGCATCGACGACGCGGAGGTCGATGTGGAAGTGATCGGCGTAGAGTTTTTCGACCTGTTCGCGTTCGCCGGCGCGGAGGAGGCCATTGTCAACGAACACGCAGGTGAGCTGTTTGCCGATGGCTTTGTGAATGAGCGCGGCGGCGACGGAGCTGTCCACGCCGCCGGAGAGACCGAGGAGGACGCGTTCCTTACCAACTTGGTCGCGGATCGTCTGGATCGAGTGCTTGATGTAGTCCTTGGTAGTCCAGTCCTGCTTGGCGCCGCAGATGACGAGGAGGAAGTTGCGGATGACGTCGATGCCGCGTTCGGAGTGGAAAACCTCGGGGTGGAACTGAATGCCGTAAAAGTTGCGCTTCTTGTCCTCGATGACGGCGAACTCGGAGTTTTCGGTGGTGCCGATGGCGGTGTAACCAGGAGGCAGGGCGATGAGGCGGTCGCCGTGGGAGTTCCAGACTTTGAGTTTTTTGGGCAGGCCTTTGAAAAGGCGGCCGGGTTTGTTGAGGGTGAGGACGCCGTGGCCGTATTCGCGGTGGGTGCTCTTGGAGACCTTGCCACCGAGGAGATAGCCTTGGAGCTGGATGCCGTAGCAGATGCCGAGGACGGGCACGCCGAGTTCGAAGAGGGCCTTGTCGGGCATGGGCGCTTCCTTGGCGAAGACGCTACTCGGGCCGCCGGAGAGGATGATGCCGATGACGCCGTCGGCCTTCAGTTGCGCGGCGGGCGTGCTGAAGTGGTAGATTTTGGAGAGGACCTGGCACTCGCGGATGCGGCGGGCGATGACCTGGGTGTATTGGGAACCAAAATCGAGGACGGCGATGATCTGTGACATGTAGAAAGAGAGTGGTCCGAAAGCGGGAGAATCGGGCGGATTAAAGCAGGAAAAGTGCGCGGGCGGGGCCGGACGTGTCAATGCGGCGGGAAGTGCCGGAGAACGTTAAAATTTCAGACGGGTGTTGGACTGGCTGCATTTGGGGCAGGTCCCCTCCTCCACTTCGCCGCGGAGGACGTAGAGGTGGTTGCAACGCAGGCAGCGAAACGTGGTGCGGCGGCGTTCGCCTTCGAAGCGCGCGTGGTCGCGGCGATCGTAGTAGAGCCAGAGGCCGAGGAAGAGCGCGGCGACCAGGAAACAGTAGATGACGGAGGCGATTTGCAGACCCATGAGACGGGTTCAGAAAAAGGGATGACCGAGGAAAAAGCAAAACGCGCCGAAGATTGCTCTTCGGCGCGTCGGTTGGACGGAATCGGAACGAAAGCGCTCCGCGCTTCCGCTACTTTTAGGCCTGAGCTTCGGGAGCGGCTTCCGCGGCGGGAGCAGCGGCGGCGGCTTTCTTGGCCTTGGCGGGCTTCTTGGACTTCTTGTAGCCTTGGTCGTCGGCCTTGACGAACTCGATGATGGCCATCTCGGCGGCATCGCTCACGCGGGGGAGAGCGAGCTTGTAGATGCGGGTGTAGCCACCGGTGCGGTTGGCGAACTCCTTATACTTCTCGTTGAAGAGGAGGGTGACCATGTCTTCGTTGCGCACGTCCTTGAGGGCGAGGCGGCGGAGGTGGACGGCATCCTTCTTTTCGGTCTTCGCGGCGGCCTGTTTGGCTTTCGTGATGATCTTTTCGACGAAGGGACGGAGGGCCTTGGCCTTGGCGAGCGTGGTCTCGATACGGTCGTGCTCGATGAGCGAGGCGGCCATGTTGGAGAGCGTCGCGGCGCGGTGGGAGGCGCTGCGGCCGGCGAGGGAGTGGGTGTGTTTCTTGTGGCGCATTGTGGTGTTGTTTTAGTAGCGACGCCCGATCGGCAACCCCCTCCGCAGCGTTGGGCGGAGGGGACGGCGCGAGAGCCGCAAAGTGAAAAAGGGTCAAAGGTCCAAACGCCAAATCCCAAAATTGGGATTTGGACGTTTGGGATTTAGGATTTACCGGAACGAAGCGACGGTTACGCGTCCTTCTTGGCGGCGTCGAGGAGGCGTTCGTCGAACTTCATGCCAAGCGAGAGACCGAGGGCCTCGAGCTTGTCCTTGATTTCGTTGAGCGACTTCTTGCCGAAGTTGCGATACTTGAGCATCTCCTGCTCGGTCTTCATGGCGAGTTCGCCGACCGTGGTGATATTGGCGTTGTTCAAGCAGTTCGCGGCGCGAACGGAGAGCTCGATTTCGTTGACCGACATGTTGAGGAGCTTGCGGAGCTTGTTCTGCTCCTCGCTGACCTCGGACTGCTGGTTTTCGAACTCGTAGGCTTCGTCGCTGACGCGATCGAACACGTCGAGGTGATGCTTGAGGATCGAGCCGGACTGCTTGAGGGCGTCGTCCGGGGTGATGCGGCCGTCCGTCCAGATCTCGAGGATGAGCTTGTCATAATCGGTGATCTGGCCGACGCGGGTGTTCTCGACGGCATACTTGACGAGACGAACGGGCGAGAAGAGGGAGTCGATCGGGATGACGCCGATGGCCTGCTCTTCTTTTTTGTTCTGCTCGCCGGGATAGTAGCCGCGGCCGGTCTTGATCTCGATCTCGGCCTCGAAGGAGGCGCCCTTTTCCAAGGTCGCGATGACCTGGTCGGGGTTGACGATCGTGACGTTGGCATCGGCTTGGATGTCGGCGGCGGTGACGGCACCGGCGCGGTTCTTCACCTTGATGGCGAGCGTGAGAGCCTCGCGCTTGGTGGAGACGATAAGAACCTTCTTCAGGTTGAGGACGATGTCGGTGACATCTTCCACAACGCCGTCGATGCTCTGGAACTCGTGCTGGACGCCCTCGATCTTGATCGAGGAAATCGCGGAGCCCTCGATGGAGCTCAGGAGCACGCGGCGCAGAGAGTTGCCGATGGTGTGTCCGTAGCCGGCCTCGAAGGGCTCGGCGATGAACTTGGCGTAGGTCGGCGTGGAGCCTTCCTCGACCTTGGTGAGCTTATTGGGCAATTCGAACTTTCCGAGGCGTTTGGGCATGGAGGTGACTGATTGCTGCGTTTTAAGAGGAACTCCAGCTTAGAAGCGGGAGTAGAATTCAACGATGAGCTGCTCGTTGATGTTGGCGGCGATCTCGTCGCGGTTGGGCAGACGGGTAACGGTGGCCTTGAATTGCTCGGCGTTGAGCGTGAGCCAGCCCGGGACGGGGCGGGCACGGTTCTCTTCCAGATTGCGCTGGGCAAGCTGGCGGGAGGACGCGAGGTTCTTGATCTCGATCTCGTCACCGGCCTTCACGACGGCGGAGGCGATGTCGAGCTTGTGACCGTTGACGCGCACGTGGCCGTGGCCGACGAGCTGGCGGGCGGCGGCGCGGCTCTTGGCGAAACCAAGGAGGTAAACGACGCTGTCCAGACGGGTTTCGAGGAGCTGCAGGAAGCGCTCACCGGTGACGCCGCGCTCGCGCTTGGCGGTCTCGAAGGTGAGGCGGAACTGACGCTCAAGCAGACCGTAGGTGTAACGGAGCTTCTGCTTTTCGTTCAGACCGACGGCATACTCGGAGAGCTTGCGGCGGAGCTTGGGGCCGTGCTGGCCGGGGGGGAAGTTGCGTTTTTCAAACGCCTTCGTCGCGCCGAAGATCGGCGTGGCGAAACGGCGGCTGATGCGGGTGGTAGGACCTGTGTAACGAGCCATGGTGGGTTACTTTTGTTTAAAGGATGAATCCGTATTGTGGATACGCGGCTGATTAGACGCGACGACGCTTGCGGGGACGGCAGCCGTTGTGCGGAATCGGCGTGACATCGATGATGGTGTTGATTTCCAGACCGATGGCCTGGAGGGCGCGGATGGCGCTGTCGCGGCCAAGGCCGGGACCGGAGACCTTGATCACAACGTCCTTGAGGCCGTGCGACATGGCGTTGCGGGCGGCGTCTTGAGCAACGACCTGGGCGGCGTAGGCGGTGGACTTGCGCGAACCGCGGAAGTTGCACTTGCCGGCGCTGGACCAGGCGATGACGGCACCCTTGCCGTCGGTGATCGAGACGATCGTGTTGTTGAAAGAAGCAAGGATGTTGGCGACGCCGGAGGTGACGTTCTTGGAGCCCTTGGCCTTGCGGATCTTGATGGAACCGAGCTCTTCCTTAAGAAGATCTTCGGCGGTGGGCTGGCGGGCGACGCCACCGATGAGCTCGACGGGCTTCTGGTCGGCCGCGGGAGCGGGAGCAGCAGCGCCTTCGGCACCTTCGGTTTTGGGAGCCTTGGAAGCCTTGGCGGGCTTATCGGCAGCGGGAGCTTTAACCTCGGCACCGGCGGCGGCGACCTTGGCGGGCTTTTCTTTTTTGGGAGCGGACTTTTCTTCGGCCATGACGTTATAAGATTATGCTTCTTTAGCTTTGGTGACACCGACGGTGCGACGCGGGCCCTTGCGGGTGCGGGCGTTGGTGCTGGTGCGCTGACCGCGGACGGGCAGGCTCTTGCGGTGGCGGACGCCACGGTAGCAATTGATCGCCTGGAGACGCTTCAGGTTGCCCATGAGGTGGCGGCGTAGATCGCCTTCAACGACCCACTTGTTTTCAGTGATGACGTGAAGGATCTTGTTGAGCTGTTCCTCGGTGAGGGCTTCAGCGCGGGTATCGGGATCGATACCGACTTCTTTGACAATGATGTCGGCCCGGATGGGACCGATACCGTAGATGTAACGGAGGGAATACGCGATTTTCTTTTTCGCGGGGATATCAACACCGAGGATACGTGGCATGGATGTGGTTTAGTTTAACTTTACTGTGGAAATGCGGAGGAAACAGGACTCGTGGGAGTCCGGAAAGTGGGTGGGAAAACGTTCAGAGCGCCTTCGGGATCGTGAGGATCTCGGGGCCGTTTTCAGTGGTGAGCACGGTGTGTTCGAAGTGCGCGGACGGCGTGTTATCGGACGTGACGATGGTCCAGCCGTCGCTGAGCGTCTTCGTGCGCCAAGTGCCGAGGTTGACCATGGGCTCGATGGCGAGCGTCATGCCGGGCTTGATCTTGTCGCCTGAATTCTTGCGTCCGAAGTTCGGGATCTGCGGCTCTTCGTGCATCGAAACTCCAACGCCGTGTCCGACGAGATCGCGAACGACGCCGAAGCCGTGGGCTTCAACGTAGGTCTGGATCGCGTGGGAGATGGCTCCGATACGGTTGCCTACGACGGCTTCTTTAATGCCGAGGTAGAGGGCTTCCTCGGAGACCTTCAGCAATTCAGCCACGCGGGGGGCGACTGTGCCGAGGGGGACCGTGGTGGCGTTGTCGCCGATGTAGCCGTTGTACTCGATAACGACATCAAGGGAGACGACATCGCCGTCGTGCAGGACGCGCTTCATGGACCCTATGCCGTGGACCACCTCTTCGTTGACCGAAAGACAGGTGTAGGCGGGAAACCGGCGGTTGCCGATTTGGTAGCCGTAACAGGCGCTCCGAGCTCCTTGCTGGGCGATAAAATCGCGTGCAGCCTGATCCAAGTCATAGGTCGTGATCCCCGGACGAACTAGCTCTTTGAGCTGTTTTAGAACGAGGGCGGCAATCGCACAGGACTCACGCATCCGCGAGATCCCTTCTTTGTTTTTAATGGGAATCATGCGGCGGAGAGAGCCTCGTCCTCCATAAGAAGACCGAGGGTGCGATAGTGTTCGACGAGCGATTCGGTGGAACCGGCGGTGGCGATGACGCCGGTGAGATTTTCATCCCGGGCGTCGAGCCATTCATCAAACACTTTGGCTTGGAGCAACGTAGCCGGGAAGCCGGTCAGGGCGAATCCCGCATCGGGTTTGCGTGACCAAAACCAGCGGCGCGCAAGGGCGATGCAGGTTTCGTCCGAGAGGAGTGATTCCTTCCGGAGCGTCCGTTCGACTGTTGAGCCGAGGGACGAGCCACGCGAAATCTCCTGCCGTATCAGTTCGGCAAGAGAGACGTGCTCAATATTCAAAGAACGGAGCTGATCCATCACGTTTCCCGAGGGAAACGGAGACGAACCGAGCAGTAAGAACTTCTGTTTGGCGGGAGAGCCGAAAGAAGAAAAGAGGTCAGAGCGTGCAGTCACAACTGCCGAAGTAAAGCCCTTATTTGAGAAGAATGCGGAAAGCCCAGATGCCGACTCCGAGGAGCAGGAGACCGAGCATCGGAAGCGCAAGCTTCATGACGGCTTCGGTGCTGAGGGCATCACCGGTGGCGCCGACGGCGTTGTTACTGCGGGCGCGGATGCGGCCTTTTTTGAGGAAGCCGTCATAGTGACGCTGGAGCAGGAAGGTCTCGATTTGCTTCATCGTATCGAGGATGACGCCGACGGTGATCAACATGCCGGTGCCGCCGAAGAAAATGGCCACGCGCTGCGGGATGCGTTGATCCAAGGACAGGAGGAGGTCGGGCAAGACGGCAATGATCGTGAGGAAGATCGCGCCGGCGAGCGTCATGCGGGTCATGATGAAATCGAGGAACTTGGCGGTCGGTTCACCGGGGCGAACGCCGGGGATGTAGCCGCCGTATTTCTTCAGGTCGTCGGCGATCTGGATCGGTTTGAACATCACGGAGACCCAGAAATAGCTGAAGAAAAGAATGAGCGTTCCCATGGACGCGTAGTAAACCCAGTGGCCACGCAGGAGGTTTTCCGAGAAGTCGGTCAGGAACTTCAGGTCAAAAGCCGCGCCGATCTGCGAGAAGATCTGCTGGGGGAAAAGCAGGATCGCACTCGCGAAGATGACGGGCATGACGCCGGAGTAATTGACCTTGAGCGGGAGGAAGGAGCTTTGTCCGCCCATGACCTTGTTGCCCACGACACGCTTGGCGTATTGGACCGGGATTTTTCGCTGTCCTTGCACGACGAGGATGATGCCCATCGTGACGACGATGAAGAGGGCGACCATGCCGATGGCGTGTGGAACACCGAGAGCCTTGACGCCGATCGCCGGGGCGAAGAGCTGGTAGGTCGCGACGGCAGCACCGGGGATGTCGGCGAGAATACCGACGGTGATGAGGAGCGAGACGCCGTTGCCGATGCCGCGGGCGGTGATCTGCTCGCCAAGCCACATGAGAAGCATGGTGCCGGCGGTCATGAAGATCACGGACGTGACCAGGAACATGCTGGCATCGGTCATGACGATCGCGCCGTAGCGGTTCACATCGAAATTCGGGCCGAAGAGTCGGCTGGGATTTTCGAGCGCGAGAATCAGCAGCGTGCCCTGCACCAAGCAGATGATGAGCGTGGCGTAGCGGGTGTATTGCGTGAGCTTTTGACGACCGACATCGCCCTCCTGCTGGAGGCGGCTGAGGGCGGGCACCACGGCGGTCATCAGCTGGAAGATGATGGACGCGCTGATGTAGGGCATGATGCCCAGCGCGAAGACGGCACCCTTCACGAGGGCGCCGCCGGTGAACATGTTGTAGAGGCCGACGAGCGCGCCACCCGTGGTGGCGGCCTGATCTTTGAAGAAGGCGGCCAGCGGCTCGGGGTTCAACCCCGGGAGCGGGATGTGCGCGCCGACGCGAGCAACAAAGAGGAGGGCCAGAGTGTAGAAGATGCGCGAACGGAGCTCGGGAATCTTCAGGGAGTTCGTGAAAGCGGAGAGCACAGCGATGAAAACGAATGAGGGAAAATCGGAGGAAAAAAAAGGCCGCGCGATTTAAATTCGCGCGGCCTGCACCTGTAATTAGGCGACGATGGCCTGACCGCCGGCGGCCTCGATCTTGGCCTTGGCGGTTTCGGAGAACTTACCCGCAGTGACCTTGAGCGAGCGACTGATTTCGCCGTCGCCAAGGATCTTCAAACCGGCCTGGTCGGCACGGATGAGACCGGCTTTGGCCAGAACTTCGGCGTTAACCTCGGTGACGCCGGCGTCAAGACGGGCGAGGTCGCCGATGTTGAGGACGGCGATCTCGGTGCGGAATTCGTAGTTGTTAAAACCGCGATGGGGCAGCTTGCGGTAGAGGGGCATCTGGCCGCCTTCGAAGCCGGGACGGATGGAGGAGCCGGAACGGGCCGACTGGCCCTTGCCGCCGCGACCGGAGGTCTTGCCGTGGCCGCCGCCTTCGCCGCAGCCGACGCGCTTCTTGCGGTGGATGGCGCCTTTGACGTTCTTAAGTTCGTGAAGTTTCATGTGGGTTCCTTGTGAGGGGCGCCCCGCCCTGCTTTGGCGCAGGGCGGGACTCGGATTATGGTTTTAAGCGATCAGGCCGAACGAACAGCCTTGATTTGCTCGGCCAGACGGAGCTGCAGGAGACCGTTGAGGGTCGCGTGCACCACGGCGATGTGGTTGCTGGAGCCGCTGGACTTGGTGAGGATGTTTTTGATACCGGCCGCTTCGAGGACGGCGCGGACGGCACCACCGGCGATGAGGCCGGTGCCCGTGGAGGCGGGCTTGAGGAGAACCTTGCCGCCATCGGCAATGCCCATGACGTCGTGCGGGATCGTGTCGCCCTTCAGCTTCACGGTCACGAAGTTCTTCTTGGCGTTTTCGGTGCTCTTCTTGATCGCATCGGGGACCTCGTTGGCCTTGCCGTAACCGATGCCGACGCGACCCTTGCGGTCACCGACGACAGAGAGGGCGGCGAAGCTGAAACGACGGCCGCCTTTGACGACCTTGGCGCAGCGGTTGATGAAGACAATCTTCTCAACGAGCTCGTTGCCGTGCTCGTCAAGGGACTTGGGAACTTCGCGGGGGCCACGATTTTCGCGACGGGGAGCGCGCTCGGGGCGCTGCTGCTCGCTGGAAGGGGCGGCGGAGGGAATAGTGCTCATTTTTATTAGAATGCGAGGCCACCTTCGCGGGCGGCATCCGCGAAGACTTTGACTTTACCGTGGTAGCGGGCGCCGGAGCGATCGAACACGACGGAGGTGATACCGGCGGCCTTGGCCTTGGAGGCGAAGGCGACGCCAAGGGACTTGGCGCCGGCGAGGTTGGCGGCGAGCTTCTGCTTGCGCAGATCGGCATCGAGGCTCGACAGGAAGGCGAGCGTGGTGCCGGCCTCGTCGTCGATGGCCTGGGCGTAGATGTGCTTGCTGGTGAAACGGACGGCAAGACGGGGGCGGGCGGCGGTGCCGAACACCTTCTTGCGGATGCGCCAACGGCGCTTCTGAAGAAGGTCTGCTTTGCGAGTGGTGGACATTTAGATGGAGGCTCGGAAGAGCGTAAAAATTATTATGAGGAGAGGCGTTAAGCGACGGTCTTGCCTTCCTTGCGGCGGACGCGTTCGCCAACGATACGGACACCTTTGCCCTTGTAGGGCTCGGGCGGGTAATAGCTGCGGATTTCCGCGGTGACTTTGCCGACAAGCTGCTTGTCAGCGCCTTCGACTTTGACCTTGGTCTGGTCGACGACGGTGATCTTGATGCCTTCGGGGATGTCGAAAAGGATGGCGTGCGAGTAGCCGAGGGCGAGATCGAGGACCTTGCCTTTGAGGTTGGCCTTGAAGCCGACGCCTTGGATTTCGAGGTCCTTGGAGAAGCCTTCGGAGGCGCCCTTGACCATACCGGCGATCACCGAACGGGCGGTGCCGAACATGGCGAGGGAGAAGCGGCTGTCGTCGATCGGCTTCACGGTGACGGTTTTGTCAACGATGGAGAGGGAAACGACGGGAGCGAAGGTCTTGGAGACCTTGCCCTTGGGGCCTTCGACGGAAACGGTGTGGCCTTTGATGTCGACCTTGACCTTGTCGGGAATGGGAACGGGAATTTTGCCTACGCGTGACATGTGGGTGATTCTCCGGGTTACCAAACGTTGCAGAGCAGTTCGCCACCAACCTTCTGGCGGCGGGCGTCCTGATCCTTGAGGAGACCCTTGGAGGTCGAGAGGATGCTGATGCCGAGACCGTTCAGCACGCGGGGGATTTCCGTGTAGCTGTAGTAGAGGCGGCGGCCGGGGGTCGAGACGCGCGAGAGATTCGTGATCGCGGGGGCGTTGTCGACATACTTGAGCTTGACGATGACGGTCTTGTGACCGCGGTCATCGGTGCCGGTGGAGACTTCGGAAACGAAGCCTTCGGATTTAAGGATGAGCGCGAGGCTTTCCTTGAGTTTGGAGTGCGGCGATACGCACTCGGCGAGACCGGCCTTGGACGCATTGCGCAGGCGGGTCAGGAAGTCGCTGACGGGATCTGTCATGGTGGATGTTGTTAAGGTTGGGCGCGCGGGTCATATCCGACCCCCGTGGCCCGAAAGTGTTTACCAGGAGGACTTGGTCACGCCCGGGATCTTGCCGTTGAGGGCGAGCTCGCGGAAGGTGATACGGGAAACGCCGAACTTGCGGATGAAGGCGCGCGGACGGCCGCTCATGGAGCAGCGGTTGCGAATGCGGATCTTCGACGAGTTGCGGGGGAGTTTCTGGAGCTTTTTCTGCGCGGCGAAGAACTCTTCGTCGTTGGTGGCAGGGTTGGCGAGGATGGCCTTGAGCTCGGCCCGGAGGGGGGCGAACTTGGCGGTGAGAGCTTTGCGCTTCTCGTTACGTTTGATGGCGGAGGTCTTCGGCATGGCGAAAGGTGTTAGGCGGCGTTGGTCTTGGCGGCGGCGGCGTCAGCGGCAACCTGAGCCTCGGTGCGGCGGAAAGGCATGCCGAGGAGCTTGAGGAGTTCGCGGCCCTCTTCGTCATTCGAAGCGGAAGTCACGATGGTGATGTCGAGGCCCATGGCCTTCTTGACGTTTTCCACGACGATCTCGGGGAAAATGGTGAAGTCGGAGACGCCGAGGTTGTAGTTGCCCTGGCCGTCGAGCTTGGAGCCGACGCCGCGGAAGTCGCGGATGGTGGGGAGGGCGACCGCGAGTAGGCGGTAGAGGAAGTCCCACATGCGCTCACCGCGAAGGGTGACGTGGGCGCCGACGACCTGTCCTTGGCGGAGTTTGAAATTGGAGATGGCCTTTTTCGACTTGGAAAGGACGGGCTTCTGGCCGGCGATGGCGGCGAGATCGCGCTGGATGTCGGCGATCTGGTTTTTGTCAGCCTCGGCATCGATGCCGGTGTTAAGGGAGATCTTGACGATCTTCGGAACCTCGTGGGTGTTCTTGTAGCCGCGGGACTTCACGAGAGCGGGGACGACCTGCTCGGTGTAGTGTTGTTTAAGGAAAGGAGTTGTTTTGCTCATTATGGTAAGAGCCGCCGGATTACCGACCCGGATGGCAATTTGAGTGATGTGTAGAGAGGGAAAAGGGTCGAAGTTACATGGTGTAGCTTCGACCCTGGCAAGCGCTATTTTGAATTGTGATCAGATCAGGCTTTGACGGCGCGTTTTTTGGACGCGTCGAACACGGCTTTTTTCTGGAGATTGGAGACGTGGATGGAACCCTCGCGTTCGACGATGGCGCCGTTCGGGTTTTCCTGGGACTTCTTGGTGTGGCGCTTGATCATGCCGACGCCCTCAACGCGGACGCGTTGCTTGGGAGCGAGGATTTCAAGAACCTTGCCCGACTTGCCCTTTTGGGAGCCGGCGATGACGACGACTTCGTCGCCGCGTTTAACGTGAAATTTGCTGGTAGCCATTTTAGAGAACCTCCGGAGCGAGCGAGATGATCTTCATGAAATTCTTCGCGCGCAGTTCGCGGGCGACAGGGCCGAAGATACGGGTGCCCTTGGGATTGCCATCCGGAGTGAGGATGACGACGGCGTTGCTGTCGAAACGCAGATAGCTGCCATCGGCGCGGCGAACCGGAGCCTTGGTGCGGATGATGACGGCCTTGGCGACCTCACCCTTTTTTACGGAAGCATCGGTGGAGCTTTCCTTGATGTGGATGGTGACGACATCACCCACGCCGGCGGTGGTGGTGTTCTGGCCTTTTTTGCTGATATACATGGCGCGACGGGCGCCTGTGTTATCAGCCACTTCTACCCATGAGCGGAGTTGTAGCATGACGGATCTTTTTTAAATGTTAATGGACTCGGCTCAGGCCTTGGTTGTCTTGGTGGGGACGAGCTCGGCGACGTCTTTCTCGGTGATGGCGGCGCCATCGGCGGCGACGGCGGCCTCGATCACTTTGACGATGCGCCAGCGCTTGAGGCGGCTGAGAGGGCGGGTCTCCATGATCTCGACCTTGTCGCCGACCTTCGTCTCGTTCTTCTCGTCGTGAACGTGCACAACGGTCTTACGATTGATGGTCTTCTGGTAGCGGGGGTGCGGGATCTTGTAAGGGACGGTGACCTTGATGGATTTGTCGCCAGAGCGGCTGGTGACGAAACCGGTGAGGTCCTTGCGGGAATTGCGGGTGGTCGTGGACATGGTATTGGCGATTAGGCGGCGGCCTTCTTGGACTTGGCGTTGCGCGCGGTTTCGAGGCGGGCGATGTCCTTGCGGAGGGTGCGCAGCTCGTGGGTCTTCTCAACCTGGCCGGTCTGCTTGCGCAGGCGGAGATGGAGAAGCTTCTCGCGGGTTTCGTTCAGCTTGACGGCGATCTCGGCGGGGGCGAGTTCGTTGATGGAATTGATCTTCTTGCTCATGGCGTGTGGTTACTGGCTGGGCCCGTTGATTAAAGGGCGGAACCTTCGCGCACGATGAAGCGGCAACGGAAGGGAAGTTTCGCGTCGGCGAGGCGGAAGGCCTCTTTGGCGACGGTGACGGTGACACCGGCGAGTTCGAACAGAACGGCGCCGGGCTTGATCTGGGCGACATAGTATTCGACCGGACCTTTACCGGAACCCATGCGCGTCTCGGCAGGCTTCTTGGTGATAGGCTTGTGGGGGAAAACGCGGATCCAGAGTTTGCCTTTGCGCTTGAGGTGGCGCGAGATGGTGACGCGGGCGGCTTCAATCTGCTGGCCGGTCATAGGACCGCGGCTGAGGGATTGGAGGCCGAATTCACCGAAGGAGATCGTGTTGCCACGCTTGGCGTTGCCCTTGCGGGAACCCTTCTGGGATTTGCGGTATTTGGTGCGTGCGGGAGCGAGAGCCATGTTGGTTTCTCTTTTGTTAAGTGGTTGGGGCGAGCGACGGGATTAAAGCGTCGTGTCGGCTTCCTTTTTGCAGATCCAGACTTTGACGCCGATCTTGCCGAAAAGGGTTTTCGCCTCGGCGAAGCCGTAGTCGATGTTTTCGCGGAGGGTGTGCAACGGCACGCGGCCTTTGCGCTGCCATTCGCGGCGGGCGATGTCGGCACCGCCGAGGCGGCCCGAGGACTGGATACGGATGCCTTCGGCACCGAGAGCCATGGCCATTTCGACGGCCTTTTTCATGGCGCGGCGGAAAGCGATACGGCGCTCGAGCTGCAAGCAGACGTTCTCGGCGACGAGCTGGGCCTCGATCTCGGGCTTCTTGACCTCAACGATGTCGAGGAGGACGTCTTTGCCGGTGAGTTTGGCGAGCTCGGCCTTGATGTTCTCGATCTCGGCGCCTTTGCGACCGATGACGATACCAGGACGGGCGGTGTAGATCTTGACGCGGACGCGGTTGGAAGCGCGCTCGATGAAGATGCGGGGAACGGAAGCCTGCTTCAGCTTCTCCATGAGTTTCTCACGGATGATCTGGTCCTCGAGGAGGAGCTTCGCGAAATCCTTCTTGGAGGCATACCAGCGCGACTGCCAGTTACGGCGGACAGCGAGACGGAAGCCGATCGGATTGGTCTTTTGGCCCATGGTGGTAAATTAGTTGGAGTTGCCGTCCGAGAGGACAATGCGGATGTGGGACATCTTCTTGCGGCGGGGCATCGCGGTGCCGCGGGCACCGGCCTTGAAGCGCTTGAGGACGGGTCCGTTTTCAACGAGCGCGCTCTTCACGACGAGGGAATCGGCGGAGAGGTTGTTGTTGTTCTCGGCGTTGGCGATGGCGCTCTTGAGCGTCTTGACGATCAGGCGAGCGGACTTGCGCGGGATGAGCGTGAGGAGATCGACAGCATCGTTGGCTTTGCGGCCTTGGATGGTGCGGACGACTTCGCGCACCTTTTTAGGGGACATACGCGCGTAGCGGGTGAGGGCTTGGACTTCCATGTTGATTAAGATTCCCTTTTGGGGCGACAGCAGGACCGGGGGTCCCCTGCCCTTTTGAGTTTGTTGATTATACCTTGAGAGTTTTGACGGTGGCGGTGTCGCCGGCCCGGATAGATTGACCGGGAGCGAGCTGAAGAATGAGTCCGGCGGAAGCGCGGGGGCAAAGATCGACGAGAACAATCTCGGCAACCTCGATTCCGCCGCGCGTGACGCTGAACACCATTCCCTGACGGAGACCGGCGTTGAAGCCGGCGCCGAGCAGAACGACATCCGCAACGCGGGTCGCCTGCACGGCCACCACCGGAGCCGCCTCGACCGAACGGCTCGCCACCAGCGCGGCCGCCTGCAGGCCGGTCGTGGAAACGACGGCGAACAAGGCGAGATCGGTAGCGAGACGACGGAGCATGGCGGCGATGAAACGGCTTAGACTTCCTTGCGGGTCATACCGCCGTGGTTCTTGAACACGCGGGTGAGCGCGAATTCGCCGAGCTTGTGGCCGACCATGTTCTCGGTGACGTGCACGGAGATGAAGGACTTGCCGTTGTGAACGCTGAACGTGTGGCCGATGAAATCGGGGGTGATCGTCGAGCGGCGGGACCAGGTTTGGATGGGCTTCTTGGAGCCACCGGCCTTGACGGCCTTCTCGATTTTCTCGAGCAGGTGGTAATCGACGAAGAAACCTTTTTTGATGGAGCGTGCCATGTTGGTAAGGTGTAAAAATTACTTCTGACCGCGCGGCTTGCGACCGTTGTGGCGGACAAGGATCTGGGCGCTCGAAGGCTTCGAGCGCTTGCGGGTCGGGAAGCCCTTGGCGAGCTGGCCCCACGGGGAAACGAGGTGCTGGCGACCGCCACCACCCTTGGACTTGCCCTGACCACCACCGTTGGGGTGGTCGACCGGGTTCATCGAAACACCGCGCTGGCGGGGACGGTTGCCGAGCCAACGATTACGACCGGCTTTGCCGAGCGAGGCGTTGATCTGGTCACCGTTGCCGACTTCGCCGATGGTGGCGCGGCAGTTCGGGTTGACCAAGCGCACTTCGCCGGAGGGCAACTTGATCTGCGCGGCGCCGTTCTCGACGTTGACGAGTTCGATCGAGGTGCCGGCGGTGCGACCGAGCTGGGCGCCGCGGCCCGGGACGAGCTCGACATTGTGCAGCTTGGTGGACGGGGGGATGATCGAGAGAGGGAAGTTGTTGCCGACATTGAAGTCGTTCAACGAGGCCTTGTTCGAGGTGACGATGGTGTCGCCGGCCTTGAGGCCCTTCGGAGCAAGGATGTAGCGCTTCTCGCCGCTGGAATAAGCGATGAGGGCGATGTGGGCCGTGCGGTTCGGGTCATACTCGATGGCCTGCACGCGTGCGGGCATGTCGAGGATGTCGCGCTTGAAGTCGATGATGCGGTAGAGCTGCTTGTGGCCACCGCCGCGACGACGCGAGGTGATGCGGCCATAAACGTTACGACCACCGGTCTTGGGCTTCGGCTCGGTGAGCTTGGCCTCGGGGCGCTTTTTGGAAAGACCCTCGGGCTTGTTCAGCTGCGTGAAGCGCTGGGAAGGCGTGAGGGGACGACGGACGGGAGTAAGAGGCATGGTGTGTGTTCTCCGGATTAGACGAGCTCGATCTTGTCGCCAGCCTTCAGGGTCACGACGGCCTTCTTGTAGTCGGCGGTCATGCTCGGGCGGCCTTGACGGCTCTTTTTGTTTTTACCGCGGTAAACGGCGGTGTTGACGCGGGTCACGGAGACCTTGAAAGCCTTTTCAACGGCTTCCGCGATCTGGTGCTTGTTGCTGTTGATCGCGACTTGGAAGCTGTATTGGCCAAGCTCGGAAGAGAGCTTGTTGGACTTCTCGGTCAGACGAACGAGTTTAAGGACGTTGGCGCTCATTAGTTCTTACCTCCGTTGACGCGGGCGATGATGGTTTCGAGCGCCGGCAGGCTCACGATGATCTTCTTGTATTGGGCAAGATCGAGGGTGTTGAGCTCGTTGGCTTCCTGGACGGAAATGCGTTGGATGTTGGCGACGACACGGGCGGTGTCGGCGGTGAACTCTTTGTCCACGATCAGAATCTTACCCTTGGGCGCGATGCGCTCAATGATCTGGCTCATGACCTTGGTCTTCACGGGATTGGCCTCGAAGGTCTCGATGAGATCGACTTCGCCGGCGGCGAGGCGGTCAAACAGAGCGCGGCTGAAAGCGAGGGCCTTCACCTTGGAGTTGATCTTCTTGGAGTAGTCGCGGGGCTTGGGGCCGAAGACGACGCCACCGCCGACCCAGATCGGGGAGCGGGTGGAACCGGCGCGGGCGCGACCGGTTCCCTTTTGGCGCCAAGGCTTCTTACCGCCGCCGGACACTTCGCCACGGGTTTTCGTGGAGTGGGTGCCGAGGCGGTTGTTGGCGTTGATGGCGACGATGACTTCCTTGACGGCCTGGAGGCCCTTGTCGCCTTCGAAGGTCGGGAGACCGGCGAAATCTTGTTCGCGGGAGGTCTTACCGTCGGAGCTGAAAACTTTGAGTTTCATGTGCAGTGTTCTCTCTTAAGGGTTAGGCTTTCTTGGGCTGACCCTTGATGGCGGTGCGAACGATCACGTCGTCACCGTTGGCGCCGGGGATGGCACCCTTGACGAGAAGGAGATTCTTCTCGGGGAGGATTTTTACGACCAGCAGGTTCTGCTGGGTGACGCGGAGCTGGCCCATGTGGCCGGGCATGGCCTGGTTCTTCCAGACGCGGCCAGGGGTCTGGCGCATACCGATGGAACCGATGCGGCGATGGAACATGGAACCGTGCGTGGCGGGACCGCCACCGACACGGAAGCGTTTCACGACGCCTTGGAAGCCTTTGCCCTTGGTGACGCCGATGACGTCAACGAGCTGGCCTTCCGTGAAGTCGGCGACGGTGACAACGTCACCGAGCTTGATCGAAGCGACGTCGTCGAGACGGACTTCGCTGAGGACGCGGGGAGCGTCTTCGAGACCCGCCTTGGCGGCGTGGTTCTTTTCGGCCTTGGAGGCGTTCTTGGACTTCTGCTTGGAGAAGCCGAGCTGAACGGCGTTATAACCGTCAACTTGAGTGGTTTTGATCTGGACGACCGGGCAAGGGCCGGCTTCGACCACGGTGACGGGGACCAAGACGTTTTGAGCGTCATAGACCTGCGTCATCCCGATTTTTTTACCGAGTAGGGTGCTGATGGACATGGCTAAGTGGTAGGTGGAAAATTTTCCGTTTAATGCCTACATTAGAGAAACCCAGAGGTGCACGGGGTGCACATGGGATACTGCTAAAGTAAAGTATGTAAGAACAGAGTCGGCTGATAACTCACACGTTGATCGTGATGTCAACGCCCGAGGGAAGATTTAATTTCTTGAGCTCATCGACCGTCTGGGCGGTCGGCTCGATGATATCGATGAGGCGCTTGTGCGTGCGCGTTTCGAACTGCTCCATGGACTTCTTGTCGACGTGCGGCGAACGGTTGACCGTCAGCTTTTCGATGCGAGTGGGAAGAGGAATGGGGCCGGAAACACGGGCGCCTGAGCGCTTGGCGGTCTCGACGATTTCCGAGGCGGACTGATCGATGACGCGATAGTCGTAGCCTTGGAGTTTGATGCGGATGCGTTGACCTTTCATGACGATAAAAAGAACGAAGGATTAAGTGCGAGCGGGAGCCTTGGTGGAGGACTCGACGATCTTGGTGAGGAGCGAGTTCGGAACCTGCTCGAAATGGGAAGGCGTGATGGACGCCGAGGCGCGGCCCTTGGAGAGCGAGCGGATGTCGGTGACGTAACCGAAGAGCATCTCGAGCGGCACGTGCGAGTTGATGATGCACGCGGCGTTCTTGGACTCCATGCCGTTGATACGGCCGCGACGACGGTTGATGTCGCCGATGAGGTCACCCTGATACTCTTCGGGAGTGGTCACCTCGACGCCCATGATGGGTTCGAGGAGGATCGGGGTGGCCTTGGCCATCGCGTCCTTGAAGGCGAAGATGCCGGCCATCTTGAACGCCATTTCGGACGAATCGACGTCGTGGAAGGATCCGTCAACGATGCGAATGATGACATCGACAACCGGATAACCGGCGACGACACCGTTGTTCGCAGCTTCGAGAATACCTTCGGTCGAGGGCTTGATGAATTCCTTCGGGATCGAGCCGCCGACGGTTTCGTTCAGAACTTCGACGCCCTTACCCTTTTCGTTGGGATCCATCTTGACGACGACGTGGCCGTATTGGCCCTTACCGCCGGACTGACGGATGAATTTGCCTTCGCCATCGGAGTTCGCAGTGACCGTCTCGCGGTAGGCGATCTGGGGTTTGCCAGAGGTCGCCTCGACCTTGAACTCGCGCTTCATGCGGTCGATAATGATTTCGAGGTGAAGCTCGCCCATGCCGGCGAGAATCGTCTGGCCGGTGTCTTGGTCCGTCTTGACGCGCAGGGTCGGATCTTCGGCGACGAGGCGCTGAAGAGCGGTGCCCAGCTTCTCCTGGTCAGCCTTCGAGTTGGGCTCGATGGACATCGCAATAACGGGCTCGGGGAAGGACGGGGGTTCGAGACGAACGTCGTAATCTTCGTTGCAGAGCGTGTCACCGGTGATGACCTCCTTGACGCCGACTAGAGCACAGATGTCGCCCGAGTAAGCGGTGTCGATTTCCTCGCGGTCCATTGCACGCATGAGCACGAGACGCGAAACGCGCTCGGAGCGGCGGGTGCGGGGATTGTAGAGGGAGGTGCCCTTTTGGAGCGTGCCTGTGTAAACGCGGTAAAACACCAGCTTTCCGACGAACGGGTCGGTCCACAGCTTGAAGGCGAGACCGGCAAGCTTGGCATTGTCGTCAACGACAACCTGCACCTCGTTGCCATCGCTGTCCTGACCCTTCATCGGGGGAACGTCGATCGGGCTGGGCAGGTAGTTAACCACGCAGTCGAGGAGACGCTGCACGCCCTTCTTCTTGAAAGCGGAACCGGGGATGACTCCCGTAAACTTCATGGAAACGGTGGCCTTGCGGACCGCAGTCATGAGTGCTTCGGAGGTGATCTCTTCACCACCGAGGTAGCTCTCGGCGAGCTTGTCGTCGAAATCGGAGGCAGCCTCGATCAGCTTCTCACGATATTCTTTGGCTTGGGCGACATACTCCTCGGGGATCGGATGGCGCTTGGGATCGAGATCCATGTTGGACGGATCTTCGAACATGTAGGCGATGTTCTGAACAAGGTCCACGACGCCCGTAAAGTTTTCTTCCTTGCCGATCGGAATGAAGAGCGGATGAGCGTTGGCACCGAGCTTTTCGCGCATTTCGGAGACAGCGCGAAAGAAATCTGCACCGGTGCGGTCCATCTTGTTGATGAATGCAACGCGGGGAACGCCGTATTTGTTGGCTTGTCGCCAGACAGTTTCGGACTGGGGCTGCACGCCGGCGACGGCGCAGAACACGGCGACGGCACCGTCAAGAACGCGCATGGATCGCTCGACCTCGGCCGTGAAGTCCACGTGTCCAGGCGTGTCGATGATGTTGACGCGCTGCTTGATTCCCTTCCACGGACCGCACGAGGCGTTCCAGGCACAGGAAATGGCGGCGGCGGTGATCGTGATACCACGCTCGCGCTCCTGCTCCATCCAGTCGGTCACGGCGGTGCCTTCGTGCACTTCGCCCATCTTGTGAACGCTGCCGGAGTAGAACAGGATGCGTTCGGAGGTGGTCGTCTTGCCGGCGTCGATGTGCGCGGCAATACCGATGTTACGAGTCCACTCGAGCGGGAAGGGACGGTTCTTGGAGTTAACCGGAGAAACCTTCGCTTTGTCGGTGACGATAGTGATGACGGGAGCTTCGGACATGAGCAGCAGTGAGCGGACGGATTACCAGCGGAGGTGGGCGAAGGCGCGATTGGCCTGAGCCATCTTGTGAGTGTCTTCCTTCTTCTTAACGACGCTGCCCGTGTTGTTGTAGGCATCGACGATCTCGGCGGCCAAGGCATCTTTCATAGGGGTGCCCTTGCGGCCGGCGGCGGCGGAGACGATCCAACGGAGGGCGAGGCTCTCCTGGCGCTCGTAGGAAATTTCCACGGGAACCTGGTAGGTCGCACCACCGACGCGGCGGCTCTTCACTTCGAGACGAGGACGGGCGTTTTCGAGCGCGCCGATCATGAGGTCAACGGGATCGCCCTTTTCGAGCTTCTCGGACACCTTCTCGAAGGCACCGTAAACGATGCGCTCGGCGGTGTTCTTCTTGCCGTCTTCCATCACCACATTGACGAGGTGAGCGACGAGCGTGCTGTTATAACGGATATCCGGCGTCGTTTGACGCTTATCGGCTTTATGGCGGCGTGACATGGTCTAGGTTCCTTTAGGTTGTTTACTTCTTGGCGGCCTTAGGACGCTTGACGCCGTATTTAGAACGGCTGCGACGGCGCTTTTCGACGCCGGTGGCGTCGAGGGTGCCACGGACGATGTGGTAACGGACGCCGGGCAAGTCCTTAACGCGGCCACCGCGCACGAGCACAATGGAGTGCTCTTGGAGATTGTGGCCCTCGTCGGGGATGTAAGAGATCACTTCGCTGCCATTGGTGAGACGAACTTTCGCGACCTTACGGATGGCGGAGTTGGGCTTCTTGGGGGTGCGGGTCATGACCTGCACGCACACGCCGCGGCGGAAGGGGTTGCCCTCGAGGGCAGGCGACTTGGACTTCGCACGAATTTGGCGACGTCCTTTGCGCACGAGTTGGTTGATGGTGGGCATATCGAAGTGTGGCTATGAAATGAGGAAAAGAGGCGGAAGCTACCAAGCCGGTATATGTCGGCAAGCAGATTCTAGGAAAAATAATTGACGCCCGGAAAAACCGGCCCTTTGCGGCGGTTTCTTCGGATAAAAAGCGTTCGCCCGTGCAACCGGACAACGCGCAAGGATGGAAAGCGAAAGAGCAGACAACCGAATGCGGTCCGTTACCTCAAGGGCAAAGTCGGGCCGGACACGGCCGAAAGGCAGTCCCCTCCCCCATCCTGCTCGAAAACCATGCTGCCCGAGCAGGACCCGGTGGATGCATCAGCCTGCAGACCGCGTCCGGAGGACTCGGTCCACCCCGGCAGCACACCACTCACGACCATCCAGAGACACACATTAATTTGTATTCAAACTTTGAATATGTATCCAAATTAACCTAAATTCCGCAGTTGAACCAAGCGGCTGACACGGAAGCTGCTGCAAGTGATGCGTATGAACGAGGTTTCGAACACAAAAGAGCTTCACCCGGCAGGTGAAGGGGATTTCACGTTTCCGACGGCGGGAGGTCGGGTGCGTTTG
>CAMBLN010000030.1 GCA_945868215.1 Opitutus sp. GAS368
GCCTTCGCCTTGAAGACCTCGACGACGCTTTCCCCGGTCGCGTGCTCTCCTCGCTCTCGCGCGAGGCACTCGCCACCCAATGTCAGCGCGGCAACCCGAAGCCCAATACCTTCAACAACCGGCGCGGCATCCTGTTCACCTTTTTCAAATTCGCTTTCTGTCAGGACTGGGTCGCGGCCAACCCGCTCGAAAAGGTGCCGCATCTGCGCGTCGCCCATCGTCGCGGCTCCGCCAAGACCCTGAGCGCCGAGCAGTCCGCGAAGCTCATGCAGCACGTCGAGCAGATCGACGGTGGCGCCCTCGTCCCGTTCTTCGCCCTCGCGCTCTTCGCCGGCATCCGTCCCTGCGTGCGCACCGGCGAAATCCTCAAGCTCAAGCCCGAGCATGTCCGCCTCGACACTGGCGTCATTCTGATCGAGCCCGAGGTCTCGAAAGTCCGCATGAAGCGCAGCGTCGAGATTCAGCCCAACCTCGCCGCCTGGCTCCGCGCCTACCCGCTCGACCGCTTCCCGATCATCGCGCCCAACCTCCAGCACGAGCGCGCCGCCATCGCCAAGACCTTCGGCCTGTCTCACGACATCATGCGTCACACGTTCATTTCGATGCACGTCGCCAAATACCGCTCGATGGGCGAGGCCGCTTTGCAGGCTGGCAACTCCGAGAGCATCATCCGCAAGCACTACCTCGACTTGAAGACCAAGGACGAGGCCGAGCGGTTTTTCTCCATCCTGCCCGCCTCGCTCGCGCCCTCGGCGACGCTGGCCCCAGCCTTGGAGTTCCCCCGGCCCGCCGCGCCTGCCGCGCCCTTGGCCGTCGCAAGCTGAGGCCGCCACGGCCCCGCGCACGAACCGCCCGCGTCCTCACCGGCGCGGGCCTTTTCGTGCCGGTCCGCACGATTCCGCTCCCGCTCATGACACCGCGCCCAGTGCATGAATCCTCCCTCCGTTTCCACTCCCTGCCTTAACCTCCCAGCTCACCGACATCGTCGGTCTCCGCGCCTCCGGCATCTTTCCTACCGGTCGCGAGCCCTCGATCCGCACCCTCCGCGAGTGGACCAAACTTCGCCGCATCCCCCATCACCGCGTCGGCCACTTCGTCTATTGCGACGCTGCCGAGCTTTGCGCCCCGCCACGGCCTTGAGCGCGCCGGCGGCAAACCACCGGCGCACTTACCAACCGCAGCGGGGCGACTCCGCCCTTATTCGCCTGCACCGCCGCCGCTCGCGAGAGCGCTGGCGGCACACGCGGGACGCACCGGTGCCTCCGGACGTGGCACGGCGCGCCGGGGCCGGGCCCCGTCGCGTTCTGGCCCGTCGGGCTGGCGAAGCGAGCCTCGCGGCGCTCCTCGGTCCAGAGGCTGGCGACGCGAAAACCGATGTTGTTGTTCTCGTTCGTCGCGTCGTTGTTGTTCCGGTTCGAGGACCGCAGGTTGTTCTCGTTGTTGTTCCACGAGCCGCCCCGCAGCCCACGACTGATCCTGGCCAGTGCGCCCCAAGTGAATTTGCACCCTCCCGAGGATGCTCCGCCGCAGCCGCCAGCTCTGCGCATGGCTGGCATGGGCCGCCCAGCACCGCGTGCGCTCCTCCAGCTCGCCCAGCTCCATGCGCCCCCGCCGCACCGCCCACACCTGGGCGCGAAACCGCCGCGTGAAGCGCCGCACATTCGCCCCGCGCAGCCGTATCCGCCCATCGGCAAACACCACGAACCCGCAGAAATCCACCCCGCCCGCCGTCGGCCCGCAGCGGTATTTATCCGGATGGATGCTCAACTCCAGCCCGCGCACGAACGCCTTCACCTGCGCGCCCCACTGCCGCACCTGCGCCCGGTCTTCGCCGAAGAGGATAAAGTCATCCACATACCGCACGTAGCCCGGCACCAGCAGCTCCTGCTTGATGAAACGATCCAGCGGATCGAGGTAGAGATTGGCGAAAAACTGGCTCGTCAGGTTGCCGATCGGCAGCCCCCGCCGCCGCACTTCCACGGCCAGTAGATCATCGCCCGGCCACACCTGCTCCTCGGAGTCCGCATGGCTCGCGAGGATTTCGCCGATCATGCCGCGCACCGTCGCCTCGCGCACCCGCCCGGCCAGCTGCGCCGCCAACACCGCGTGCGGGATCGAGGGGAAATACTTCCGAATATCGCACTTTAGAAAATACGGATAACGCCGCGCAAACTCCCGCGCCCGCGCCATCGCCGCATGCGTGCCCTTGCCCTTGCGGCAGGCAAAGGTGTCCTCCACCAAGGTCGGGTCGAGCAAAGGCTCCAGCACCCGCACCAGCGCGTGGTGCGCCACCCTATCCCGGAACGTCGCCGCCGCCACCACCCGTTCCTTTGGATCGCTGATCGTGAAATAGGTGTAGGGCCCGTGCCGCCAGCTCCCGTCCCGCAGCGCCACGCGCAGGCGCACACACTCTTCCTCCCATCGTGCGAAGTAGCGGGCCGCCGCGCCGGTGCGCCGTTTGCCCTGCATCGCCTCCTCCGCCGCCGCGAACAGGTTCTCCAGCGACGTGATGCGCTCCCAAAGGCCGCCAAAGGATCGAGCCATTGTCGTCGTGGATTGGTTTTCGTGCTTGGGTGTAGCGTTGGCCGTCCCCGGCCAATTTCCCCGCATACCTCAGGCCGCACTGGCCTTGATCCAGCCACCGAGCATCTTCCCGCACTCGTGGAACTGCTCCGCCACGAACTCCTGTTGCCGCGCGGTCAGCAGATTTCGCTCCCGCGCCAGCCGCAGCAGCCAGCGCAGCCGTTCTAGGCGCAGATTGGCCCGCACCAGCACCTCCCGTTTCTCTTTCCGGTAGGCCGCCTCTACCAGCAGGTCCAGGATGTCGAGCGCCGCATCGGCCACCCGCTGGCCGAAGATAAAGCGCTGGTTTTTCGGGAAACTCTCCACCCGCTCCAGCAACCACTTCACCACTTCATACCAGCGCACCAGCAGCACCGGCGGCTCATCGCTTTTGCGCACCGGCGCGGCCTGCGGGGCCGCGGCTGCATGCGTGGGCGTAGGCGGCACCGGCGCAGCCACTTTGGGCTTGGTGTTCGGATTCATGGGTCGTTCTCCAAAAAAATTCGACCCGGCCTTAGGGCCGGGTCTGGTTCTGGTTTCCGGGCTACTCCGTGGTCTTATGCATGAGGCTGCTTCGGAAGGGTAAAAGAGTAAAAGTTCAAAGGGTGCCGCGCGCCTTCCTGCGTCGCATCATCACGACTCCGAGCGCCATCACTCCCAGCGCGGCCCCATACGTGCTCGGTTAGGGTATAGGCGCGAGGCTGGCGACGCGAAAACCGATGTCGAAGTCCTCGTCCGTCGCGGCGTTGAGGTACCGGAACGAGGACCGCAGGGGGCCCTCGCTGAGGCCCCACGAGCCGCCCCGCAGCCCACGAGCGGTGCCGCTGATGATTGCCTCGTTCCACTCCCACAGGTTACCCCCTTGGTCGAAGGTGCCGTAGTAGCTGTCTGCGTTGGCATAGCTGCCGACGGGTAGCGCTCCGCCGTTGCTGCCGTTAATATTCGCCCCGTTCGCATCCGTAAACGGGTTGTTCTGCCCGAGCGTGGTGCTCTGCGTCGCGTGCAGCCAGTAACCGCCAGCGCCCGTGCCGTTCCGATCAGGACTGTAATACGCCGCTTTATACCACTCGTTCTCACTCGCCACCACCCAGTTCGCCCCACCGTTACGGGTAATCGTGTTGGCCGAGATACCCTCGCTGGTCAGCGTGTAGCTGCCCGTCTCCGTGCTCCCGCCGCTCTGCCAATTCGCAAAGCGCGCCGCATCCCAGAACGACACATAGTTCACCGGCTTGTTCTCAAACCCCGTCTTCGTCGCGTAGGTGTAGCTGCCACTCGTGCCCGAGCGGGTGATGCCGCCGTATTGCGACGAACCCATCTGCGTATTATAGAGGCCGTTCGTATCCTCCTGCGCCACCGCGTTCAGAAACGCCACATACTGCGTGTTCGTCACCTCATACGTGCCAATGGCGTAGCTGTAGGCCACCGCGCCGTAGCCGGAGGTGTCGGCGGCGTTACCGACGTCGCCCACCGTCACCGTTTGAATCGTGGTTTGCGCCTGCGCGCTCATCGCGCCGCCCGCCATCGTGAAGGCCGCTAGCGCAGCCGCTTTGAGTGTCTGGATGTTTTTCATAGGTTTGCTATAAAAGTGCGAAAACAAACCAAGCGTGCCCGCCCCCCCGCAAGCCCAAACCCGCCCGCCGCCAGGAAGTCTGCAACGACAAAGCCCCTCGCTTTTCGTGGGATACGCAGGCCGCCGTGCACCTGCTGACGCAGTCCACCGCAGCCACCGCCAACGACCACAAGCGCATGGAACTCTGCACCCTCGCCGATGAGGTTTTCGGCGATAAGCCGCACCTGAAATGGGTCGAATTGCGCGACGCCATCATGGCCGCGCGGGGTTGGGCCAAGAGCACCGGAGACAACAAGATCGAGGCGATGGTTCAGGCAGGGGTCATAAAGAAATCCAGCTTCGGCTTTTACGAGAAAGGCCAGCCATGAACCCCAAACACCAAAACCACCCCAATTTGGCCCCACCTGGTGTTGGCCCAGCTCTGCTACCCCAAACCCCAAGCCCCCTATGTAATAGGGGCTGGGGTGCTGGGGTTGGGGGCGGAATCCTTTTCGAACCCTTATCGGCGAAAGGAGGCGCAGCCATGAAACCGCGTCTCTCCGCCGCCGATCTTCAGGACGCACGGGATGCCGAATACGCCACCGCCTACCGCGACTGGCTCGCCACCCTCCCGCCCGAGGAACGCGCCCGCCTCGCCGCCCAGGGCCTCGGCGAGCCCGACACCAAGCGCCACACCTCCCAGCACGACGACGCCACGGTCATGGCGCTCACCGAGTCGCCGGACATCCAGCCCGACGACCAGGTCGAGGAGGACGATGAGCGCGCCTACGCCGCCAAGCTAGCCCGCATATTTCACCGAGAGAAAAGTTGAAACGAACCGGCAGGTGCTCCAACTATTTGGTGTGAAACAAGATAAATCAGGGGCATCGACCGATTCGCTTCAATTCGACCGTGAGCAGACTGACTTTGGGTTTCAAGCCCTGGGTTCGCGCCAGGTGGTGGCGAGTTTCGACGGGGGGCAGCTCAGCAGCGACGGCGGGGTGCTGCTTTTGCGCGACCTGGATCGCTCGCTGGGGCTGACGCGCGGCGTGGCGGCGTGCTTCACCGACCGGCGCGATCAAGCGCGCATCGAGCACTCGGTGCAGACTCTGGTGGGCCAACGCGTGCTCGCCCTGGCCTTGGGCTACGAGGATCTCAACGATCACTGCGCCCTGCGGCACGATCCGCTTCTCTCGGCGGCGGCCGACAAGCTCGAGGGCGAGGCGCTGGCCTCCGCGCCCACGCTCAACCGGATGGAGCTGTCCAGCCACCGCACCGGACGCTACCACAAGGTGCATCTGGATGCGGCCAGGGCGGAGTCGCTCCTGTTGCGCTTCGGCGTGCAAAGCCTCCGGCGCGGACAACGCGAAGTGGTGATCGACCTGGACGCGACCGACGACCCCTTGCACGGCAAACAGGAAGGCCGGTTCTTCCACGGCTACTACGACGGCTACTGCTACCTGCCCTTGTATGCGTTTATTGGAGACGCGATTGTTTGGGCGCAGTTGCGCACCGCCAACCGCGACGGCAGCTGCGGCACGATCAAGGCCCTGGAAAAAATCGTCGCGGCGGTGCGCCGGCGTTGTCCGCGAGCGCGCATCGTGGTCCGGGCCGACAGCGGTTTTTGCCGCGACGACATCCTGTCGTGGTGCGAGGAAAACCGGCTGCATTACGTGGTGGGCCTGGCGCGCAACCCCCGCTTGCAGGCCGAGCTCGCGCCCACCATGGGCCGCGCGAGGGAAAAGGCCTGCCTATGCGGCGGAGCCGCTAGGGCGTATCACGATTTTAAATACAAGACGCTCGACTCCTGGAGCCGCGAACGGCGCGTGATCGGCAAGGCCGAGCGGCTGGGCGACAAGGACAATCCGCGCTTCATCGTGACCAATCTGGAGCGTGATGGCGAAGCGTTGTATGAAAAGGTGTATTGTGCGCGCGGCGAGATGGAGAACCGGATCAAGGAACAACAGCAGGATCTGTTTGCCGACCGGCTGTCCTCGGCGGGCTTCGCGGCCAACCAGCTGCGGCTGTGGCTGTCGGCCTTCGCCTACGTGCTGGTGGAGCGGCTGCGCGCGTTCGCCCTGAAGGGCACGGAGCTGGCGCAGGCGACCGCGGGCACCATCCGCCTGAAACTCTTCAAGCTGGCTGCGCGGGTGGAAACCAGCACCCGGCGCATACGGGTGCGCTTGAGCGAAGCCAGTCCGATGCGCGCACTCTTCGCGCACGTCTGGTCGCGCTTGCGATTGTTGCCCGGTTGATCCTGCGGATCGCATCCTCCAAAACCCGTCGGACTTGAACCCGCCAAGGCGGACCCATGTGCCTACGCATCGGAAAAAGCGCATGCACCGAGCCAGGAGATGCCAGAGAATGGCATAAGATGGCGCCGGCCACACGACACCGCTCCAGCGCAACTTGTCCGCCGACAAACTCCTCGAAAATCGTCTGCCTCCGCGTTCCTTCAACGCTCCCGTGAAACATGCGGGCTAAGTCTTTCAAAATATCTCGAAGAGCGGCGAACTTGTCCCAGCTGCATCCATCTGCATCTTTTTATTTTTCTAACTCACTCGTAATCAAACCAAAGCCATAGCAGCCAAGTTACCCCCCTTTCGATGGGGAATGGCTCGAATCCCTCCCTCCCCGCCATTTTTCAGACCTGTGTTTTGAAATACGCGATGGTGCGCTTCAGACCTTCCTCAAGCTGAACGGTCGGAGCCCAATTATTCAGGTATTTCTGCGCCAGAGTAATGTCGGGCCGGCGCTGCTTCGGATCATCCGAAGGCAAGGGCATGTGCACGATCTTCGATTTTCCGCCGACCAGCTTAAGCGTAAGCTCCGCCAGTTGCAGCATCGTGAACTCTCCGGGATTACCGATGTTCACCGGCCCGACCGTCGCCGTCTGGTTCATCAACCGCACGAAGCCCTCGATCAAATCATCGACATAACAAAACGAGCGGGTCTGCAGTCCATCACCGTAAATCGTGATGTCTTCGCCCTTAAGCGCCTGCACGATAAAGTTCGAAACCACGCGTCCGTCGTTCGGATGCATCCGCGGACCATACGTGTTAAAAATACGCACGATGCGGATATCGACCTTGTTCTCCCGATGGTAGTCAAAGAAGAGCGTCTCCGCCACGCGCTTGCCCTCGTCGTAACATGAGCGTTTGCCGATCGGGTTTACGTTACCCCAATAGCTCTCCGGCTGCGGATGCACGCTCGGGTCACCATACACTTCGCTCGTGCTGGCCTGAAACACACGCGCCTTCACGCGCTTCGCCAGACCGAGCGCGTTGATCGCACCCATCACCGATGTCTTCGTCGTCTTGATCGGGTTGAACTGGTAGTGCGGCGGCGATGCGGGGCAGGCGAGATTGTAGATCTGATCGACCTCGAACTTGTAAGGATCAATCACGTCATGACGCACGAGTTCGAAATCGGGGCGACCATGCAAGTGCGCGATATTGCCTTTCCGTCCGGTGAAAAAATTATCGAGACAAATGACGTCGTTGCCGTCCTTCAGCAAACGATCACAGAGATGGGAACCCAGAAAGCCGGCGCCGCCGGTTACAAGAATGCGCATGGTGCCTGCAGTCGATAAGTTGCCCGCCGCGAAGTCGAAACCAAATTAGCCAATCCGCGCCGCCGCCCCCGTCTCATAACGCGCCACCCACGCCCGGTGCCACGTCCCGTAGTCGCCCGCCTCGATATGCGCCCGCGCCTGCGCCATAAGGTCCAGATAAAAATGCAGGTTGTGCAACGTGCACAGCGTGCACGCCAAAATCTCTCCCGCCACCGTCAGATGCCGCAGATACGCCCGCGAAAACTGCGTCGTATAATTCACCACTTCCTCACTGATCGGCCGCGCATCCGTCCGATACTTTTCGTTCTTTAAATTCATCGGTCCGTCCGGCGTGAACACCAACCCGTTCCGCGCCACCCGCGACGGCAGCACGCAGTCAAACATGTCCACCCCCAGCGCGATCATCTTCAACAACTGCGGCGGCGTTCCCAGCCCCATCGTGTAACGCGGCTTGTCCTTCGGCATGAACGGCGTCGTCGCCCCCACCTGCTTCAACATCTCCGGCTCCGGCTCGCCCACGCTCACCCCGCCCACCGCGTATCCGGGAAAATCCAACTCCGCCAACGCCTCCGCCGCCTCGCGTCGCAAGTCGTCATACGTCGATCCCTGCACGATCGCGAACAGATGATGCCCCGCCGCCAGCCAGCCTTCGCCCACCGCGATGTCCTTGCACTGCTTCGCCCAACGCAGCGAACGCGCACACGCCTCCGCCGTAGCGTCCCGCTCGCACGGCCAGGGCGGACACTCGTCGATCACCATCGCGATGTCGCTCCCGAGATTCATCTGAATCCCCATAACCTCGCGCGGCCCGAGAAAACATTTCTTCCCGTCCAGGTGCGACTGAAACTCCACCCCGTCGTCGTGCATCTTCCGCAGCTTCGCCAACGAAAAAACCTGAAACCCGCCGCTGTCCGTCAAGATCGGCCCGCTCCACCCCATGAAGCTGTGCAACCCGCCCAACTCCTTCACCAGTTCGCTCCCCGGACGCAGATTCAGATGATACGTATTCCCCAAGATGATCTGCGCTCCGATCTCCTTCAAATGCGCCGGCGTCAGCGACTTCACCGTCCCCTGCGTCCCCACCGGCATAAAAATCGGCGTCTCGATCACCCCATGGCGCGTCCGCAGCCGCCCGCGCCGGGCCGCCGTTACCGTATCCGTTTTCAAAAGCTCAAAATGCTCGGGCATACGCCCAACACACCGCCACGCTTGACCCAAGTGTCAACCCGCGAGGATAGTAGGCGACCTACACCGTGCTGCTCGTCATCGACAACTACGATTCCTTCACCTTCAACCTCGTCCAATATTTCGGTCAATTGGGCGTCGAACAGCGCGTCTTCCGCAACAACGAGATCACGCCCGCCGAAGCCCTCGCGCTCAACCCCGACCGCGTCCTCATCTCCCCCGGCCCCTGCTCCCCCGCCGAAGCCGGCGTCTCCCTCGACATGATCGGCGCCTTCGCCGGCAAGAAACCCATCCTCGGCGTCTGCCTCGGACACCAGTCCATCGGCCACTTCTATGGCGGCCGCGTCGTCCGCGCCGACCGCCTCATGCACGGGAAGACCTCGCCTATTCTCCACAAAAACACCGACGTCTTCCGCGACATGCCCCAAGGCTTCGCCGCCACGCGCTACCACTCGCTCCTCGTCGAGCGCGCCACCTTCCCCGCAGCCCTCGAAATCACCGCCGAGACCGCCGAAGGCGAAGTCATGGGACTCCGCCACCGCGAACTCCCCATCTGGGGCGTCCAGTTCCACCCCGAATCCATCGCCACCGAAGGCGGCATGAAGATTCTGGAAAACTTCCTCACTCTCAACTGATCCAAACACCACAACCCGTAGCTACGAGCGTGAGCGAGTGGTCCGTTCCCCTCCCCGGCTCCCCCGCCGCCTTTCGTGTAGTTCGTGTGTTTCGTGGTTAACCAAAAAAATCTCTCCCATGCGTTGCCCCAAGTGCACTTCCATCGAGGACAAGGTCATCGACTCCCGCATCAGCAAAGAGGGCAGCTCGATCCGCCGTCGCCGTGAGTGCCTTGAATGCGGACACCGCTACAGCACCACTGAATTCATCGTCCGCGAAGGCATCGTCGTCATCAAACGGGACGGCCGCCGCGAAGACTTCGACCGCGAAAAACTCGTCCGCGCCGCCCGCGCCGCCTGCCAGAAACGCCCCGTGGACGCCGAGCAGATCGGCATGCTCGTCGAAGACGTGATCGACGCCCTCGAAGCCCAATACGACTCCGACATCCCCTCCCGCGCCATCGGCGACGCCGTCATGCAGCGCCTGCGCAAAATCGACGAAGTCGCCTACGTGCGCTTCGCCAGCGTGTATAAGGAATTCCGCGACGTCTCCGAGTTCATGCACGAGATCAACGCCCTCGACAAAAAACCCGCCGCCAAAGACTGATGCCCGCCCCCGCCCGCGACGACCTCCGTCGCCTGCACTTCATCAACGCGCTCTTCGCGCACGTCACCGGCCACGACCTCTACCTGGCGGAGCAAATCAAAGAAGCCATCGCGTTCAGCCTCGCCGAGCTCGAAGACCAAACCCGCGAACACCCCGAGTTCGCCGCCAAATACGACGTCGCCTTCAACGCCTCCGCCGCGCGTCTCCTCGAAAGTTTCTTCGCCGGACAACCCCGCCACGGCTTCTACAATTGGGACGCCCTCAGCACGCTCACGTCGGCGACTCCGCTCTTCGCCCGCGCCGAACTCATGACCGGACTCAAGCGCCTCGCCCCCCATCGCGAAAGCACCCTCCTCGTCACCAATCTCCGCCCCGCCCTGCTCCCTCCTGAAAAACGCCCCACCGCCCGCCGCCAGCGAGAATACGAAGAAGCCCTCGCCTACATCCGCGATCTCACCGCCGCCCGCACAGCCCCCAGCGCCGACCTCCGCCTGCTCTTCCTCTGATTTTGAATGGGGAAACCAGGAAACAATCCGGAAACAAACCTTCGTTTATAATCCCCTCCCGCTTTTTCCGATTCCTGATTTCCTGATTTCCACATAAAAATTCCCCATGTCGAAGACCCTCTTCCAACGCATCATCGACCGCGAAATCCCCGCCAAGATCGAACACGAGGACGACCGCTGCATCGTCATCCACGACATCGCCCCCGCCGCCCCCGTCCATCTGCTCATCATTCCGAAAAACGTGATCCCCCGCGTCGGCGACGCCACCGCCTCCGACGAGGCCGTTCTCGGACACCTTCTGCTCACCGCCGGCGTAGTGGCCAAAAAACTACAACTCGCCCGCGGCTTCCGACTCGTCATCAACCACGGCCCCGACGCCTGCGAAACCGTTCCCCATCTCCACGTCCACCTCCTCGCCCGCCGCCAGCTCACCTGGCCCCCCGGCTGAGTGCCCGGGGCCACCCGCGGCACCACGCGTTCCGCCGCGCTTTCCAGTTCAAAAAAATCCACCGGCCGCACCCCGGCCGCGTTCGCCACCAGCGCCGAGGGGAACTGTTCGCACAACGAATTCAGGTCGCGCACGTTCCCGTTGAAAAACCTCCGCGCCGCCGCGATCCGGTCCTCCGTCTCCGCCAGCTCTTTCTGCAACGCCAGAAAATGCGCGTCCGCCCGCAGCGCCGGATAACGCTCCGCCACCGCAAACAGCGCCGCCAGCCCAGCCGCCAGCGGACCTTCCGACGCCGACGACCCGCGCGGCGAGGTCACGCCTCGCACCGCTTCCGCGCGGAGCCGCGTCACCTTTTCCAGCACGTTGCTCTCATGCGCCGCATAACCCTTCACCGTGGCCACCAGATTGGGGATCAAATCATGCCGCCGCTTCAGTTGCACATCGATGCCCGACCAGCTCTCGCGCACATGCTGCCGCAACCGCACCAATCGGTTGTAGATCGCGATCGCCCAGATGAACACCAAGCCGCCGCCCACGATTAAGATAACCGCCAGTGGATTCATAAAAAATCAGACTCTGCGCACATCGAGATCCTTAACCAGATAATCCGGCCAGCGCTCAAAAAACGCCTCCGCCCATCCCAACGAACGCTGAAATCCGGCCGGCTCCCAGCGGTCCCCTGCCGACACCACCAACAACACCCCGCGGGTCACTTCAAACACCGGCGGCGGTTCATTAAGCATCCAGTCGATCATCTGCGGATGCAGCACAGCGAACGCAAACTTGCGGTCGCTCGAGCCCACGTGATAACGCCGCGAAAACTCCGCTGATTCAAAATCGATGTCCTCAAAACCGATCGCCCCCGCCAGCTTGTCCATGAACCCTTCCGTCCGCAGCGCGAGCGAAGGCATCCGCGCCCCCCAGGGGAGCTTCACCAAAAAATAACTGAACCGATACGTGGTCGTGCTCGTCGTCTTCCCGTTGCTCCGAGTGATCTTGTAATGGAAGTCCCCCGCCTCCGCTTCCACTTCGCGCCCGCGGCACGCGATCATCCCGCGCATCTGGTTGTGCGCATACCGTGAATGCCCGCGCTGAAAACATCCGAACTGCGCATAACGTCCGTCAAACCTGCGATCCTTCTCCTGACCGGAAAACGTCCACTTCAACCGCCGCGCCAGCACAGCCATCGCCTCCGTGCGCTCCTTCTCCTGTTTCCAAGACAACCACGCAAACAATCCGATCACCGCGGCCACCGCGAAAATAAGCAGGAATACGACTCCTTCAGACATGGCCGCGATCAAACACTCCACCCGCCCCAAGTCCATCCCGCTCGCCGCGTTACCGGCTCCCCAACTCCCGCTGCAACCGCCGCACCCCCGGCCCCGCCTGCGGATTCTCAATCCGCACCAGCGTCCAGTCCCACGGTTTCCACGACCGCCGCACCCACTCGAACGTCGTGCGCACCTCCCCCTGCTGCGAGGCCTGCACGATCATCTGCGCCACCGGCGAACCCGTCCCGTCCACTCGCACCACCGCCCGAATCGTCGCTCGCCGGTTGTCCGCCGACACCGTCCGCTCGCGCCCCGCGTCTCGCGTGATCGAGCACGTCAAAAACTGCCGCCTCATCGTCTCCACCACCTTGACGACCTCCTCGCGTTTCAGCCCCCAAGCGTCCGCATACTCCGCATCGATCACCGCCGCGACGTTCTCGATGTCATTGCCCTCGATGTCGTCGAGCAAACCATGCCACGCCCGGTCCACACCTCGCTCCGCACTCAACCACGGCACCCCGATCGTCAGCGCAAACAACACCGCCACCACGCCCACACCGATTAAATACTCACGCTTCACTGCGATCCTATGCATCCCTTAGCTCAGTTCTTCTTCCGTCGCAAACGTTCCGTCACCGCCATCCGCCCGACCAACTCCCCCACCAGCGGATTCGGAAACCGCCGGCTCGGCGTGATCGCGTAAAACGTCTCGCTGATCTGCGGCACGCGGTGCGTCTCCACCAGCACGCCGCTCTCGATCTCGTCGCGCACCACCACCGGCGGCACCAGGGCCAGCCCTTCGCCCTCGCGCGCCAGCAGACGTAACATCGCCATGTCGTCCACCTCCGCCATCACCCGCGGCCGCACGCCCGCCGCCGCCGTCAACCGGTCAAACGCCGCCCGCGTATTGCTCTCCATGCTCGGCAAAATCACCGGCACATCCCCGAAATCCTGCGGAAATTTCAACCGCTTCTTCTTCCACGCCGGCACGCCCACCAAACTCACCGGCTGCTCCGCCAACAGGTGGCTGTGCCAGGGCGTCTCCGCATCCCGCCGCGCCGGCTGATTCGACAACACCAGGTCCACCTCGTGCGCTTGCAGCGCCACCAGCAACTCTCGCAACGCCCCCGACCGGATCACCACTTCCCACTCCGCCCGATGCAGCGCCGGCCTCAAAAACTCCAACTGAAAATTCCGCGACAGCGTCGCCACCGCCCCCACCCGCAACACCTGCCGCCCGCCTCCCCGCGGACGCTGCTGCATCACATCCATCAGCTCCTCGCCGGCGCGCCCTATCGTGTCGGCATAATCCATCGCGAGCCGCCCCGCCTCCGTCAGCGTCATCCCGCCCCGCCCGCGCTCGAACAATTTATGCCCGAGACTCTCCTCCAGTTGCTTCAACTGGATGCTCAGCGCCGGTGCCGACAAATTCAGCTTCTCCGCCGCCCGCGTCAGACTCAGCTCCCGCGCGATCACCCGGAAATACCGCAGATGATGATAATTCAAAAACGCCATACCTAGGTTAAATAAAACCTAACGATTCCTTCTAAAGCCTATAATCGCCTAAAACCTACAAAATTGTTAATCTGCGAGTCCCTCCATGAATCTCGCCGATCTCGCCGCCAACCTGCTCACGCCTCCCATCCTGTTTTTCCTCCTCGGGCTCATCGCCACCTTGGTCCGCAGCGACCTCGAAGTCCCCGCGCAGGTTTCCAAAACCCTCTCCCTCTTCCTCCTCGCCGCCATCGGCTTCAAAGGCGGCGTCTCCCTCGCCGAAAGCGGTTTCACCGCCGCCGTGTCCTCCACGCTCCTCGCCGCCATCGCCGCCTCCGTCATCGTCCCGCTGTGGACGTTCTTCGCCCTCCGCGCCCGCCTCGGCGCGACCGATGCTGCCGCCGTCGCCGCCACCTATGGCTCCGTCAGCGCCGTCACCTTCATCACCGCCGCGTCGTTTCTCACGTCACGCGACATTCCGTTCTCCGGCCACATGGTCGCCGCCATGGCCCTCATGGAATCCCCCGCCATCGTAATCGGCGTCCTCCTCGCCCGCCGCTTCGGCCAAAAAGCCGACACCGGCATCAACTGGTCCCACCTCGCCCGCGACGCCTTCTTGAACGGCTCGGTCGTCCTCCTCCTCGGCAGCCTCGTCATCGGCTACGTTTGCGGACCCGTCGGCGGCGCGTCCTTCATGCCCTTCATCAAAACCCTCTTCCCCGGACTCCTCGCCTTCTTCCTCCTGGACATGGGTCTCATCGCCGCCAAACGCCTCGGCGACCTCCGCAAAGTCGGCCTCACCGCCGTCACCTACGCCGTCCTCGCCCCGCCCATAAACGCCACCCTCGGCCTCGCCCTCGCAGCCCTTCTCAATCTTCCTCCCGGCGACGCCCTGCTTCTCGTCATCCTGTGCGCCAGCGCCAGCTACATCGCCGTCCCCGCCGCCCTCCGCATAGCCCTCCCCGAAGCCAATCCGGGCATTTACGTCACACTCTCCCTGGCCGTCACCTTCCCCCTCAACATCGTCCTAGGCCTCCCCCTCTACCACTGGGCCGTCACCACGCTTCTCTGACATTCATCCGTCACGTGGGAGCGAGCTTGCTCGCGATATCACCCTCACCGCGCCTCAAACGTCCCGTCCGCCCGCTTCGCGATCAGCCGTTTCAACTCCAGCATCATCAACGTCGCCGACAGCTTCCCCGTCTCCAGCCCCGTCTGCGCCGACACCGCGTCCAGCGTCACCATCGCCCCGCCCGCGAAACACGCATACACCTGCTTCTCATCCGCGGTCAGATTCGCCGCCGCCAACGCCGTCCCGCCTTCCGTCTTCTCCGGAATCGCCGCCGGCCGCAGCCCGTCCAAATAATTCAGCTCGCTCAAAATATCATCCACCCCCGTGAGCAACGTCGCCCCGTCGCGGATCAACTGGTGACACCCCGCGCTCGTCGCCTGGTCGATCCGCCCCGGCACCGCAAAAATCAACCGCCCCTGCTCCCCCGCAAACCGCGCCGTGATCATCGACCCGCCGCTCACATCGCTCTCCACCACCACCACCGCGTCGCAAATCCCGGCCACAATCCGGTTCCGCATCGCGAACGACTGCTTGTCCGCCCTCCGCGTAAACGGAAACTCCGACAGCACCGCCCCCGTCTCCGCGATCTGCCGGTATAGACCCAGATTCTCCGCCGGATAAATGATATCAATCCCGTTGCCCAGCACCGCGACCGTCTTCCCGCCCACCGACAACGCCCCTTCATGCGCCGCCGTGTCGATCCCCCTCGCCAGCCCGCTCACCACGCAAAACCCCAGCCGCGCCAGCTCCGCCCCCAGCTTCTTCGCCACGCTCTGCCCGTAAAGCGTCGTCCGCCGGCTCCCCACGATCGCCACGCTCGGCTGCTTAAAATCGTAGTTGCCCTTTCGATACATCCCGATCGGCGCACTGTCGATTTCCCGCAACAACCGCGGATACCACGCATCCCTCTGCGTCACAAAATCCGTCCCCGCCTGCGCCATCCGCTCCTCCTCCTTCGCCAGATCGAAATGCTCCGTCCACGCCGCGATCGTCCCGCTGATCGCCGGCCCCACGCCCCGCACTTCCTCCAAGCGCTTCGCCCCCGCCGCAAACACCGCCCGCGGATCATCTCCGAGTTCATCGAGCAGCCGCGTCAACGTGATCGGCCCGATGTTCGGCAACGCATTCAGCACCAAAAACGCCTGCCGCTCGCTGAGTTCGCCTGAAGTCATCCCCGCAGCCTGCGCCATCACTTTTTCTCCCGCAAGCCCGGCGGATTCACCCCCGCCTCCACCAACGCCCCCGCCTCGCCGCCCAACTCCTCCGCCATACCCCGCAGATCCTCATGCTTCGCCATCAACTCAGCAGCCCGCTTCTTCCCCACGCCCAACCCCGCCAGCACCTTCTCCAGTTCCACCGTCCGACTCCGCTCGATTTCTGCCCATACCCGCTCCGATACATCTTCCTTCTTCAACCCATACACATCCGCCACACCCGCCACCTTACCTTCCGACACCAACCGCTCGATCAACGCCGGCCCCATCCCGCGAATCCCCACACCCTCTTTCGACACAAAAAACTCCACCCGCTTCCTCACCTGCGCCGGACACCGCGCATTCCCGCATTTCACATCCTTCGCCTCCCGCACAAGCGCCGCCCCGCAAGACGGACACTTCTCCGGCGGCTCAAACTTCACCACCTCCGCTCCCCGTCTCTCCAACTCCACCCCGACAATCGCCGGAATAACCTCACCCGCCCTCTCCACATACACAAAATCCCCCACCCGCAGATCACGCCGCGCAATTTCCTCCACGTTGTGCAATGTCGCCCGCGCGATCACGGTCCCGCCGATTTTGACCGGCTCCAGTTCCGCCACCGGCGTCAGCACCCCCGTCCGCCCGATTTGCAACGTGATCCCGTTCAACCGCGTCACCACCCGCTCCGGCGGAAATTTATACGCCACCGCCCACCGCGGCGCCTCCTCGCCCGCACCCAACTCACGCTGCCACACGCGCGAATCGATTTTTACGACCACCCCGTCCGCGGGAAACGCCAGCGTGCTTCGTTGCGCCCCCCACCGCTCGATCACCGCCCATGTTTCGTCCGCATCGCGCGCCACCGCAGCCCCCTCGACTCCCGGCAAACCCCAAGCGCGCACCAGCCCATGAAACGCCTGCTGCGACCCCGGTTCGCCGGCACCCCCTTCCCAAGCACCCCAGCCATAAACAGCCAGGCTCAACCCTCGCTGCGCCACCAGGGCCGCATCCTTTTGCTTCAGCGTCCCCGCCGCGAGATTCCGCGGATGCGCAAACGGCTCCTCGCCGCCCGCCTCGCGCTCCGCGTTGATTCGCGCAAACTCCGCCAGCGTCAGATAAATTTCCCCGCGCAACTCGACCACCTCCGGAATCGGATTCTTCGCCCCGCCTTCACCCTCCGTCCGCAACTCGCGCGAAACACCCGCGATCATCGACACATTGGCGGTCACATCGTCGCCTTCGCTGCCGTCTCCCCGCGTGACCGCGCGCACCAACCGGCCGCGTTCATACGTCAGACTCACCGCCAGTCCGTCGAACTTGGGCTCAACCACATAAACCAGATTCTCCTGCCGCAGCGCCCGCTCGGAACGCGCCATGAACGCCCGCAGCTCGGACTCCTCATACGCCTTCTCAAGGCTGAGCATCGCCTCGCGATGCCGGTGCGTAGTGAATTCTCCACTACGGTCGTCCCCCGCCTTGGATTTTTTACCGCCGGCAGTCACATCATCCGGAAACGCCTTCTGCAAAACGACCAGTTCGCGCTTAAGCCGGTCATACTCGGCATCACTGATCTCGGGGGCGTTTTTCTTGAAGTAGAGTTCGTCATGCCGCGCGATCTCCGCCCGCAACCAAGACAGTCGCTCCCGTTGCGCCGAAACATCCATGGCCACCGCAGCCACCGGCTCCGCAGAAACCGGCAACCCGCCCACCCAATAAAACGCGACTGCAGCCATCGTCGCGGAAACACCGAGATGAATAATGTCTTTCAAGCGCATGATTGACGGCGAACAACGCCGCCGCCCCTCCCGCCTAAAGTATGCCAACCCGTTCACCAGAGCCCGAAATGAATAGAAATGGGGGTGTCGTTACCGCAAAACCGCGGCCAAATAATCAAGCAACTGCGTGGTATTGACCGCCACCTGCCCTTGAGCCCGCGCCAGCTTGTCGGCGGCCAAGCCATGCCAAAGCGCTCCGCGGCACGCCGCCGCCAGCGGATCATCCGGCCCTTGGGCCAGCAATCCCGCCGTCAATCCCGCCAGCAAATCCCCGCTCCCGCCCCGCGCGAGCACCGGACCTCCCGCAAAACAATAATGGCGCGCGCCACCCGCCTCGACGTAGGTCAGCGGACCCTTGCGGATCGTCACCGCATTCGCCGGTATTCTCTTTTCGATACGCGCATATTCGCCCGCATGCGGTGTGAGGATGCGGGACGCATCGCCCGCCGCGACGATCTCCGGCTGGAGCGCGTCGCCGTCGATCACCACGGGAATTCTCGATTCGCCCACGACATCCCTGGCCAGCGCGAGCGTCTCCGCTTCGCGCCCGAGCCCCGGCCCGATCAACAACACGTCCGCGCGATCCCGTTTCTCCCGCAAAAGATGACCGCCCTCCAGCGCCAGCCCGCCGTCAGGCGTCTCCGGCCACCCCACCCACATCGCCTCGGGTGCCCGCGCCGCAAACGCCGCCGCCAGCGATTCAGGCACAAACGCCGTGACGAGCCCCGCCCCGCTGCGCAACGCCGCCAGCACGCTCATCAACACCGCCCCGGGATACTGCCGCGACCCGCCCACAATAAACACATGCCCATAAGTGCGCTTGTCGCTCCGCGCCGCCCTCAACCCCTTCAACGCCCCCAACACCCCCGCCGTCAGCACCCAATCCTGTTTGTCACTTAATAAGTGACAAACCTCCGCTTCCCCCTCCGCTCCATGAGCTTGAAACAACCCTAAATCCACATAGCGGAGCCTTCCCGCATTCGCCAATTCCAGCAGCGGCGCCTTCACGATGCCCGTCGCATAGGTGAAATCCGCCCGAAACGCATCCGTCTCGCCCAGCCCGCTCGGCAGATCCACCGCCGCGCGCAACCGCACCGGCAACGCATTCACTTCCCGCAACACCTTCGCCACCTCCTCCGCCAACGGCGCCCGAAACTGAAACCCGAACACCCCGTCGATCACCAGATCATAACCCTCCGCATCCGGTAGCAGCCGAGGTAACGAGGCTGTCCCCAACTCCCGCCACGCCTTCATCGCCAACGGCCTCAACACCCGCTCACCGAAGACAAACATCACCTCCACCCGCGCCTGCGGAAACCGCTCCGTGATCCGCCGCGCCGCGATCAATGCATCCCCCGCATTATGCCCTTTTCCCGCCAGCACCAACACGGTGCCCTCCGCCGGAAACCCGCCGATCTCCTCAAAATCCCGCAGCACCGCATCCGCCACCCCACGCCCAGCCGCCTGCATCGCCGCCCACTCACGCTCCTCGTCTCCGCCCAAAACCTTCGCCTCCCACGCCCTCGCCTCCGCACAACTCAAAATCGGATGCGCCTCGTTCGTCATGACCACAGCTCACACCGCCTTCACGACCGCCGCAACCGCCATCGCCGCCGTGTCCGTATGCGAAAGCGTCAGGATCACATTCGTCCCGCCCACCTGCCGCAGCAGCGCCGCGCCCTTTTCATCCAACCGCACCAGCGGCTCATGCCGGCTGCCATGGTAAACTGAAATCGACTTCCACCCCAGCTCCGCGCCGATGCCCGTCGTGAACGCCTTCGACACCGCCTCCTTCGCCGCAAACCGCGCCGCGTAGTGCTTGTCCGGATACTTCATCCCGTCGCAATACGCCCGCTCTTCATCCGTGAACACCCGGCTCAAAAACCGCTCCCCCTGCCGCTCGCGCACACCCGCGACGCGCGCAACATCCACCAGATCGGAACCGAGTCCGATCAGTATCCCGCCTGGAGGTAATTCAATATTCATCGGAGTGCTGCCCACGAAACACACGAAACGACACGAAAAAAAGACCTAATCCTTCCGACGCTTCCTCCGTGGTTTTCTTTTCGTGTCATTTCGTGTGTTTCGTGGGCAAAAAATTCAGCCGTTCATCCGCCGTTTCATCTCTCGCACCGCCTCCTCAATCCCTGTCGTCAGCGCCCGGCTGATGATCGTGTGCCCGATGTTCAACTCATGCACATGCGGCAGCGAGCAGATCTCGCCCACGTTGTCGTAATTGATCCCGTGCCCCGCGTTCACGACGAGCCCCGCCGCGTGCGCCCGCTCCGCACCCGCCTTCAATTTCGCCAGCTCCGCCCCCCTCCCCGCGCCATACCACGCGTTAGCCCACGCACCGGTGTGCAGCTCGATCCACTCCGCCCCCGACTCCGCGCTGACCTCGATCTGCCGGTCATCCGCATCGATAAACAAACTCGTGATAATCCCCGCCGCCTTCATCGCCTCCACGCACGCCTTCACCTGCGACTTGCGCGCGACCACATCCAACCCGCCTTCCGTGGAAATTTCCTCGCGGCTTTCCGGCACGACGCACACCGAGTGCGGCTTCACCTTCAAAGCGAAGTCGATCATCGCCGGCGTGCACGCCATTTCCAAATTGATGCGCGTCTTCGCCACATCCTTCAGCCGCCAGACATCGTGCTCCTGGATATGCCGGCGGTCCTCGCGCAGATGGATCGTGATGCCATCGGCGCCCGCTTGCTCAGCCCGCACCGCCAGCGCCACCGGATCCGGTTCCACCGGACCCACCGCAGTCTGGTCATACCCGCGATAACGGGCCTGCCTAACAGTTGCACAGTGGTCGATATTTACGCCGAGAAGAATCATGGGGATTGGAATGAAGGGTTAACCACGAAACACACGGAATACACGAAAAGAAAAACCGCCACCCGCCCCATTCCCGGATGAACAATAAATGATCCGCCCGGATCATCGATTGTCACCTTGTCGCGCTCATCTGCTTTTTTGAAGGGAGGCTTTCTTTCGTGTATTTCGTGTGTTTCGTGGTTCTCTCATCCCATTCATGCCGACCGCGCCCGCTCCCGCCAAAAAAGAAAACCTGCTGATCAATCTGGTTTTCAACATCCTCATCCCGACCCTCGTGCTGTCGAAGCTGAGCAAGGACACGCTGCTCGGCCCCGTGATCGGACTCGTGGTGGCGCTGGCATTTCCGCTCGGCTATGGCGTGTGGGATTATCTGGAGCGCCGCAAAGCCAACTTCATTTCGATCATCGGTTTTGCGAGCGTGCTGCTCACCGGCGGCTTCGCGTTGATGCACGTGAGCGGCATGGGCTTCGCCATCAAGGAGGCCGCCGTCCCCGCGGTGATCGGCGTCGCGGTGCTGCTGTCCTTGAAAACCAAAACCCCGCTCGTGCGCACCATGCTCTACAACGACCAGGTCATCGACGTGCAGCGCGTCGACGATGCGCTCGCGGTCAAAGGCAACCGCAAGGACTTCGACCGCCTGCTGTTCAACGCGAGCTGTCTGCTGGCGTTTTCTTTTTTGGTCAGCGCCGTCCTTAATTTCGGACTCGCGCGCTATCTTCTGAAAAGCCCCGCGGGCACGGCGGAATTCAACGCCGAGCTGGGCAAGATGCATTTCCTGAGCTGGCCGGTGATCGTCATTCCGAGCATGGCGATGATGATGTTCGCCCTGTGGCGTCTGCTGAGCGGCATCAAAAAACTCACCGGACTGGAGTTCGACTCGATCTTCAAGGCGCCGCCGGAAAAGCCGGCAAAATCCTGACAAAAAGCCCGGCCTTTCCATGCCGGGCTTTTTTGTCGGTTCGAATGCCCGATAGAGGGCTCAGCGCAGGTTGATCGGGATGAAATTGCGCTGCTGTTCGCCGGTGTAGATCTGACGCGGGCGGTAGATCTTCAGCTTCGGGTTCTGCGCGACTTCGCGCCACTGGGCGATCCAGCCGGGCATGCGGCCGATGGCGAACATCACCGTGAACATGTTCATCGGGATGCCGAGGGCGCGCATGATGAGGCCGGAGTAGAAATCGACGTTCGGGTAGAGTTTGCGCGAGATGAAATACTCGTCGCTGAGCGCAACCTCCTCGAGCTTCATGGCGATGTTGAGAAGGGGATCGTCTTTGATGTTGAGCGAGGCGAGCGCCTTGTAGAACGAGGCTTTGATGATCTTCGCGCGCGGGTCGTAGTTGCGATACACGCGGTGGCCGAAGCCCATCAAGCGGTCGCCCTTGCCGGACTTCGCGGCGGCGATGAAACGCGTGCCGTCGTCGCCGTCGTCGTGGATGTTCTGGAGCATCTCGAGCACCGCCATGTTGGCGCCGCCGTGGAGCGGACCCCAGAGCGCGTTCACACCGGCGGAAACCGAGGCGAAGAGATTGGCACCGGCGGAGGCGACCATGCGCACGGTCGAGGTGGAGCAGTTCTGCTCGTGGTCGGCGTGGAGGAGCAGGAAGAGATTGAGCGCGGAGGCGACCTCGGCGGTGGGCACGTATTCGTTATACGGCTCGGAGAACATCAGGTGCAGGAAGTTCTCGCAGTAACCGATGTTGGGGCGCGGGTAGTTGAACGGCAGGCCGTTGTTCACACGGAACGAATGCGCGGCGATCGTGCGGACTTTCGAAATGGCGATCGCGGCGGCTTCGTCGAAGTGCTCGAGGTCACGCTGGTGATTGTTGCTCGCGAGGTGCGGATAATAGGCGCCGAGGGCGTTGATCGTCGCGGACAGCACGGCCATCGGGTGGGCGTCGCGCGGGAAGCTCTGGATGAAACGCAGCATGCCTTCGCGCAGGGGCGCGTGCTGGGTGAGCAGGCGGGAGAATTTGGAGCGCTGGTCGCTGGTGGGCAGTTCGCCTTGGGTGACGAGATAGGCGGTTTCGACGAAGTTCGACTTCTCGGCGAGCTGCTCGATGGGGTAACCGCGGTAGCGCAGAATGCCGACCTCGCCGTCGATGTAGGTGATCTTGCTGGTGCAGGAACCGGTGTTACCAAAACCGTCGTCAAATGTGATGTAGCCCGTTTCCGCCCGCAACTTGCCGATATCGATGCCCTTCTCGCCTTCGGAACCGGTTACGACCGGCAGGGTTACTTCTTTATCGTCGAGCTTAAGGGTAGCGAAATTAGCCATATGTTTAAGCAACAGAGCAAAATCTGATCCGGATGCAAAACAAAGTCACCCCGCGCCCGGATACTTTACCGTGACATTAGCAAAACAACCGGGGCCGTTAGCAAATGTGTTGGAGTGCGCTCACGTAGCAGCTGACGTGAGGAGGCTGCGGGATGGCTATCATGCCAGCCTCGTTACCTCGGCTGCTACCGGAATCAGACCAACGAACCGGCGGCAGCGGACGCAAAATTCCGGTAGAGTTGCAGGCCCTTGGCCTGACTCTTTTCAGGGTGGAATTGCGTCGCGAAACAGCGTCCGCGCGCAATGGCGGCCGTGAACGCACCGCCGTAATCGCATTCCGCGAGGACGAGGGATTTGTCGGCGGGCTCGCAGTAAAAGCTGTGCACGAAATAGAACGATTCGTCGTCGGCGCGCAGACCGGCTTGGAGCGGCGAATCCGGCTGCACGAAGCGCACGGTGTTCCAGCCCATGTGAGGGATCTTGAACTCGGGCGGACGCACGAAGCGTTTCACCTTGCCGGGGAAAATTCCGAGACCGGCGGTGTTGCCCTCTTCCGATGAATCAAAGAGCGCCTGCATGCCGAGGCACACCCCGAGAAACGGCTGGTCGGCGGCGATCCAGTCGCGCACGGTCGCGGCGAGTCCGCTGGCCTTGAGCGACGCCACGCAATCGGTGAGCGCGCCGACACCGGGAAGCACGAGGCCGTCGGCGTTGGCGGCGGTCACTTCGGCAGGCGTGCGCACGACCTTCGGCGTGGCGCCCACGGCCTCGAAGGCCTTGACGACACTGCCGAGGTTGCAAAGTCCGTTGTCGATGACGGCGATGGTGGGCATTCTGAAAAACAATAGGTCCTATGGGTCCTATAAGACCTATGGGACTTATATTTTGCCCTTGGTCGATGGCAACTGGCCCGCGGTGCGCGGATCGATCTGCGTGGCGGCGTCGAGGGCGCGCGAAAGGCCCTTGAAGATCGCCTCGGCGACGTGATGCGGCTCTTCGCCGTATTCGAGCGTGATGTGCAGGTTGCAGCCGAGCGCGTTGCTGAACGCGCGGGCGAATTCCTTCACGAGAATGATGTTAAAATCGCGCACGAACTGCGTGGGTGCCTCGACTTGGTAAACGAGGTGCGGGCGTCCGCCGATGTCCACGGCGACGCGCGAAAGGGATTCGTCCATGGGCAGCAGGAAGAAGCCGTAGCGTTTGATGCCGAGCTTGTCGCCGAGGGCTTTTTTGAAGGCGTCACCGAGCACGAGGCCGACGTCTTCGACGGTGTGGTGATAATCGACCGCGACATCGCCGACGCATTTCACGTCGAGGTCGAACAGGCCGTGCTTCGCGAACAGCGTGAGCATGTGGTCGAAGAACGGCACACCGGTGTCGATCTTGGACACGCCGGTGCCATCGACTTCGAGCGTGAGCTGGATGTCGGTTTCGGCAGTCTTGCGGGTGAGGGTTATGTTGCGAGCCATGCTTCGATTGCTTTGTTGACGGCGAACATTTCGTCGTCGCTGCCGACGCTGATGCGCAGGAATGGGGCGGTCAAGGCGTGGCTGGGGAACGCACGCACGAGGATCTTCTGCGCGACGAAGAAATCGTAGAGCGACTTCGCGACGGCGGGACCGGTTTCGCCCTTCGCGTTTTTCGGCTCGGCGAAAATGAAGTTGGTCTGCGTCGGGTAGATGAACCAGCCGAGTTTGCCGGCCCACTCGCCAACCCAGTAGTCGCGCGTGCGGATGATTTTTCCGATGATGGCGTCGTAGTAGCCGGTATCGGAG
>CAMBLN010000031.1 GCA_945868215.1 Opitutus sp. GAS368
ACGCCTCGTCCATCTCGGCCTCCAAGGCCGCCTGGATCGTCGTTTGCAGCAGCTGCTTGATCGCCTCGTCGTCTTGTAAAAGCGCCAGCATTTGCTCGCGCGTGTTCATGCTCATCATAATGTCCTTCTTCGGACGGTTCATGGTGTTGCCTTCGGTTGGTGGGTTCCTGTTTCCACCTCACCAACTACCATGATCCGTCTTTTTGCTGAACTTTCCGGACACTACCACCCGAAAACAAGCAAGCCACCGGGGCCCCCGCTTCAAAAGGAGGTGGCAATGGTCCCTGCCCGCATGTGACCATTCTGTGTTATCGGTCGCCTCACCAGCCTTTGCGGCTTTTGGGGCTCGTCGTGTCGGACGCAATCTCAGCCCGATTTTAGTGACAGGTTAGTGGCAGATTTTTCGTAAAAATCGGCCAAAATGGCCCCAAATGGGCTAAATGCTGCCAAATGGATAAAATGCGGAAGTTTCAGTCTACTAATGAAAAAAGGCCTATCCGAAGAGGATAGGCCTTTTTTAAACTGGCGGGATGAACGGGACTCGAACCCGCGACCTTCTGCGTGACAGGCAGACGCTCTAACCAGCTGAGCTATCACCCCGGAAATAGGAAAGAGGGCAGACCGTAGAATCCGCCTAACGACTGTCAAGCGTCCTTTCGGAAGGTTTTTTCTTTCGGGATTAAAGTGGAGGCGGCACGGGGTTGCAGCGGAGCAGGACGTTGCGCCAGAGGGCGCTTTCGGCGGGCAGGCCGTGGGCGTCGAGCGCGGTGGCGATTTCGGTTTCGGTTGGTTCGATCACGGCGTGTTTGGGGTCGGCGGGGAGATGGGGACGCAGTCGGCGGGTGAGTGCCCAGCAGGCCCAGGCGCGGGCGTGGCGGATGTCGCGGCGGGGGGCTTTAAGGCGGTCGGCGTAGTGTTGGAAATGAACGCGCGGGTTGCCGATGAACACGCCGTCGGGGGTGTGCGCGAGGAACCAGGCCATCGCGGCGTAGGGAATGGGCCAGGTGTGCACGATGGGGTCGGTTGCCTGCACGTCGGCGCCCATCGCGCGGTCGAGGCATAGAATGGCACGGGCGGCGAAACCGCGTTGCCAAAGGTAGTGACCGTATTCGAGAGCTGTTAAATAGAAGCCGGCATCGCGCGATTCGCCGTGTTCGCTGAAGGCGCTCGCGGTCATCTGATCGCGGGGCGCGGGCAAGTGCGGGCAGGGCGGAAGGGTGATGCTCATGACGAAGCGTGTTGGTAGCGGCGTGGCGCGCGGAGGGTCAACGTTGCCTTTGCCCTTGTCGGAGCGGGAGCGGGCCGCTAACGCTCGGGCTGTTTTGCAAGGGCGCCTGTAGCTCAGCTGGATAGAGCACCTGCCTTCTAAGCTGGTGGTCGTGGGTTCGAATCCCGCCAGGCGCGCCATTTTGCAAAAGTTGGCTGTTGCCAGCTTCGCAAAACGATTGAGGTTTTGCGCATGGTTAAAATCACCGGCGAATATCAGGGCGAACTGCACTGCGTCGCCACGCATGATCCTTCGGGCAACACCCTCGTGACCGATGCACCGAAGGACAATCAAGGGCGGGGTGAGGCGTTTTCACCGACCGACCTGGTGGCCACCGCACTGGCCACGTGCATCGCCACCACGATGGCGATCGTGGCGCGCAAGCAGGGTGTCGAATTGAATGGATTGCGCTATGAGGTGACCAAGGAGATGTCGTCCGATGCGCCGCGACGGATCGTTCGGCTGGCGACCACGGTGTGGTTGCCCATCGGCAAAACCGAGGCTTTGGAGAAATTGCTCGAGCATGCCGCGCATCATTGCCCGGTTCACCAAAGCCTGCACCCGCAGGTGGAGAAACCGATTGTTCTGCACTGGTCCGTATGAGTTCGCGTGTGGACCGCTCTTTAGCCGAGGTGAATTCCACGCCGCCGGTCACCATGACTTTGCCCGCCGGACTGGGCGGATTGCTTACGGAGTTTTGGACGCGTTCGACGATCGGATTATGTCTCACTGACGAACGCGGGATTATCTTGTCGGTGAATGCCGCGTTTGCCGAGGCCTCCGGCTACACGATGGAGGAGCTTGCGGGGCTGCATATCATGCGGCTGTCCGCAGCGGAGGCGGCGGTTCGTGGTTCGGTGGCGCACACGGCGTTTATCGCCGGCGACGATGCGGCGACGGCTGAAAACACCTATCTGCACAAGAGTGGCCGCCCGCTTTTTGCCCATGTTTCGGACACGCGCCTGAGGTCGCTTGACGGGAAAACCTACCGTCTCACCACGCTGCTTGATCTCACCCGTCAAGCGGGCGGGGTGCCGCAGTTGCGCCAGCATCAGCAGGCGGAAAATTTCACCGCGCTGGCCGCTGATATCAGCAACGATTTCAACAACCTGCTCTCGATTATTCTGGGCTACACGGCCTTTTTGCAGGACGGCACGCTGGACACGAACCGGCTCAACACGGCGGTCGGCGGAATCGATCACGCGGTGCGTCGCGCGGCCAATCTGATCCGGCAGACCTTGCATTTGTCGCGCCGCGAAGAGTTGTGTTTTCAGCGCGTGGCGGTGGGTGAGTTTGTGAAAGAGTTTTTCCGCATGGCGGGTGAAACGATCACGCCCGGCATCGAAGTGTCGCTTGATCTGGCCGAGGATCTGCCGCCGGTCTCGCTTGATCCGCAGCAGTTTCATCATGTGCTCGCGAATCTCGGGCAAAAAGCGCGTGAACTCACCGGTGACGGCGGACGCATTCTATTTACCACGCGGCTGGTGGAAGGGGCGGAGGTGCGAACGAAATTTTCTGATGCGCGCGAGCCGTCCTATGTGAGTCTCGGGCTGTGTGTAGAACCGACGGCGAAGGCGTTTGTCGAAGGTGAGCGGCCTGGCAGCTGGGATGCGGCGGTGCGATTTGTGGAACGCCGCCGCGATCTTTCGGTGTTGGTGGTCCACAGCATCATGGCCAGCCATCGAGGGCATCTGGAGATTGATAGTTTTTCGGGGCCCAGGCTGGTGTTTCGACTTTATCTGCCCGCGTTGGCTGACGTCGTTTCCGCGGCTGAACCGCCGGTGGCGGTTGTCGAGTCCGTGGCCGCGAAGGAACGCACGGTTTTATTGGTGGATGACGAAGACACGTTGTTGCAGGCGTTGAGTTTTTTGCTCACCCGCAACGGTTTCACGGTCATCAAAGCGCGCGACGGGGTGGAGGCGGTCGATGAGTTCATTCGCAACGCGCATCGTATTTCGCTGGTGGTGATCGATCTTGGCCTGCCGCGCATGAGCGGATGGGAGGCGTTTTTGAAAATCAAAGATCATTCGCCTCAAGTGAACGCCCTCATCATGAGCGGTCACCTTGAAGCCAATTTGAAGACCGAAATCCTGCGGGCGGGTGCGAAGGGTTATCTCCAAAAGCCCTTTGCCATGAGTGAAGCGCTTGCGGAGGTGAACCGGTTTTTCAAGACCGTGACCTGAGCAGGGCCGGTTTCGCATTGCGCAGGGTGGGGCGGGCGCGTCTGCTTTCGGTTCTCATTTATGTCGAAGAAATCTCAAGCAACCTGGGGCGGCCGGTTCAGTGCCGGCCCGGCCGAACTGATGCTGAAATTCAGCGAGTCCGTCTCGTTCGACCACCGGCTCGCGCCGTTCGACATCGCGGGCAGCAAAGCCCACTCGGCCATGCTCGCGCACGTCGGCCTCATCACCGCCAAGGAGCGCGACGCCATTCATGCCGGCCTCGACGGTATTCTCGCTCAGATCACCGCCGGCAAGTTCACGTGGAGCACGCAACTTGAAGACGTGCACATGAACATCGAGCAGGCGCTCACCAAAAACGTCCCCGCCGCCGCCAAGCTCCACACCGCCCGCAGCCGCAACGACCAAGTCGCGACCGACATGCGCCTGTGGTTCAAGCATGCCTGCGCCGTTCTCTCCGACAAAATCCTCGGCGCCCAACGCGCGATCCTTTCCGTGGCGAAACGCGACGGCGACGTGCTCATTCCCGGCTACACTCACCTCCAGCGCGCCCAGCCCGTTTTCCTGTCGCACCACCTCTTCGCCTATCTGGAGATGCTGGAGCGCGACCGCGCACGTTTCACCGAGATCGCCGACCACGCCAACTGGTGCCCCCTCGGCTCCGGTGCCATCGCCGGCACCACGCTGCCCATCGACCGCGAGTTCACCGCGAAACAGCTCGGCTTCGTTGACGCCAAGGGTCGCCCTCGCGTCACGCAAAACTCCATGGACACCGTCGCCGACCGCGACCTTTTCATCGAGTTCGCCACCGCCTGCGCGCTCTTCGGCGTGCACATGTCACGCGTTGCCGAGGACCTCATCATCTGGTCCAGCGTCGAGTTCAAGTTCATCGATCTGCCCGACACCTTCTGCACCGGCTCCTCGCTCATGCCGCAGAAGAAAAACCCCGACTCCTGCGAACTCCTGCGTGGCAAGTCGGCGCGTCTCCAGGGCAACCTCCATCCGCTCCTCGTTCTCACGAAGGGCCTGCCGCTCACCTACAACCGCGATCTCCAGGAGGACAAACCGCCGGTGTTCGACAGTTTCGACCAGACGGCGCTTTGTGCCGACGTGCTCGCCGGCACCATCGAAGGCATGACGATCTTCCGCGCCCGTTGCGCCGAGGCGGTGTCCGATCCCGCGCTGCTCGCGACCGATCTCGCCGACTACCTTGTTGATCGCGGCGTGCCCTTCCGCGAGGCGCATCACGCCGTCGGTTCCGTAGTGAAACTCGCAGAGACGCTCAAGCTCCCCCTCGACAAACTCCCGACCGCCGAGGTGAAGAAAATCCACCCCGGCTACGCCGACGACTGGGCCGTGGTGTTCGACTTGAAGCGCGCCATGGACAAACGCCGCGGCACCGGCATGCCCGGCCCCGCGCAGGTGAAAAAACAATTCGCCCGCTGGACGAAGCTGCTGGGCTGATTCGATGGCGAAGGTTCGCATTCTCTCCGACCGGGTCGCCAATCAGATCGCCGCCGGCGAGGTGATCGAGCGCCCCGCGGCGGTGGTGAAGGAGCTCGTCGAAAACGCCATCGACGCCGGCGCCACGCGCGTCGAAGTCGAGTTCCGCCACGGCGGACGCTCGCTCATGCGAATCGAGGACAACGGCCACGGCATGTCGCGCGATGACGCGCTGCTCGCCCTCGAACGCCACGCGACCAGCAAAATCAGCGAGGCCGACGATCTCAACCGCCTCGCCAGCTTCGGGTTTCGTGGCGAGGCGCTCCCGTCCATCGCTAGCGTATCTAGATTTACACTACAGACGCGCGAGGCCGGCTCCGACGTGGGCTCCGAGATTCTGGTCAACGGCGGCAAGTTCGTCCACGTCCACGACTGCGGCCGTGCGGTCGGCACGCGCATCGAGGTCGCGCAGTTGTTCAACTCCGTTCCGGCGCGGCGCAAATTTCTGAAGACCGACCAGACCGAGGCCGCGCACATCATCACCGGTGTGCGACTCTACGCGTTGGCCTTCCCTAAGGTCGCGTTCACATTGATCGAGGATGGACGCGTGATTTTCCGCTCACCGGAGTGCGCCGATTTGCTCGGACGCGTGACGGAGATTTTCGGTCGTCAGCTCGCCAACGAACTTACGACCATCGACGCAGCGGAAAACGGCATGAAGCTGACAGGACTCATCGGCAAGCCCGGCACGGGCCGCTCCACGCGCCACGAGATGATCACGTTCATCAACCAACGCCCCGTGGACACCAAGGCGATCAATTACGCGCTGATTGAAAGCTACCACGAGTCGTTGCCGAAGGGACGTTATCCGCTCGCGTTTGTCTTTTTTGAAATCGATCCGGCGGCCGTCGATGTGAACGTGCACCCGTCGAAACGCGAAGTGCGTTTCCGCTCGGAGACCGCGGTGCGTGGCTTCGTGATCCGCAGTGTGCTGGCTAGATTGCGCGAATTGGGCGAAGCGACCGTGACGGTCTCACCCGCACCCGCGCCGCGCATGCAGGTGGATGTGACTCCGTCGCCGTTCGCGATGGTGCGCCCCGTGATGGCGGCGCCGAAACTCGCGCCGATTGCGCCTGCCAGCGTGGTCGAGCGGCGCGTTGGGGACAACGCGTCCAACCTGCCGCCCAAAGCGTCCGGACCTTCCATCTCCAATCCGGCATGGCGTTTCCTCGGACTCGCCCATGGCGCCTATGCATTGTTCGAAACCAAAGCGGGTCTTGTCCTGCTCGACCGCCGCGCCGCGCATGAGCGCATTTGGTTCGAGCGGTTGCAGGCGCAGTTCAGCGAAGGCGCGGTGCCGAGCCAGCGCTTGTTGCTGCCGGTGCCGCTGCAACTGGACCCCATCGCGAGTGCGCTGCTGATCGACCGGTTGGAGTTCCTTAACGGCCACGGTTTCGAGGTCGTGGAATTTGGCCGTAATTTTTTCCGCATCGAAGGCGTGCCTGCTTGGATGGAGCCGGCCGACGCGGAGCCGTTTGTGCGCGAGTTGCTCGGCGCGTTGCGCGACGGTCAGTTGCAAGAGCGTAAAATCGACGTGGCGCGCGAACAACTTGCCCGACTCGCCGCCGCGCGGGCCGTGCGTCTCGGTGATGTCGCCAGCGAGGCCGCCATGCTCGGGCTCGTGGCGCAGTTGTTCGCCTGCCGTGCGCCGCTTACCAGTCCCGGCGGCACGCCGACACATATCGAATTGAGTCACGGCGAGTTGGCGCGCCGCTTCCAGCGGTGACAATGCGGTGCCGCGCGTGTTTTCAGGCTGTCATTTTGAGTTATTAATCGAATAAAGAACCTGACCGCGTGCCATAGACTGGCACGTTTCTTGTTGTTCCGGCTCAAACCCATCCAATTTCACATGGCATTACTTACCAAATCGAAGAAGAAAAAACCTGAAACCGCAGCCGCCGAGGTCATTACGACTCAAGTCAATGGAGTGACGGGGTGCGGTGATCTCAAGCAAGCCATCCTGCGTAATCTGACCTTCACGCTTGCCCGTGATTTGAAGACCGCCAAACCGCGCGACTGGTGGATCGCCACCTCGCTCGCCGTGCGCGAGCAAATCCTCGCCCGTCTTATCAAGACCCAAGGCGTCCACAACAAACAGAACGTCCGCCGCCTCTACTATTTCTCGCTCGAATATCTCATGGGTCGCCTGTTCGAGAACAATCTCTACAACACCGGCCTCTACGACGAAGCGCGCGGTGCGTTGAAAGATCTCGGCGTCGATTGGGAGTCCGTTCGCGAGAGCGAAGTGGACATGGGCCTCGGCAACGGCGGTCTCGGCCGTCTCGCCGCGTGTTTCCTCGATTCGCTCGCTACTCTCGACCTGCCCGCCATCGGCTACGGCATTCACTATGAATTCGGCCTCTTCAAACAGGAGTTTGTCCACGGCCACCAAGTCGAGCATCCCGACAACTGGATGATTTTCGGCACCCCGTGGGAAGTGGTCCGCCCTGAATACACCACCGACGTGCAGATTTACGGCCGCGTGGAAAACGTCTTCGACGACAAGGGCAACTCCCGCCCGCACTGGGTCGATTTCAAAACCATTCTTGGCGTGCCCTACGACATTCCGATCGCCGGCTACGGCACGGCCACGGTGAACTTGCTCCGCCTCTGGGCCTCGCGCTCGACCGAGGAGTTCGACCTGGTCGCGTTCAACAGCGGCGGCTATGTGGACGCCGTGCGTGAGAAGGCCATCGGTGAGACTGTCTCGAAGGTGCTTTACCCGAACGATAAAACCGAGAACGGCAAGGAACTGCGCCTCGTGCAGCAGTATTTCTTCGTCGCCTGTTCGCTGCGCGACATCATCCGCCGCCACTTCCGCATCGCCGGCAACACCTGGCAAAACTTCGACGCCAAGGTCGCCGTGCAGCTCAACGACACGCATCCCGCCGTCGCCGTCGCCGAGCTCCTCCGCATCCTCCTGGATGAGCACAATTTCACTTGGGAAAACGCCTGGTCGATCGTCACCACGACCTTTGGTTATACCAACCACACGCTGCTCCCCGAAGCCCTCGAAAAGTGGGGCGTTCCGCTTTTCACGCGCGTTCTCCCGCGCCACACCCAGATCATCTACGAGATCAACCGCCGCCTCATGGAGACGGTCGAGGCCAAGTGGCCGGGCGATAATCAAAAGAAGTCCATCCTCTCGCTCGTCGAGGAAGGCGGCTCGAAGTCTTTCCGCATGGCGAACCTCGCAGTCGTCGGTTCGCACGCCGTCAACGGTGTAGCCGCGCTCCATACCGAATTGCTGAAGAAGGATCTCTTCCCCGATTTCGACAACCTCTACCCGGGCAAATTCCAGAATAAGACCAACGGCATCACGCCTCGTCGCTGGCTGCTCGACTGCAATCCGCGTCTCTCCGCGCTCATCACCTCGAAACTTGGTTCGCCCACCACGTGGGCCCGTGATCTCGACGTCCTCCGCGGCCTTGAGAAGTTTGCCGACAAGGCCGATTTCCAGAAGGAGTTCATGGCGATCAAGCGTGCCAACAAAGTCGATCTCGCCGCCGTCATCAAAGCCGAGTGCGGCGTCGAGGTTTCGCCCGACGCGCTCTTCGATGTGCAGATCAAGCGCCTCCATGAATACAAGCGCCAGCACCTGAACCTGCTGCACATCCTCACGCTCTACCGCCGCCTCCTGCAGAACCCGTCGCTCGACATCGTGCCGCGCGTGTTCGTCTTCGGTGCCAAGGCAGCCCCCGGTTACGACCTCGCGAAAAACATCATCCGCGCGATCAACGTCATCGGCGACCGCATCAACAAAGACGCGAAGATCGGCGGAAAGCTCAAGGTCGCCTTCCTTCCCAACTACCGCGTCTCGCTCGCCGAACGCATCATCCCCGCCGCCGATCTCTCCGAGCAGATTTCGACCGCCGGTAAAGAGGCCTCCGGCACGGGCAACATGAAGCTCGCCCTCAACGGCGCGCTCACCATCGGCACGCTCGATGGTGCCAACGTCGAGATCGGTGAGGAAGTCGGCGACGACAACATCTTCATCTTCGGTCTCAAGGTGCCCGACGTCGAGAAGCTCGATGCCGAAGGCTACAACCCGTGGAACTACTACGGTGCCGACGACGAACTCCGCGCCATCGTGGATTGGCTTGGTTCCGACTACTTCACCCCCGGCGAAAGCCACGCCTTCGGCGCGCTTCACCACAGCCTGCTCGACGGCGGCGATCCCTACAAGGTGCTCGCCGACTACCGCAGCTACGTCAAAGCCCACGAACAGGTCGATATCGCCTATCGCGACACCGCCCGCTGGGCCAAGATGGCGATCCTCAACACCGCGCGCGTCGGCAAGTTCTCCAGCGACCGCACCATCGCCGAATACGCGAAGGACATCTGGAGCCTGCCTTCGGTCGCAGTCTGATCCGATTGGCGTTTTCAGCCTCCAAAGGCCCGGCATTTGTGCCGGGCCTTTTTATGAACTAAAAAGGCGTTGCCGCGCCCGTCCGCGCATGGCTCCATCCGAAGCACCTTTTCCCATGTCGAAACCCTCGCTGATCGAAGCATTTGAACGCGCCGGACAAGGGCACGTTTTTTCATTTTACAACGAACTAGCGCCCGATGCGCAGCAGACCCTCCTCGACGAGGCTGCCGAGATCGATCTCGCCGAGATCGACCGCCTCACCCGCACGTTGCTCGCCAAGGACGCCGCCATTGGTCTCGACCTCAACGGACTCGCCCCCGCGCCATACGAACTGCGCCCCGAAAACGGCGGCGACGCCAAAGCCTGGGCCGACGCCAAAGTCGCCGGCGAAACCGCGCTCCGCGCCGGTCGCGTAGCGGCGTTCACCGTCGCAGGCGGGCAGGGCACTCGTCTCGGTTACGACGGACCCAAGGGCACGTTCCCCGTCACGCCGATCAAGCAGAAGAGCCTATTCCAAGTGTTCGCCGAGAAGGTCCGCGCCGCCGGCACGCGCTACGGCAAGCCCATCCACTGGTTCATCATGACGAGCAACATGAACCACGCGGCCACCGAGTCGTTCTTCGTTGAGAATGGCTACTTCGGACTCGCCAAGGAACAGGTTCATTTCTTCCGCCAAGGGCGTATGCCCGCCGTCACGCTTGAAGGCAAAATCATGCTCGAAACCAAGGGCACTATCGCGATGTCGCCCGATGGTCACGGCGGTTCGCTCCGCGCCCTTGATCGCAGCGGCGCGCTCGACCTCATGGAGAAGGAGGGCATCGACATCCTCAGTTACTTCCAGGTGGACAACCCCCTCGTGCGCGGCATCGACCCCGCCTTCATCGGCTGGCACATCCTGCGCGGCTCCGAGATGTCGAGCAAGATGGTCGCCAAGGCCTACGCCGGAGAAAAAGTCGGCCACTTTTGCACGCAAAACGGCCAGAGCATCGTCATCGAATACTCCGACCTGCCCAAGAGCTACCAGGAGGAAGTCGATCCGGCGACCGGCGCTTTGCGCTATATCGCCGGCAGCATCGCGATCCATATTCTGGATACAAAATTCATCCGCCGCATGGCGCGTGGCGACAACTCGCTCGCCTTCCACCGCGCCGACAAAAAGATCCCGACCGTCGATGCGTCCGGCAACGCAGTGAAGCCCGAGAAGGCCAACGGCGTGAAGTTCGAGATGTTTGTTTTCGACGCGCTGCCCTTCGCCAAGAATCCCGTCATCATCGAAACCCGCCGCGAAGACGATTTTTCACCGGTGAAAAATGCCGAGGGACTCGATTCGCCCAAGACCTGCGCCGACGACCAGCTCCGCCAGTTCACCCGCTGGCTCAAGGCCAACGGTGCTACTGTTTCCGCCGACGAAACGAACCTGCCGCCCTTCGCCATCGAGGTGTCTCCTCTCTTCGGTTACGACGAGGATTCTTTTGCCGACGCCTGGAAAAAACTCCCCGCCAAACCCGCGATCTCCGTCGGTCTGTATCTCGAATAATTCCCACATTTTCCCATGAGCACCCTTCCCGCCATCCAAGCCGCCGGCCAGGCCGGTAAAATTCTTCCCGAGACCGCCAAAAACCTAGCCACCTGGCTGGGCGCATCGCTGCCCGCGTGGGCGGTTGCCAGCATCGACGAACTCGTCGCCAAGGGCGCGTGGGAAGAGCTGAACAACCGTTTCTACAAGGATCTTGAATTCGGCACCGGCGGCATCCGCGGACGCACCATCGGTCTTTTGCCGACTTCCGTGGAGACCGGCACGCCCACTGGGCAGGGCACGCCCGCTTATGCGGCCATCGGCAGCAACATCCTCAACGATTTCACACTGACGCGCGCGACCATCGGCCTCTTCCGCTACACGAAAAAATACCTGACGGCCGCCGGTCGCGCCGAGGCTCCTTCGCTGGTCATCGCCCACGACGTGCGTCACTTCTCGCGCCATTTCTGCGAACTGGCCGCCTCCGCCTGGACGAAGCTCGGCGGCAACGCCTACATCTTTGAAGGTCCGCGCTCGACGCCGCAGCTCAGCTTTTCGGTGCGCTACTTGAAGGCCCACGCCGGCGTGGTCATCACGGCGAGCCACAATCCGCCCCACGACAACGGCTTCAAGGCCTACTTCGAGGACGGCGCGCAGGTCGTGGCCCCGCATGACAAAGGAATTGTGAACGAGGTGAACGCGGTTTCGCTCTCCGGGCTCGCGGCGTTTTTGGAGAAGGATCTCAGCCGCGTGGTCACGCTCGGGCGTCCCGCAGACGACGCCTACCTCGCGGTGGCGACACAGGCCGCGATTGATCCGTCGGTCTTCAAGAAAACGAAGCTCAAGGTCGCCTTCACCAACATCCACGGCACGGGTGGCGTGATGTCGGTGCCCCTGCTCATCCATGCCGGCGCCGAGGTTCACGAAGTGCAGGAGCAGGTGGCTTTTGATGCGCGTTTCCCGACGGTGAAATCGCCCAACCCCGAGAATGCCGAGGCGCTTTCGCTCGCGATGAAGCTGGCGGAGAAGGAAAACCTCGACGTCGTGCTCGCGACGGATCCGGACTGCGACCGCATGGGTGTCTCGGTGCGCGGGCCCGACGGTAAACAGCATCTGCTCACGGGCAACCAGATCGGCGCCCTGCTGGCGGAGTATCGGCTTACCAAATACAAGGAGCTGGGAATCATCCCCGCCGCCGGTTCGCAAAGCGTGGCCATCGTGAAGACCTTTGTGACGACCTCGTTGCAGGACGCGATCGGCCGCGGCCACGGCGTGAAAGTCATCAACACGCTCACCGGTTTCAAATGGATCGCGGGCAAGATCCGCGGTTACGAGGAGCAGTTGAAAGCGGCGCTGTTGAAAGAGCAGGGGATCGCCCTCGACTACGATGCGACGCCGTTCGCCACGCGGGTGAAGTTGCTCCAGAAGCACAGCACGTTCTACGCGTTTGGCTGCGAAGAGAGCTACGGGTATTTGCCGAACGACTACGTGCGCGACAAGGACGGCAACGCCGCGTGCCTGATGTTTGCCGAGCTGTGCGCGGCGGTGAAGGCGCAGGGCAAGACGGTCATCGAATACCTCGACGAGGTTTATCTGAAATACGGCTTCTGCCTCGAAGGCGTGGTGAACCTTTATTACGAAGGCGCGAGCGGCGCGGCCAAGATCAAGCGCATCCTCGAGACCTACCGCTCGGCTCCGCCGAAGGCGTTCGGCGACGTGGGCGTGACCAAGTTTCAGGACTTCGGTGTCGAGGTCTTCAAGGACAACGACGGAGAGGCTATCCCGAAGCAGGATCTTTACGTGGTCACGCTGGCCAACGGATACAGTTTCGCGGCGCGCGGCAGCGGCACCGAGCCGAAGATGAAGTTCTATGTGTTTGCGAGCGCACCGGTGAAGACCGCCGCGGAACTGGCGACGGTGAAGACGCAGGTGAAGGCCGAACTGGATCGCGTGAAGGCGTTGATTGAGGCGGATGCGCAGCAGCGTGCGGAGGGGTGATTTGAGGCGATAAAAGACGGGACCGTGAGGTCCCCGCCTCCAGGCAACAAAAAAGCCCGGCCTTGGTAGGCCGGGCTTTTTTGTGAAACGGCGGAGGCGTTTTAGACGAGTAGCAACGCGGGGCTCTCAAGGACGGCCTTCAGGGCGGCAAGGAACTGCGCGCCGACGGCGCCATCGACCACGCGGTGGTCGGCGGACAGGGTCAGAGTGAGGGTCTGGCCGACGACGATCTGGCCGTTTTTGACGACGGGCTTGGTCACCGTGGTGCCGACGCCGAGGATGGCGGCGTTGGGCGGGTTGATGATCGGGAAGAACTTCGGGATGCCCATCATGCCGAGGTTCGACACGCAGAAGGTGCCGCCGGTGAATTGGTCGGGCTTGAGCTTCTTATCCTTGGCGAGCTTGCCGAGGGACTTGGCTTCACTGCTGACCTGGAAGATCGACTTGTCGTGGGCGTCGCGGACGACCGGGGTGATCAGACCGTCGGGCAGGGCCACGGCGAAGGATACGTGGGCCGCACCGAAGTAACGGATCTGCGTGCCTTCCCAGGCGGCGTTGACGTCGGGCACGCGGCGGAGGGCTTCGGCGCTGCCCTTGAGGATGAAGTCGTTGACGGAGAGTTTAACGCCGGCCTTTTCGAGGCCTTTGTTGAGCTGCTCGCGGAGCGCCATGAGGGGCTCGGCGTCCACTTCGATTTCCAAGTAGAAGTGAGGGATGGTGGTCTTGGACTCGAGGAGGCGCTTGCCGATTACGCCACGCATGGTGGAGACGGCGACAGTGCGTTCGTCTTGGATCGGTCCCTTGGCTCCGACGGTGCCGCCGGAGAAGGCGGCGGCCGGGGCACCGCTCTTGGAGGAGGCGGGCTTGGGGTTCTTGGCGGCGGCTTCGATGTCGGCGCGCACGATGCGTCCGCCGGGGCCGGAGCCGGTGACGGAGGAAGGATCGATGCCCTTTTCGTCGGCGAGCTTTTTGGCTAGGGGGGAGATCTTGACGCGTTCGCCTTCGGCGCGGGCCGGGGCGGCGGGAGCGGAAGAGGATGAAGGAGCGGCGTCGGCGGAAGGCTTTTTGAGTTCGGCTTCCTTATTTTCAGCGGAGGCGGCCTGCTGGGGAGCGGTTTCAGCCTTGGCAGAGGCTTCCTTCTTGGGCTCTTCCTTGGCGGCCGGAGCCGGGGCGGCGGAGGCGGGGGCTTCGACGGTTTCGCCGGGTTTGCCGACGGCGCAGAGGGGGGCGCCGAGGGCGACCTGGGAGCCGGCTTCGGCGAAAATTTTCAGGAGCGTGCCGTCGAAGAAGCATTCGAGCTCCATCGTGGCCTTGTCGGTTTCGACTTCGGCGAGGTTGTCGCCGGATTTGACGACATCGCCTTCTTTTTTGAGCCACTTGACCAGCGTACCCACCGTCATGGTGTCGCTGAGTTTCGGCATTTCGATGATGTTGGCCATGGAGAGGGAGTGAGGGAGTTAGGGAATGAGGGAGGAGGGAACACGGCGGGACGCCGCGTCTACTTTTTATTCGACGGCGGCGAGGGCGGCTTTGAGGACGCGCTGGGGGTTGGGAAGCTGTTCGACTTCGACGGGCGGGCTGTAGATGGCGGGTGCGTCGATGGTGGCGAGGCGGTGGATGGGGCCGTCAAGTTCGTCGAAGGCTTCGCGCTGGATCATGTAGGCGAGCTGCGAGCCGACGCTGGCGAAGGGCTTCTGCTCCTCGACGATGAGGACGCGGTGGGTTTTCTTCACCGAGGCGAGCACGGTGTCGATGTCGAGGGGGCGGATGGTGCGCAGGTCAACGACCTCGACGGAGACGTCGTGCTCTTTTTCGAGGATGTCGGCGGCGGCGAGGGAGTGGAGGACGCAACGGCCGTAGGTGACGATGGTGAGATCGGTGCCCTTGCGTTTCACGTCGGCAAGACCGAGCGGGATGAGCAGTTCGGGGTCGTCGGAGACTTCACCCTTTTCGCCGTAGAGAATGGTGTTCTCCAAGAAGAAGCAGGGATCGTTGTCGCGGATGGCGGACTTGAGGAGACCCTTGGCGTCGGCGGCGGTGGCGGGGACGATCACCTTTACGCCGGGGTGGTTGGCGAGGACGTTTTCCGGGGTGTGGGAGTGGGTGGCACCGACGTTGGTGCCGCCGTTGGCCGGGCCGCGGATGACGATGGGGCAGTTGATGAGACCGCCTGACATGTAGCGGACGTTGGCGGCGTTGTTGAGGATCTGGTCGAAGGCGACGGAGTAAAAGGACCAGAACATGAGTTCCATCACGGGACGGACGCCGAGCATGGAGGCACCGACGCCCATGCCGATGAAGCCCGCCTCGGAGATGGGCGTATCGACGATGCGGTCGGGGCCGAATTTTTCGAGGAGGCCTTCGGAGACCTTGTAGGCGCCGTGGAACTGGGCGACTTCTTCGCCCATGAGGACGACGTTTTCGTCACGGGTGAGTTCCTCGGAGAGGGCGGCGCGGATGGCTTCGCGGTAAGTAAGAACGGCCATGTGTTTGAAAGTTGAGAAGCGGGAGAGTTGAGAGTGGAGAGACCGAGTCGGGATTAATCGAAGAACAGGCGGCCTTTGGAGGTGCGTTTGTCGGCGTTGTCGGCCTCCCAGTAGACGTCTTTCTGGATGTCGTCGGGAGTGGGGAAGGGGCTGGCTTCGGCGAAGTCGGCGGCGAGGTCGGCCTCGGCCTTGGCTTCGGTGTCGATCTGTTCGATGAGGGCTTCGGTGATGACGCCTTCGGCAAGCAGGGTCTTTTGGAAGAGCTGGATCGGATCCTTGGTGTTACGGTATTCCTCGATCTCTTCGCGGGTGCGGTAGGTCTTGTCGGGGTCGGCGACGGAGTGGCCGCGGTAACGGTAGGTATCGATTTCGACGACGGCGGGCTGGTGTTTCTCGCGGGCGAGGGTGAGGAACTTGTCCATCGTGGCGCGGACCTCGTAGATGTCGTGGCCGAAGCAAGTGCCCCAGTTCATGCCGTAGGCTTCGGCGCGTTGCGCGAGGCCGGGGCCGGCGGAGGAACGCTCCTGCGAAGTGCCCATGGAGTAGCCGTTGTTTTCGATGACGAAGATGACGGGGAGATTCCAGAGGGCGGCCAGGTTGTAGGCCTCGTGGACCGCGCCTTGATTGACCGCGCCGTCGCCCATGAACGCCATGGCAGCGCCGGTGAGCTTTTTGTATTTGAGGGCGTAGGCGAGACCGGTGCCGAGGGGGATTTGTCCGCCGACGATGCCGTGGCCGCCCCAGTAATTAAGAGAAGGGGCGAAGTAATGCATGGAGCCGCCTTTGCCCTTGGAGCAACCGGTGATCTTGCCGTAGAGCTCGGCCATGAGCGCCTTGGTATCCATGCCGACGGCCATCGCGTGTCCATGATCCCGATACGCGGTGATGACGTGGTCGTTCTTGCCCATGAGGGAGCAGCAACCGACGGCGACCGCTTCCTGGCCGATGTAGAGATGCAGGAATCCGCCGATCTTTTTGGACTGGTAGGAGCGCAAGGAGCGTTCCTCAAAGCGACGGATGCGGACCATCTTGCGATGAAGCTCGATCTTTTCCTCCTTGGAGAGATTGGCGTTGATGGGCGCCGAGGCCGACTGGCCGGTGCAAGAGACTTTGGATTCGGCGGTGGGTGCTGCTTTTTTGCTCACAGGTGGAGTCGAGTTGGGTGTTAAAAGAAGCAGTGTTTGTGAGACGCTTAAGAAATCAAGAGTTGTTTAGACTGAAGGAGCTGTTGGCGGAGTGTAAGGCATGATTTGTTCGACGTTGATTTGCAGCGGTCGCGCCGGGTCGCAGTCGGCACGCAGGGCGACGAAGCCCGCGTGGTGCGTATCATAGATGGGCCAAAGTGCGGTGCGATCCGTTTCGGGGAGTTCCAAGGTGTCGATTTCAGCGCGAGCAAAAAAAGCAAAGCGGCCTTCATTCATCGCGGGGGGAAGTGTTGTGATCGGGAGTCTGCAATCGAACAGGAACAGCAGCCAGTGGGCGTCGCCTTCGTAGGCTTTTTCGGCGATCATCGCAAACAGGTGAAGGTCGGGGATGGATACATGGTGTCCGGTCTCCTCGGCGGTTTCGCGAACGGCGCATTCGAATGGTGACTCGCCGATGGCAGTTTCGAGTTTTCCACCGATCGGACTCCATGTTCCGAGGTTCGGTGGTTTGGCCCGGAGAAGCAGAAGATGTTCACCCTTGTCATTTTTAATGAATACAAGGACGGCGATCTTGTAGGGGCGGACGGGAGTCATGTGATGCAAGGTGGTGACGAGTTGAGAAAATATTATGTGTATGCGGAGTTTGAGCGTGACGGAGCAAGATCGATGCACAATGGTTTCCGACTATCCCCGTATGAAGCCCCTTATTCCCCGTTGTTTTCTGTGGGCGGCTGCTTTTGCAGTGTCCGCCCTGTGTTCATTGGTCGCGCAAACCCCTGCGGCCGGTCCGGTCGATGCCGACGTGGCCGATGTCAAGTTCGGTTCGGTCCGCGTTGGTTCGAACACTTGGTATGAAATTCAAATCGACGTGGCTACGCGCGCAGGCGCGGCGACTGACAACAAACGATTTTTAAACAAAGTTAAGGTCACTTTGAACTTGGGTATTTTCAGCGCAAAAGCTCCCTCCGGCGCCAAGGTTCCCGATACATATTATCGGGCCTCGGCCGAGGCTGTCGCGCTTGAAGCGACCGGCGGAAAAACGACGTTCCGTTTTTATCTGCCTCCGGAAATCGTCAAGCGTGACACTTTGACCGGTGATCAAAAATTTTATCTGGTGGAACTCTCCGTTGATGGAAAGCCGGTGCCTTTGAATACACGGACCCACATTACGACCACGGCTCTTCCGAATGCCGCCGCGCTCGAGAGTTTTCGTGGTGAGGTTTCATCCAAATCGGGTGTAAACGACGGTATCCTGCTCCCCCAGCATCTCACCCCTTTGGCTTTTGACAATTCGCGCCCGTATCCGTCCATGATCCGGCTAGAAACCACACGTTGATCGTTGGATTTTCACATTCTGCTTGCTGCGATTCCGCACTTCTGAAATCGACTCTTTTCCCCTATGTCATCCCCCCGCGTCCTAGCTGTTGACAGCGGAGCCGGCCACGTTGCTTGCGGTGCGTTTTCCACTGCAAAAAACGGACGTCTCGTGCTCGAGCAGTTTGCCTTGGAATCTTTTAATCCAGACGCCTCCTTGGAGGCTCAATGGAGCGAGCTTGTGTCCCAGTCGCTGGCCGCCGCGGCCAAGCGCTCCGGCGCGACCGGCCCCGGGGTGCTATCGCTTCCCGGCCATCACACGCTCACGAAATTTGTCAAAACCCCGGCGATCGACAAATCCAAGCGCGACAAGGTCATTCAGTTTGAGGCGCAGCAAAACATTCCCTATCCCCTGAACGAGGTGGTGTGGGATTATCTGACCGTAAGCGATGATGGCTTGGACATGGAGGTGATGCTCGCGGCCGTTAAACTGGATGTCGCTGAATCTCACTGCTATTCCGTTCGCGAAGCGGGAATTTCTCCGGTTGCGGTTTTGCCGTCGACGATCGCCCTCTACCGTTCCTTCAAGTATAACTATCCCGATGCGGCTGGCTCGACGTTGCTGGTAAATATCGGCGCGAGATCGACCAACCTTTTGTTCGTGGATGGCGGCCGGTTTTTTATCCGCACCATCGCTTTGGCGGGCAACAGTGTAACTCAATCCATCGCTGATGAGTTTAAGCAGGAGTTCTCACATGCGGAGAGCCTCAAGATTCAGATTTTGGGCGGCACCAGCGATTTGCCGGAGACTTCACCGGCGCGCACGACGGTGCTTAATGCGGCTCACTCTTTTGTGGGACGCCTGCACATGGAGATCACCCGCTCCACGGTTAATTATCGTCGCCAAAGCGGTGCTGAACAGCCAGTTGCGATTTACATCACGGGTGGTGGTTCGCTGGTTCCCGAGCTTGTCAGCACGCTGACGGAAAAGCTGAAGACGCACGTCGAATATTTTAATCCTTTGCGCAACGTAGAGGTCGCGCCGTCGGCGGCGCTGGCCGCTGATTATGCCGCGGTTTTGGCCGACCTGGTGGGTTTGGCGGTGGGCGCAGCGGCAGGAGAGAAGTCTTTCACGCTTTTGCCTCCGGCGATTGGAGAGGCGCTGGCCTTTCGTAAGCAGCAGCCGTTTTACGTGGGTGCGGCCGCTTTGCTCGTGCTGACGCTTGCCTTGCCGGTTCTGCATTTTAACCAGCGGGCCTCGGTTGCGGCCGAGCAGGCTCTTTCGCTTGAGTCCCGTCTTCAGCCCTTGCGCGCATTGAAGGATGCCGACACGCGCAACCTTCAAAAAATTGAGGCGCTCAAGACCGAGATCACCGCGATCCAGGGTCTGGTTGAATCAAAATCGAATTGGATCAACTTCTTCACGGATCTTCAGGCGCGTCTGGTCAAGGTTGAGGATGTTTGGTTGGAGAAACTCCAAGTCTTGCGGCCGGCTCCCAGCGATCTGCAGGTGTCTGCCGGTGTCGGCGGCCCTTTTGGCACCCCGACGGATGTCGTCGAGGGTGAAGCCCCTGCGGTTCCGATTTTGCGGCTAAATCTTAGCGGACGTTTGCTCGACCGGGCTAATCCCGTCTCACGAGTAAGTCAGGAATCCCTGAATCGCGTGCGTTCGTTGTTGGCGAGTTTTGCCGACTCCCAGTTTATCGCCAGTGTCGAAAAGGAAACCTTTAACACCACCCAGCCGGGTATCCTGAGCTTCGACTTTATTTTGGTCGTAGATCCCAAGAAACCGCTCTGATCCCAGCACATGGCCAGTTTTAAATCCAACCCCGCTTACTACACCCTGCTCGGCGCCCTTGGGCTGGCGGCTCTTGCAGCCGGCTGGGGTATTTACGACCGCAGCTCAGCCGCTCAAAAAAGCGCCGCGCAGCTTACGCAAAAACGTAATGAGTTGAACGCGCTGCAGGCAGTGAACCCCTCTCCGAGCGAAGTCAACAAAGCGGCGGTCGAAGCCGATTTGCTGCGCACCGAGATCGCTCTCGGTAAAATGCGGCAGGAGCTCAAGGGCGTCGGACCCGTGGCCGAAGCACTTCGCAACGCTCCGGTTCCTTCCGAGCCGACGGATGTTTTCTTCAATCTGGAGACCTTCGTGGAAAAAATGCGGCAGAAGGCCCAAGCGCTGAAAATCAAGATCAAGCCGGATGAGCGGTTTGGCTTTTACACGTATATCAGCACCGGACCCGACCGTGATTTGATTCCGCAGGTTTTCCGTCAACGTCTGGTCGGGGAATACTTGCTGGACGCGCTGATGGATGCACGTCCCAGCGAATTCCTCTCGCTTCACCGCGAGCGTCCGCTGACCAAGGCGGAATCAGCCGCTTTGGCCGCTGGACAATCCCTGCCTACCGCGCCCACGAGTGCGTCATCTTCCTCCGTTTCGGATTTCTTCCAGATTGATCCGCGCATTTCCGCCCGCGTGCCCGGCTTCGTCGGAGCCACGGCGTTCCGGCTCACCTTCATCAGCAATACCGAATCACTGCGGATTTTACTGAACAAACTGGCTACATTCGAACTTCCGCTTGTCGTGCGCAGCGTCGAGGTGGAGCCGGTGGTGACAAATACGCTGAACAGTATTTTCGGCACCGCAGCGACCACGACGACCCCGGCCGAGCCCGTTCCGCCCAAGCCGTTGGTTGAAAAAGTCCTTTCCAAATTCACGGTCACGGTCGAGTTGATCGACTTGGTCGAAGCCCCTGCGACAGAAGCCAACCCGACTCCCTGACATGGCCGCTAAATCCCAAGACAAAATTTTATTCGGAGCCGCGCTGGTCCTCCTGCTGGCATCCGCCGGCTGGATGGCGCTGCAAGGCTCGAAGCTCTCGGCTTTGCGTGCGTCCTCCGAGGCCGCCGTCAATCCCGCCGCCTACGTTCCCGCGGGCATTGATGCCCCGGTGACGACCAGCACGACCTGGCCTACGGCTCCGGCCCAGACCACCGGCCCCGAGTGGATCTACGATCTGTTTACTCCGCCCGAGATTTATTATAACGAGGCGACCAAAAAATTCACGGTTACACCGCCGGAAATCGTGAAGCCTGAAGATCCCGTAGATACAAAACCGATTCCGTTCGGTGTGGACCTTGTGCAGGTTAAACAGGACGCATTCCGCCTTCAGCTCGTCGGCTACATCGGCGAAGAGGGTGATTACCGCGGAACGTTTGAAAACGCCATCTCAGGTGAAACGATCATCGGACGCGCCGGCAAAGTGATTGCCGGGCTTGATCTGACTATTCGCTCCTTTGATGTTAAACAAATCAGGACCTTGTCAAAGGATAGTATGGACGTGATCGAAACCGAAGCCACGGCCGTTGTTGTGGATAACAAGACCGGTGAGGTCACCACCCTCAGCAACAAAAACAAGCACATCAAGGGCACTCCGTTCGCTGTTATCAATGTATCCGGTTCCACCGAAACCACCGATTACAAGGCCGACGCTAAATTCACGGTGGGTGACGCGACCTACACGGTTCTGAGCGTCACAACCGAGCCACCGTCGGTTGAGATTCGCAAGGAAGCACCCGGCCTGAAACAAGCCGAGACGAAGACCTTGACGCCTGAAGGTTCCAACGACCCAGTGGGAGCCCCTGTTCCGGCTGCTTCCGAGCCGGAGGCGCCGGCGGCCACCGTGCCGCCTCCATTTACTTTCGGTAATTAATCCATTTCCATCCCAAATATCCCTTAGTCTCTACTTCGATCAGAAGAGCACCTCCTAAATGAAAAAGCTAAAGCTCCCCCAATCGCTCCTTGCCACTCTGGCTGTCCCTGCGGTCCTCACGCTTGTCGTGCCCGCCGGCAATGCCATCGCGCAAGGACAGACCGAAACGAAAATCCGCCTTATGGCTGATGCTCTTCGCGCTCGCGACAGCGGAGATTTGGACGCGGCCAAAAAGAACCTCGAGGAGTTGCTGGTTATCGCTCCCAACGACGCGACCGTCCAGCGCTTGCTGGCCGGTGTGAACGCTTCGATCGCCGCGCGCGCATCGGGCACGGCGGTTGCCGAAACCTCGTCAGGCTCTGCTGTATCCGAGCCGGTTGAGGTCAGCTATCCTCCGAAGGCCTCGACCTCCGGTGAATCTTCGTCTTCCGAGGCTGAGTCTCTCTCGCAGCCTGACGCGTTGGCCAAACAGGAGAACGAACGTATCAAAGGACTCATTGCCGATGCCCGCGCCAAGCGTGGCGAGGCCCGCAGTCTGGCCAAACAGGGCCGGTTTGACGAAGCCGCGATCTCGCTCGACACCGCCATCAACTCACTGCCGTCGAACCCGGCCACCGCCGACGTGATCTCCGATCTCCAAGCGGAAAAGAACGGCCTGCTCCTGGAAAAGGCTCAGTTTGCCCTCAGCCAAGGTGACACCGACGGTGCCCGCAAAGCCCTCGACGCGTATGCCCAAGCAAGTTCCAACACCAAAAAAGCGGAAAGATTGGGTGCCAAGATTGATTCGGTTGAACTCAATCCTCCGATGCAGCCCATCGAGGTGGTCAATCCGCGCTTCATTGCGGATCAAAAAGAAGCCGCCAAGTATGCCATCAAGGGCCGCAGTCAATATCTGGCCGGCGACCTTGAAGGTGCCCAGGAAACCTTCCGCTACCTCGAGTCCATCGATGGTGGCAATCCCGAGGCCAAGTCGTTTCTCACGCGCATCGCGAACGAGAAAGCCAAGGTGAGCGAACTCAACCTTCCTAAGACCCGCGCTCAACTTATCCAAGAGGTGAGTGATGCGTGGAATCGTCCCGGAATCTATTTGGATAAAGTTGAAGGTGTGACCGACCGGGTCGTCGCAACTCCGCTGGCCCAGAAGTTAAACAGCATTCTTATTCCGAATGTTAACTTTACCGGTATTGAGCTTAGTCGTGTCATCAGCACGCTTTCGGCTGTTTCTGAAGAATACGACAAGAGCGAGGGCGTTAAGGGCGTTAATATCGTGTTGCAGGATCAGGCCAGTAAAAACCCTGCCATCACGATCACGCTGCGTAACTTGTCGCTCAAACGCATTCTCGATCTGATCACTGAGAACAACGGTTACACCTATGAAATCACCGAGGACACGGTGGTCGTGCGTCCTTCCATCGGAGAGACAACGGGGCTGGACAACGCGTTTTTCCCCGTCACCCGGGCCACGGTCATTCGTATGACCGGTATTGGCGCGGCCGCAGCGACTCCTGCGGCTTCGGCTGATCCGTTTGCCGCTCCTTCGGCCGCACCTGCCAGCAGCGGTGGTGGTGAATCGGGCGCACTCCAGGCCTTCTTGGAGCAAGCCGGCGTCAAGTTCAGCACGACTCCGGGCTCCAGTTTGGTCTATGACGGCGCCGCCATCATCGTTAACCAGACTCCCCGTAACATCGAAAAAATCCGCAACATCCTGAATCGTTACAACGACGTCCGCCAGGTCGAGATTGAAGCCAAGTTTATGGACGTTCAGGAAGGCGTGCTTGAGGAACTTGGTGTCAACTGGACGGCCGGCAAGACCAATGGCAGCACGACGATGAGCTATACTTCGAGCAATCGCACCGTGGCCGGTGCCTTCGGTGGAGTCACCGACGGATCGGCCGGCAGCATCCAGAGCCAGCAGTTCACGGATAATAACGGCAATGGTATCTTCGACATCGGTGATGGTGTGGTTTCGAGCAACACGCCCATCGCCAATGCACCGCCCTCGATTCCTGGCGCGCCCAATCTGGGTATCGGTGCGCCCGCGTTGGGTGCCATCACCGGTATCATCGACGGCTGGAATGTTTCGGCCACGATCCGCGCCCTCTCCCAGAAGTCGGGCACCGATTTGCTGAGTGCTCCCAAGGTTTCGGTGTTGTCGGGCAACCCCGCCAATATCGTGATCGCCCAGGAATTGCGCTACCCGCAATCCTATGGTGAGATTCAGAGTGAGGTCGGCACGGGAAGCAACGGCGGCGGTGCCGCCGGTGTGACCATCACGGCCGGCACTCCCGAGGAGTTTACCATGCGTAACGTGGGTGTTGAGTTCAAGGTCACCCCGACCGTGGAAGAGGATGATTACAGCATCAGCCTTGATCTGAATCCCAAGGTGACCGAATTCGAGGGATTCGTTGAATACGGCGGCCAAAGCGTCGCCATTTCAGGCGGCACCACGGTCACGGTTCCTTCCGGTTTTTACCAACCGATCTTCTCCACCCGTGAGGTTACCACCAAGGTGACGGTGTGGGATGGGGCCACGCTCGTCATGGGTGGTTTGACCCGCGAAGAGGTCAAGAAGGTGAATGACAAGGTGCCGGTGTTGGGGGATATTCCCCTCATCGGTCGTGCGTTCCGTTCATCGGGCGAATCCACCTCCAAGCGCAACCTTCTGATCTTCGTCACCGCCAATCTGATCAGCCCGGGCGGCTCGCCCAAGAAGCAGCAGCTCAAATACACCCAGCCGGCTTCGATCTTCCAGAATCCCACGGTGGTAACCCCCGCGGCGGCTGAAGCTCGTGCACGCCGGTAATTAACAAGCACGGCAAGTGGAATTGATTTGGCGTATTGAAATCCTGGTCAATTCCACTTGTTTGCTTTATGCTGCCGACGAAAGTTTTGAATGATAGTTTTTGATCGGTAAACGGCCTCATTTCCATTCCACATTCGATGCATATGAAATATTTCACCTCAGTCGTGTTCAGCATGTTTATGGCTGGAAGTGTAAGCGCCGCTTTGTTGCCCGGTCCAGAAAGTGGTAACAATAAACCTAAATTCCGCAGTTGAACCAAGCGGCTGACACGGAAGCTGCTGCAAGTGATGCGTATGAACGAGGTTTCGAACACAAAAGAGCCTTCACCCGGCAGGTGAAGGGGATTTCACGTTTCCGACGGCGGGAGGTCGGGTGCGTTT
>CAMBLN010000032.1 GCA_945868215.1 Opitutus sp. GAS368
GCGGCGCAGACCGCGAGGGAGGCGAGGAGATGACGGAGACGCATGGCGGTGGATGGGTTGGTGGTCGGTGGTGTTACGATTATGGGTAAAAGTGTTACCACGTGGATTGAGCAGGTGGCGTGCCGGAGGGCGGGGTGGGCGGAAATGAGCAGCGGTGGGGGGGGCGGCGAGGGATGCGGAGCGGGCAAGCGCGTTGGGGACAACGCGCTCCACCTTTCGGAGCGTGAGGGAATTCGCGGCTTACGGGACGAGGCGGATGCCTTTGAAGGGGTGCATGTCGAGGACGTTGGGTTCCCAGCCCTGCACACTGGGGCGGATGAGGTAGTTGCGGCGGTTGTAGAAGAGCGGGGCGACGGGCATGTCGGTCATGAGGAGTTTTTCGGCTTCGCGGTAGAGAGGGTAGCGGACGACATCGTTGCCGGCTTTCAGGGCTTCGGTGACGAGGCGGTCGTAGGCGGGGCTGGACCAGCCGGTGTAGTTGTTGCCGTTGCCGGTGCGGAAGAGTTCGAGGAAAGTGCTGGGGTCGAGGTAGTCGCCGACCCAGCCGTAGGGGGCGATGGCGAAGGCGCGGGTGCGTAGTGAATCGGCGAATACGCGGCTTTCCTGGAGGACGATGACGATGTCGATGCCCAGGTGGGTTTTCCACATTTGCTGGAGCGCTTCGGGGGTCTGGCTGGTGCCGCCTTTGGCGGTGAGGTATTCGAGCCGCGGGAAGCCGGCGCCGTCCGGGAAACCGGCTTCGGCGAGGAGGCGGCGGGCCTCGGCGACGTCTTCCTGGAAGCCGGGGACGGGTTCGTAGCCGGCGATGCCGGGAGGGGTGAGGGTGTAGGCGGGGACGCGGCCGCCGCGGAGGACCTTTTCGCAGAGGGCGGTGCGGTCTATCACGAGCGCGAGGGCGCGGCGGACGCGCGGGTCGTTGAGCGGGGGGCGGGTGGTGTTGTAGGAAAGGAAGAAGGTGGAGAGGGTGGGGTCCTGGCGGAGGAGGGCGGGTTGGTCGCGTTTGTAGACCTCGATCTTGTCGGGCGGGAGGCTGGCGGTGATGTGGAGCTGGCCGGCGCGGAAGGAGGCTTCCTCGGTGGCGCGGTCCTCGATGGGGTAGATGTTGATGGTGTCGAGGTGGACGTTGGCGCGGTCCCAGTAGGTTTCGCTGCGGGTGAGGCGGATGACCTGGTTGGGCTCCCAGGCGGCGAGGTTGAACGGGCCGTTGCCGACGTAGTTGCCGGGACGGGTCCAGTGGGTGCCGCGTTCGTCCATGCGGCCGAATTTTTCGATGGTGGGGCGGTGGACGGGGTTCCACGTCTGGTGCATGACGAGGGCGGGCAGGTAGGCGACGGGCGTGTGGAGCGTGAGGGCGAGGGTGCGGTCGTCGATCACGCGGACGCCGACTTGGGAGAAGTCGGTGAGTTTGCCGGTGTTGAAGGCTTCGGCGTTGCGCAGGCAGTGGAGGAGCGAGGCGTATTCGGAGGCGAGGCTGGGGGAGAGGATGCGTTGGAAGGCGTAGGCGAAGTCGCGGGCGGTGACGGGGTCGCCGTTGGACCAGCGGGCGTCGGCGCGGAGGTGGAACGTCCACGTGAGGTTGTCGGCGGAGACCTCCCAGCGTTCGGCGACACCGGGGACGGGGTGGGCGTCGGCGGGGTCCATCGCGGTGAGACCCTCCATGAGGCCGAGGACGATCTGGGCGTCGGTGATGCTGGTGATGAGTTGCGGGTCGAGATCGGACGGTTCGGAGGCGTTGCCGAGGTGGAGGGTTTGGGTGCGGTCACCGAGGGCGACGCGGGTTTCGGGGCGCTTGCAGGCGGCGGTGGTGAAGAGAAGCGCGAGGGCGGTGGAGGCGGGGAGAAGGAGGCGGCGAAGCATGAAGGTGGGACGCGGAAGGACGATGTAAGTTCAGAAAAAAGCCACGCGGGTGAAGGCGTGGCGGGAGGAGAAGCGGGCGGGAGTTGCGCGCGGGTTATTTCTTCGGGGAGGCGGCGAGTTGTTCGTCGAGGCGTTTCTGGATGTCGGCCATTTTGGCGAGGAGTTCCTCCTCCTTCTTTTTGCGTTCGCTGCTGTTGATGATGCTGAACTGGGAGGCGTCGCGGACGACGTTGGCGGGGAGGGTGAGCAGGCGAGTGAGGATGCCCTGGTCTTTGAGCGAACTGAGGTAGAGGGCGGTGAGTTCGTGGGTGAGGGCGAGGGATTCGCGGGCGACGGCCTGGGTCTCGGCGAGGTTGTTGTTGAGGACCTGGTTTTTGGCGAGTTCGGCGGTGAGCACGATGCCGACCTGGTCGGAGATCTTCTGGCTGTAGCCGGCGAGGGATTCGCGGGTGAGGTTCTGATCCTTGGCGATGTCGGCGAGGATGGGTTGGATGCGGGAGGAGAGGCGTTCGGAGACCTTGTCGATCTGTTCGTTTTGGACGCGCTCGGCTTCCTCGGGGGTTTTGGGGAGCGGGTTGAACGGTTGGATTTTCTGGGCGATGGCCTCGGCGAGCTGGTTGACCTTGGCCTCGTTGGCCTTGGCGAATTCTTCTTCGCTCATGAAGGCGTCGGCGGAGCGTTTTTCGATGGCGTCTTTGAGGAGGGTGTTGACGGCGTCGATCTGGCGGCGGGTTTGTTCGGCGGAGGCTTGGAGTTCGGCGGCGTGTTGCTGGCGGACGGCGGCGAGTTCCTGCTGTTGGGCGGACTGGAGGGCGATGATGCGGGTGTTGGCGTAATAAACGGCACCGCCGATGATCAGCACGAGAATGAAGAGGAGGGGGAGTTGTTCCTTAAGTTTGGTCCACATGGCGGAGTTGGGTGATTGCGGGCGACGGTAAGACTATGGGCGGCAAATGCAATGACGCGCTCGGGCGGGCATGCGGGCTTTGCGGTTGTTTTTCGCGACGGGGTGCGCACGGTGTCGGCGCGATGAGCCTGAACCGTGCCGAGCAAATGGTGTTTGATTACCTGCAAAACAATCCTGACGAGAAGCGGTATTGGCAGGACAAGGTGACGGGGATTTCGGCGCGGGCGCGCGATCCGCATGCGGCGGCGGGTGAGTTGGAAGGGGAGTTGTGGCGTTATTTTGAAGAACGCTCGGCGGTGGCGTCACCGTTTCGCGAGACGGCGCAGCGCGAAGGATTGCGCCGCACGAGTCTGCGTAATCTTGCGGAATATCTGCTGCGGTTGTGGGCGCCGGTGAAAGTGAAACCGCGTGCGGAAGGCGAAGAGCCGTGGCGACCTTATGCGTGAAAAGGCGGCGGGTGACGGCGGGGAATTTTGCGGCACAACTAAATGTGACGCGGATGAAAATTTTTGGAACTGGCGCAACTCTTGCATGGACAGAAGGAGTTCTGTTCACAGACTTACTCACAAGTTATCCACCACCCTTAAATGGAACACCTGAGCGAGGCCAAAGCCTCAAAAACGCAGCTCAATAAGGTCGCCGCCAAGGCCAAGACCTTCGTCCTGGACACCAACGTCCTCCTCCACGACCCGCAGTCGATATTCAAATTCGAGGACAACAATCTGGCCATTCCGGTCGAGGTTTTGGAAGAGCTGGACGCCATCAAAACGGAGCAGTCCACCGAGCGCGGCCGCAATGCCCGCCGCGTGCACCGCATTCTGTCGGAGCTTTTGCCTGATTCGCGCTCCATGCACGAAGGGGTGAAGCTCGAAAATGGCGGCACGCTTCAAGTCATCATCAACCCCTATATGGCGGACAATGCCGCGATGCGGGAGGCGCCGCTCATGCAAAAGCTGCGTGCGGTGCTTTCGGACTTCTCGAAGAAGGACAACCGCATCATCGCCTCCGCGCTGTTTGTGCAGGAGCGTTACACGCCGCCGACGATCCTGGTGACCAAGGACGTGAATGTGGCGTTGAAAGCGCGCGCGGTCGGCCTTGAGGCGCAGGACTACCTTAACGACAAGGTGCCCGAGACCGACGACGAGGATGCCTATCGGGAGATTCCCGTGACGATCTACGAGATCCAGCGCTTTTGCTCCGAGGGCGAGTTCGACCTCGGCGCGGAAAGCTCGAAGGGACTCTATCTCAACGAATACGTCCTGTTGCGCTCCGACGAGGGCAAGACCATGCCGGCGCGTTATTATGGCGAAGGCATCGTGAAACGTCTGCGCATCCCCGACAGCATCAAGGCGCCCGGCGGGATTTCGATCCGTTCGCGGAACCTCGAGCAGCAATTCTTCATGGATGCGCTGCTGGATGATTCGATCGCGCTGATCACCTGTTTCGGCAAGGCGGGCACGGGCAAGACGCTGCTCTCGATCGGTTGCGCGCTGCACCAGACGCATGACGACCGTTCGCTCTACGACGGCGTGTCGATTTCGCGACCGGTCATGGCGCTCGGCAAGGACATCGGGTTTCTCCCCGGCACGATGGAGGAGAAAATGAAACCGTGGCTGCAGCCTTATTTCGATGCGCTGGAGGTGCTCATGCCCTCGAAGCCCACGAAGGAGCCGCAGTTTGCCGCGAAGAAGGTTTCCAAAAAGCAGCAGAAAAAGCAGCCCAGTGCGCTGGAAGTTTCGCGTCAGGAAACCGTGGCGGGCCATGGAGGCGGCGCGGGCGGGGGTCATCACGGCGGAGGCGGCAACGGCGCGGCGGCTCCGATGAAGCCCTACGAGCGGCTCATCAAGAGCGGGTTGGTCGAGGTCGAGGCGCTGTGTTTTATCCGCGGACGCTCGATCGCGCGCCGGTTCTTCATCCTGGATGAAGCGCAGCAACTCACGCCTCACGAGGTGAAGACGGTGATCACGCGCATTTCCGAAGGATCGAAGATCGTGCTGATCGGTGATCCCGCGCAGATCGACAATCCTTATGTGGATGCGCGCAGCAACGGTCTCGTTTACTGCCACAATCGCATGAAGGGCCACGCGATCTCCGCGCATGTGAAGCTTACGAAGGGCGAGCGTTCCAAGCTGGCAGAACTTGCGGCGGACCTGCTCTGAGCGACGAAAACGCCGTGAGCCCACAAGGCGTCACGAAGATTTGAATACAAAACGCCCGCACTCGGAAGAGTGCGGGTGTTTTTTTGGGGGATGCGGGGCCGGCCGGGCGACGATTTTTGAGGAGTTTCGTCCGGGAAAACCCGACCGGCGGTCGGGTCTACATTTCCGCCTGGCGGGCGAGAATCCAGAGGAGGTCGGAGACGCGGTTGATGTAGTGGCCGAGCAACGGACGCACGTTGCGGCCCTGCGCGGGCAGGGAGACGAGACGGCGTTCGGCGCGGCGGGCGGTGGTGCGGGCGAGGTCGAGGGCGGCGGCGTGGAGATTGGCGCCGGGGGTGGCCCAGCCGTCGAAACGGATGTTTTGCGCCTCAAGGGCGGCGACGGCGGCATCGATGCGGGCGAGATCGGAGTCGGCGAGTTTGGGGAATTTGGAGTCGGCGTAGCGGGCGGCGTCGGACTCGGCGCAGGCGAGTTCGCCCATGAGGTTGACGAGATCCTGCTGGATGCGGGCGAGTTCGTCGCGGGTGTCGGGGGAGGAGCAGGTGGCCTTGGCGAAACCGAGGGCGGCGTTGAGCTCGTCGAAGGTGCCGACGGCTTCGATCTGCGGGTGGTCCTTGGGCACGCGCTGTCCGTAGAGGAAGCCGGTGGTGCCGTTGTCGCCGGTGCGGGTCGCGATGGATGACATGGGGCGAAGCTAGGGCCGCGGGAGGGCGTCCGCCAACGGTGAACCTGCGATTTCCGGAAAGAAAACCGCCGGGCAAAGAGTAACCCAATAGGTTACTCTTTGTCCGGCGGGCGGGATTGCGCAGGGGCGCAGGGGCGCGGGGTCGGGACGGAAGGGCGGGAGGTTAGGCGATCTTGCGGGCGACGGCCTGGGCCTTGAGACAGAGTTCGGCGGCCTTGAAGGCGTGGGCCTGGGTCATGGCTTTTTCGGTGCGGTTGAGGCAGTCGAGGATGAGTTCGCCGAAGAAGCGGAAGCCCACCTGGCCGGCCACTTGAAGGTGATGTTCGCCCTTTTCGTCCACGAGGTAGACGTGGTCGCCGGTTTTCTCGCGGCCGACATCGATGTATTTGCGGAGCTCGATGTAGCCCTTGGTGCCGAGGATGGTCATGCGGCCGTCGCCCCAGGTGCCGAGGCCGGCGGGGGTGAACCAGTCGACGCGGATGTAATTGGACGTGCCGTTGTTGCCGACGAGGCTGGCCTCGCCGAAGTCTTCGAGTTCGGGGTATTCGGGGTTGGCGTAGTTGGCGACGGCGGCGTTGGTGACAGTGGCGTCGGTGGCGCCGGTGAAGGTGAGGAATTGTTCGAACTGGTGGCTGCCGATGTCGCAGAGGATGCCGCCGTATTGTTCTTTTTTGAAGAACCAGGAGGGGCGGGACGGGGCGTTGAGACGGTGAGGGCCGAGACCGATGACCTGGATGACGCGACCGATGGCGCCCTGTTGGACGAGGTCGGTGGCATACATGGCGGACTCGACGTGGAGACGCTCGCTGAAATAGACGGCGTATTTGCGGCCGGTGCGGGCGACGACGGCGCGGGCCTCTTCGAGTTGGGAGAGCTCGGTGAACGGCGTTTTGTCGGTGAAGTAGTCTTTGCCTGCCTCCATCACGCGGCAGCCGAGCGGGCCGCGGAGATTGGGAATGGCGGCGGCGGCGACGAGATGAACGGCGGGATCGGCGAGGATTTCGTCGAGGGAGCGGGCGAGTTTTGCACCGGGGAAACGGGCGGCGAGGGCCTCGGCTTTGGCGGTGTCGGGGTCGAAGACCCACTTGAGTTGTCCGCCGGCTTCTACGAGGCCATTGCACTGGCCGTTGATGTGGCCGTGGTCGAGGTGGACGGCGGCGAAGATGAATTCGCCGGGTTGGACCACCGGGCGGGGTTTGCCTTGCGGGGCGTAGTTCATGCCGTCGGATTTTTGGCTCATGGGTAAGTGGGTAGGATTGAGCGCAAAACCAAACGGATCGCGGCGGGTGAAGCGAGGGATGGGAGGCTGCAAACTGTCTCAGCCGGACCGGACGACACGGAGGTCGTCCCGACTTTTACGCTTGGGTAGCGTCGCTTTCCTCGCGGGTTTTTTGGGCGAGGATCTTGATGTCCTTCTCGAGGCCGGCGCGGATTTTTTTCTCCATGCGGTCGATGAAGAGGGTGCCGTTGAGGTGATCGACCTCGTGTTGGATGCAACGGGACAGCAGGCCGTCGCAGGCGAGCGTGTGGGGGGTGCCTTGCAAATCCTGGAACGTGACGCGGATCGCGTCGGGGCGGAACACGTCGCCTCGGATGTCGGGAAACGACAGGCAGCCCTCCTCGTAAACGGTTTTGTCGGAAGGGAGCACGGTGACGACGGGGTTGGCGAGGGAGAGGGGCATGAACAACTCCAAGGGCGGGGTGGCGCCATCGAGTTCCCAGGCGAAGTCGCGGTCGGTCTGGCGCAGGTCGACGACGCAGAATTGCAGGGCCCGGCCGATTTGCTGGGCGGCCAGGCCGATGCCGGACGCGGTGTGCATGGTGGCCACCATCTGGTCGGAGAGCAGGGAGAGGCTGGCGTCGAAGGCTTTGACGGGCTCGCCTTTTTTGCGGAGCACGGGGTCGTTGTAGCGAACAATGGGAAGGGCCATGAGTCTATGTTGTGAGGCCGCGTAACGTGTATTTGCCATGCGTGCGCGGCAAATGAATACTGCGCCGCGCATGACGTCACTCCGCCACATGATTTCCGGATCGGTTTTGATCCGGATGATCGCCGGCCTGCTTTTGCTGGCGGTGGCGTGGAGTGTGCCGGTGAATCTCAAGTCGGTCACGCCGGCCCTGCTCAAGGCGGCGGGGGAGGGCACGCCGACGGCGGCGGGTTACGGACTGCAATTGGTGGAGAGGGAGAAGCCGGGTCCGGCGGCATTAGTGCTCGAAGCCGCGCGTGCGGTGAACGATCCGCAGGCCGGGGCGCTGGAGTCGGCGCTGGCCGCAGCGGCGCGGCGCCAGCCCGAACTGACGCCGTGGGGCGGCTGGGATCCGTTTCTGGATCCGCTTTTTAATCTGAAGGAAAACACCGGGAAGACGGAAAGCACGCCGGTGCTCGCGTTTTTCATCACGGGGAAGGCGCGGGCGGATTTGCTGGGTTATCTGCAAAATTCGCGGTCGGAGGGCGTGCGCACGCTGCTGCGGGTGCGCGAAGTCGGACAGACCGGGCGGTTTGCGCCCGCGACGAAGCCGGGCGGGCAGACGCTTGACGCGGTCCTGTTGTTGTCCGCGCTGTTGTATCAAGGCGGGCACTACACGGTCCCCTTAGAGCGGGAGTTGCGCGGGCTGGCCGAGGCTGCGGTGAGGGACAACCAGATCGGCGAGCTTGAACCGGTTCTGACCGACCTGTTGTCGCTGGGCCGGCGACTCGACTGGGTGCAGCTCACGGAGTTGATGCGGGTGACCGGCAGCGTGAAAACCGCCGGTGAATTCGCGCGGCTTGCGCGGGCCGCGCCCGATGACCTGCCGGGCATCTACAGCGCGGCGTTGCTGGCCGGCTCGGCCGACCGCGTGGCGAGCTATTTACTCAAACATGGACGCGGCGGGCTGACCGATCTGCGGCTGGCGCTGGCGGCGGGCCGGGGGGCGGTGCAGCAGTTGCTGGCGCGTCAGGTGCCGCTGAACCGTCAGCCGGCGCCCTCGTTCGGTCCGGTGGTGCTGGTGGCGTTGCTTTACCCGAAGATAGCGCTCGCGGCCAAGTATCTCGGGTTTCTTCTGGGCGCCTTCTGCCTGTTTCGCGGTCTGGAGAGCTGGCTCTTCGATGATTCCGCCAACGCGCCGCTCCTGCGCATGAAGAGCGGGGCGCTCGCGGTGCTCACCGCGGCGTTTCTTGTGCTCGGCACGGAACCATTCCTGCTGAAAACCCCCGCGCCCTCCGAATTTCAGGTCAAGTTCACCATTCCCGTTCTCGCCAATATCTCCGACCCTGCCTCGCTCACGCCCACGGCTCCCACACTCAACATGGATACCTCAACGCTCATCTCCATCGGCTTCTTTGCGCTTCTGCAAATCGGCATGTATCTGTTTTGCCTCTCCAAAATCCGCGAGATCGACCGCCATGACGCGCCCGCGCTGCTCAAGCTCCGCCTGATGGAGAACGAGGAGAACCTCTTCGACGGCGGCCTCTACATCGGCATCGCGGGAACCGCCACCGCGCTGGTGCTGCAGGTGCTGCAAGTGATCGAGCCGAACCTGCTGGCGGCGTATTCGTCGAACCTCTTCGGCATCTGTTGTGTCGCGATCATCAAGATCCGCCATGTGCGCCCGTATAAGCGGACGCTGATTCTCGCGGGCCAGAACGAGTCGAAACCGGTGATCGCGGTCGCGTGATGTTTTATCGACGGGCCCTCGCGCCATGAACCGCACGCTTCTCCTCATTCTCTGCGACTTCCTGTTGCTGACGCTGCTGGCGCTCACCGACTGGGAAAAGGCCGAGCCGGCGAAACAGGCGCCGCCGCAGACCGCCACCGCGCCCGCAGACGGAAGCGGCGCGGCGACGCCGGACGACGATATCGTCTCCGTGATGAAACTCTCGCTCGAGGATGAGCGCGCGCAACGCGACGAGCTTTCGCAACAACTCCAGACGACGCAGAGCACGCTCACGGAGCGCGAAAAGGCTCTGGCGGAAACCAGCGGTTCGCTCGCCGAGACGCGTCAGAAGGTGGACATGCTTTCGCAGCAATACACCGCCGCCGCGGCCGACGCGACGATGACCAAGGACCAGCTCGCGCAACTGCAGAAGGATCTTGAGGAACGGAAGGCCGAGGCCGAGCGCCGGGAGAAAGAACTGGCGGCCTTGGAAAAACAGCAGGCCGAGGCGCGGGCGAAAATCGAAGATCTGAGTGTCACGGTGCGCGTGGCCGAAGTGGAGAAGCAGCAGCTCCGCGCGGCCGCCGATACGTTGAAAGTGCAAGTCGAGGCGGAGCGGCAGGAACGCATTCGCGTGCAGGAAACGACCACGCAGCTGGCGCAGGGCGTGGGGCAGCTGGCGGACAGCTCGACGGCGCTCACGAAGGAGATCCGCGAGAACCGTCCGATCAACGTGAACATCCTGTTCAACGAGTTTCTGGCGAACCGCGTGCAGACCGTTTTCACCGGGACGAGGCCGGCGCTGTTCGGCGTGCGGGACACGAATGTGGACACGCGCACGGTGTTTGTGACGGATGGGCGCGATACGTTTGCGCTGCTGCACATCAGCGACACGCCCTTTGGCTCGTTGCTGGAGACGAGCTGGAACTGGAACACGCTCAAGGCGGAGTTTCGCAAAGGCGGATATCGCTCGGAGGCGGACCGGTTGACGTTTCTCGCGCTGGATCCGCGCGTCGCGGTGCTGCCGGTGACAGCGGGTCAGCAGGCCGCGCTCGGCGTGAAGGCGTATCCGGTGGCGCTGGAGCCGTTCAAGTTCACGGAGGCGTTGCTCATCTCGAACGGCGGCGCGGGTTATGGCGAGGTGCCCTTCAAACTCGATCCGGCGAATCCCAGTTACGTGCGTATGGACAACCGGCTCGTGAGGCGGCTGTTTGGGGATTTCTCGCCGTCGCGCGGGGATCTGGTGCTCAGCAAAACGGGCGAGCTGCTCGGCATCATGGTGAACAGCGAATACTGCGCGCTGGTGAATAATTTTCTGCCCTCGCAGGTGATCCGCACCGGCGCAGATCTGGCGACGCGGCCGACGGCTCCGCAGTTGGATGATCTCGGGCTGCGGTTGAAGAAACTGCCGCTGCGGATCCAGCAGTGAGAGGGGGGAAGCAGGCGCGGGCGGGCGGGCTGCTTTGGGGGTTTTCGGATGCAGGCTGGAAGCCTGCGCTACTTTCAGAGTCCTGAGTTGCGCAACCAGGCGTCGGCGATGAGCGCGTGGCCGGGTGAGGTGGGGTGAACGCCGTCGTGGAGCCAGAAGGCGGCGGGGGCGCGGGTGGCGGCGGCGGCGAATTGTCCGTCGAGCGGTATGAGGTCGGCACCGAATTCGACGGCGAGATCGCGCACGATGGTGATCTTGGGATCGAGGTCTTCGCGCCAGCCGCGGCGGTCGGCGGGCACGGGCAGGAGGAACGGTTCCATCAGGACGAGACGCGGATTCAGTTCGTCGCGGATGCGGGTGAGCATGCGGCGGTAGCAGGCTTCGAAATCGGCGGCGGCGGAGACGAGGTTGCGATCGTAGCGGCGCCACACGTCGTTGATGCCGATGAGAAACGTGATGACGGTCGGTTTGTGCGCGAGCAGATCGGTTTCGAGGCGCGCCTCGAGGTCGTAGATGCGGTGGCCGCTGATGCCCTGGTTGAGCACGCGCAGGGCGGGCGAGGCGAGGGAGTGGCCGAGGCGGGCGTTGATCTGGTTCACGTAGCCGCCGCCGAGCGAGGAAAGGCTGGCGCGGTCGCGGCCGCAGTCGGTGATGCTGTCACCGAAAAAGAGAAGGGTGTCGTTGGGTTGGAGTTGGAGGGACATGGGAAAAGGGGTTCAGGCGAGGTGGCTGCGGAAAAAATCGACGGTCATGCCCAGCGTGAGGCGGGCGAGTTCGGCGTCGTAGCGGAGGCCCTCGTCGCGCAGGAAGGCGTGGGCGCCGTTGAATTCGTGCCAGGTGAACGTGGTGCCGGCGGCGGTGAGGGCGGTGTAGATTTTGGCGCGGCCTTCGCCGGGCACGTGAGGGTCCTGGCGACCCCAGACCATCATGAGTTCGCCTTTGATGTCGGGGATGCGGGCGAGGGAGTTGTCGGCTTTGCCGAGGCCGAGGGTGCCGTCGTGGATGTTGGTGGCGTAGAAGCAGGTGGTGGCGGCGACGTCCGGGAGCATGGCGGCGCGGAACGCGAGGTGTCCGCCGAGGCAGATGCCGATGGCGCCGACGCGGCCGGTGGCGTTGTCGTGGTTTTTCAAATACGCGACGACGGCGCGGGCATCGTCGTCGTAGGAGTCGAGGGGCTTGGCGAATTTGAGTTCGTTGCCCTTGTCGGCGCCGGGCTGGTCGTAGGCGAGGACGGTGCCGGCGGGGAGGAATTCGTGATAGACCTCGGGCACGGCGACGATGAAACCGTGGCCGGCGAGGAATGCGGCGGTGCGGCGGATGGGTGCGGTGATCTGGAAGATCTCGGAGTAGAGGACGAGGGCGGGGTGACGTCCGTCGCCGGTCGGGCGGAAAACCTGCGTGCGCATGGGGCCGCGCGGCGTGGGGAGATCGACGACTTCGGGTTCGCGAATGGTCATGGTTGGCGAGCGCAACAGGGCGACGAGCGCTTGGCAATCCGCCCGTCAATCCGGAGGTGACCCAAACCAAAGTGTCACCTATTAGGTGACACTTTGGTTTGGGTGAAGACGGTGCTGAGGATGAAGCGGCCTTGCCAAGAGGTTTCAGTTTGGAGGCGGAAGCCGGCGGCGTGCAGGAGATTTTTGGCAGGTGGCAGGGCGCGGACGGCGAGGCCGGTTTGCCACCGGAAAAACGCATGCATCAAAGCGAGCCAGACCCGGGCGCGGAGGCGGAGGACGCCGGATGGTGGCAAGGCGAAATCGGCGTAGAGCCAGAGGGCGTTGGACTTGAGCGCGGGGCGCAGGTGATCGATGAAGGCACGGACTTGTTCGCCCGAAAAACAATCGAGGAAGAAGAAGGTGGTGACGGCGTCGTAGGTGTCGGCGGGGAAGTTGAAGGCGAGGGCGTCGGCTTGGCGCAACGTGACGCGGGCGCGGTCCTCGGGTCTAAGGCGGCGGGCGGCGCGGGCGAGCATGCCGGCGCTGAAATCGATCGAGTCGATGCGGGCGTGCGGCGCGACGCGGCAGGCGAGGGCGAGTCCGCGGCCGTCGCCGTCGCCGAGGAGCAGGATGCGTTTGCAGTCGCGGAGCTGTGAGAAGTGATGAAAGCGGGCGCGTTCGAGGGCACGGCCGAAGGCGATGAATTCGACCAGGCGGTAGATGTGGGAAAGTTGATCGTAGCCCCGGCTGATGTTCATCGGAGGAACAGGAGGACCACGGGAGTCATCAGGGTGAAGTCGACCCAGGCGCGGGCGGTCTCGCGACCGAGGCGGGGTTGGGCAAGGTCGAGCAACCCGAGGAGTAATCCGCTGGCGGCGGTGCACCAGGCGCCGGGATGGGTGGGAGAGCGGTCGAAAAAGGCGGAGGCGAGTCCGGCTACGCAGAGCAACCAAGGCAGCGCATGGATGAGTGCCCGGCGGTCTTTGAGTTGGAGGGCGAGGGAGGTTTGGCCGTGGGAGGTGTCGACGTCTTTTTCCCACAAGGCGATGAGCGCGCAGTTGGCGAAGCAGAGCAGGCCGAAGAGCGTGACGGGCACGAGCAGGGACGGAATGTTTTCGGGGGCGACCACGGCGGGGGCGAGGGAGCAGCCGATGGCGAAGATGGAGGCGATGACGATTTCCTTGGGGATACGCAGCGGGTGATGCCGGTGCACCAACTGATGGGAAAATAAGTAGAGTAAGGTGGGGATGAGGAGAATGAAACCGGCTTTGAACTCGCGTCCGTCGAGGCGGGTGATGGCGATGACGGTGGTGACGACGATGGCGAAGATGCCGGTCCAGAATACGGGCCAACGATTGCGGATGTAGAATTCATGGCGGCGGGTTTGCACGGTGCCCAAGTCGAGCCGCCAGCCCTCGATCCAGCGGTCGGCGGCGTAGACGATCCACACGGCGAAGGCGATGAGCACCGGATCATGCCAGTCGAGGGTGACGCGGAGCTTGCGCGCGAACAGTTCCTGCCAGAGGACCGCGACGAGCGGGGCGTCGAGCGAGAGGGTGGAAGGCCATTGCCACCAAGGCGTGCGTCGCGCGGCGGAAGACGAAGGCATGGATGAATGAAACGCGCGGCGGGGCGGATGCAAAGACCGGTTTTGCGGGTTTGCACGGCGGCGTCCGGTGGCGTTGAGTGCGGGGCATGTCGATGAAGGGAGCGCCGGATGTTTTGTGGATCGTCACCACGCAGTGGCGGGCGCAGGCGTGCGGGTATGCGGGGGATGTGAATGCGCGGACGCCGTGCTTGGATGCGCTGGCGGCGCGGAGCGTGAACTATGCGCAGGCGGTGACGCCGCATCCGTTCGGACCGTTTGCGCGGGCGGCGCTGCTGACGGGTGTGCGTTCGCCGGAGAACGGGGTGCGGGATTATTACGATCCGTTGCCGGTGGAGGCGCGGACGATTGCGCACGACATGAATGCGCGCGGGTATGCGAGGGCGTTTTTTGGGAAGTGGGGCGTAGGAGAGAAGGATCGTGAGGCGCCGCTCGTGGGCGAGGCGCACGCGAAGATGATTGTGCCGGAGGAGGAGCGGGGCGGGTTTGGGTTTTGGGAAGGGTTTGAGGGCGGGTTTTTGCTCAATGATCCGTGGTTGCACGGGACGCGGTTGCAGGAGTCGGTGCGGTTTGACGGTTACCAGAGCGATGTCGTGTGCGCGCGGGCGGCGGAGTTTTTGGTGAATGAGCGGACTCCGTGGTTTGCGGTCGTAAGCCTGGAGGCTCCGCATCCGCCGTATGATGCGCCGGCGGCGGATGTTGAAAGGCGGGCGGTGGTGTTGCCGGTCAATGTGCCGGCGGGTGCCGCGGATAAAGCCGCGCATGAGTTGGCGGGGTATTATGCGCACATCGAGGCGACCGACCGGGCGATCGGGCGGTTGGTGGCGGCGCTGCCGGAGGACGTGATCGTGGTGTTCACGAGCGTGCACGGGGACATGCACGGGGCGCACGGGCTTTTCAGGAAAGGGTGGCCACACGAGGAGAGTGTGCGCGTGCCGCTGCTGGTGCGCGGGGCGCCGGGTGCAGGGGAGGGCGTGCGGTCGGAGGAGGCGGTGTCGCTGGTGGATTTGCCGGCGATGACCCTGGTGTGGGCTGAAGGGAAGGCGTGGACATGCGAACGGGAGCGGGCGGAGATTTCGATGCCCAGCGTGGTGGCGCTACCGTGGCAATGCGACCGGGTGTGGAGCGGATGGAGGTCGGCGGGGCGGAAGGAAGTTTTTGAGACGGAGGGGACGCCGTGGCTGGCGTTTGATTTGAAGGAGGATCCGGGGGAGCTCAGAAATATTGCACGGGCGGAATAAAGAGATTCCTGTGCCAAGCGTTTATTGCAGGGCTTTCCAGATGGGGCCGTTTTTAACGAAGAGAGGTGCGTCTTTCGGTGAGGCGGGAACGGGGGTGTCGAAGGGGGCGAGTTGAAAAATGGGAAGCACGGGGGAGCCGGGGGACTGGGCGGAGGGGTCGCCGCGTTTTTCGATCATGATGAAACCGCAGAAGGTGCCGCCGGGGGTTTCGCCGATGGCGATGTCGAGATCAACGACCTCGCCGGCTTTGAGCTCTATCCAGTCACCCGGCGTAAGATTGCCGTTGGCGGCGGGGAGGCCGCGGGTTTTGTCGGTGGGTTTCCACGGGCCGATGAAACGTCCGGCGAAGAGCACGGTGCGACCGTTGACGGCGACGGCGCAGAAGTCGTCGCTGAACCCCCAGAAGCGCCACGCGCCGGCGGAGGGGGCGGCGACCTGGGCTTTGTAGTGCGCGAGCCAGAGGCGCGGTTTGACGATCTGTTCGACTCCGAAGGCTTTGGGCGCGGCGTCGGCTCCCATGTTGGGGATAAAAAGTTGCGTGGTGTAGAGCGGCTGGGTGACGCGGTAGTAGCGGTTGAGGATGGCTTCGTCCCACTGGTGGGTGAGGCATTCGGTCACAAGCGCGCGATAGCTTTGCGGGTCCATCGAGGTGGGAACGCGCTGCTGGGTTTGCTTGAGATCGTAGAGGATGCCGGTGAGGGCGGCCTCGCCGAGGGTGGCGCTGCCGAAGACGCTTTGCGCGGGGGCGCGGCTGAGTAGCGCGATGAAGACGAGGAAGAGCAGTGGTGATTTCAAACGCATGGCGGGGCGGGGATCAGGGGGTGACGCCGTCGGCGAGATTTTTGAGATATTGGCGCACGAGCGGAGTGAACTCGGGCGGAGTTTTTTCGGCCTCGGCCTGGGAGATCGCGGCGCGGTCGCGGGGGCGCAGGCCCGAGGCGACCTGACCAGGGCCACCGGCGGGACCGGTGCCGCCGAGAAGGGAGTTTTTGCCCTCGCTGGGACCGCTGGGATCGCCGGCGCCGGCGGTGCCGGCTTGGTCGGTCGCCGCCCCCGGCCCCTTGGCGCCACCGGCGGCCTGGGCGGCGGCTTGTGCGGCGGCGAGGGCGGCCTGCGCCTCGGCGAGGGCGGCAGCGGCGGCGGCGGATTGTCCGTTCTGCGCGGCGGCGGCGGCGTTGGTCTGAGCGGCGGCGGCGGCCGCAGCGGCGGAGGAAGCCTGCTGGGCGGCGGCGGCTTGTTCGGCGGCGGAGGCGCCGGTGTCCATCGTGGCTGCCGCGGCGGCGGTGGCGGTTTGGGCGGCGGAGAGACTTTGGAGGGCCTGCTCGGCGGCGCTGGCGGCGGCCGAGGCGGCTTGTTGGTCGAGGGCGGCCCGGGCCTGGGCTACGGCGGCCTGGGCGGCGGCGAGATTGGCGGCGGCGTTGGCGGCGGCTTGTTGCGCGGCGGTGTTGTCGTTCCGGCCGGCGGCGGTGGTGGCGGCGGCGAGATCGGCGCGGGCGTCGGCGATGGCTTGAAGGGCGGCGGGGGGGAGTCCGGGGGAGTCCGCGGCGGCAGCGGCGGACTGGCTGGCGGCGCTCAACGGGGGAGCGGCGTCGGCGTTGTTTTGCCGGCGGAGGTGTTCACGGGCCTGCGTGAGCTGTTCCTGGGCGCGGGAGAGATCGCGGGCGGCGTCGGCGAGCACCTGCTGCTCGGTGCGCATGAGTCGGGCGAGTTCGGTGCGGGCGCGGCGGAGGGCGGCGAGGGCGGCGTCCTGCACGGCCTGGGTGGCGGGGCCGGCGTCCCGGGCGGAGAGACGGCCGGAGGCGTTTTGCATGGCGAGACGGCCTTCTTCGAGCGCGGTGGTGTCGGCGGGCGTGAGCGCGGGGTTGAGCGTGCGGAGCACGCCGGTCTGGTCGGCGATCAACGTCTGCCGCTGCGACAAAATGGTCGTATCGACTCCACGGATACGCGTGCCGGAGTTGAGGTCGGACTGTTCGGTGATGAGCCGTTCGAGCGTTTCGGACATCTGCACGAGCTGTTCGGCGGCGGTCTGTCTGGCGATCAACGCCTGGGATGCGCCGAGGAGGATGTCGCGGACGCGGGCCTGGTGGCGCGCGGAGACGCCGAGGTCGCCGGCGGAGGCCGTTTGGACGGCTTCGGCGGCGGAGGCGGTGATTATTTCGCGTTGGGCGAAGTCGAGGGCGACCCTGAAAGGCTCGGCTTCGCCGGGAGGGAGCAGCGCGACGAGTTCGGCGAGTTCCTTGAGGAGGGTTTCGATGTCGGCGGCGAGGGCTTGCTGGTTGGAGGCGACCGTCTGGCGGGCGGTTTCGTTGCCCTCGGGCGGGACCAGTTGGAGTCGGAGGGTGAGGCGGAGGTTGGCAAGCTGGCGGCCGAGCAGCTGACGCAGATCGCGGGGGAGGGCCTCCCTAGCCTGGCGGGCGCCGAGATTGCCGGCGAGCGTGTAGAGACGCGAGGCGATGGCCTGCTGGCTCTCGACGGCGTTGTTGATGCGGCTTTGCTGATGGGTGCGGTCGGAGGAAAGGCCGGCGGATTTGAGCGAGTCGATGACGGTGCGCATCTCCTGTTCGGTGAGCGTGCCGAGTTGGGCGAGGACGGGGCGCAAGGCCTCCGCGTCGTCACCGCCGATGCCATTGAGTCTGGCCTCGGCGATGATGGCGGCGAGGGCGGTCTGCACTTTTTCGGCGTCGTTGCGCACGGACTCCTGGGCGATGCCGGCGCGGTAGGCGGCCTGGCGGGCGGTGCGCTGGGCTGGATCGCCGGCATCGGCGCGCTGGCGATTCCCGGCGCAGGTCCGTTCATCGCGGCGGGTCCGATCATGGCGGCGCTCAGCGGCATGGCCGTGGGTGCGACCATCGGCGGCATCGCCGGCGCGTTGATCGGCATGGGCATTCCTGAACTCGAGGCCAAGCGCTACGAAGGCAAGATCAAGGCCGGCAACATCCTGATCTCGGTGCACACCGAAAGCGCCGACCAAGTCGCCACCGCCAAAAAGATCTTCCGCGACGCGAGCGCGGAAGACATCGGCAGCACCGGCGAGGCCGCCGTGCCGAAGGACCAGCAAACGAAGGACGACGATTTTGTTACGCGTTACTGAGCGTCGAGTCGGTTAAGCCAAAGCCTGGTGCTGATCGCACCGGGCTTTTTATTTGGGCTACAACGACAGATCGCGGCGGACGGGGCCGTTGAGTTTCGAGAAGTTGCGGCCGCCCTCGCTGAGGTCGGACACGCGGGTGAATTCCGCGCCGAAGAAAACAATCTGCGCGGCATAGTAGCACCAGAGCAGGAGCACGATGAGCGAACTGGCGGCGCCGTAGGCCGAGCCGACGTCGGCCCGGGCGAGGTAGAAGCCGAGGGCGCTCTTGCCCGCGGTGAAAAGCACCGCGGTGAACGCCGCGCCGAGCCAGACGTGCCGCCAGCGGACACGAGTGTCGGGCAGCAGGCGGAAGATGACGGCGAGGAGCAGCGTGATCATGCCGAGGGACAACAGCATGTTGACGGTCTGAAGAAAAAGCGGCGGAAGCCCGAGGTGTCCCAAGGTGGTTGCGCTGAGCCAGCTGAGGAACGCGCTGGCGATGAGCGAGACGAGCAGGAGAAATCCCGTGACGAGGACCATCGCGAGTGAGAACAACCGCTTGAGCAAGGTGCGCCACCAGTTGATTTCCTTGGGGGGCGGGACGTGCCAGATGGCGTTGAGCGCGCCTTGCAGGTGGTAGAACACGCCGAAGGCGCCGAAGAGCAAGGTGACGGCGCCGACCACGGCGGCGGTGCGGCCCGCGGGAGTGTCCTCGGGGCTTTGCACCGCGCTGATGGCGGCACCGGCCTGGGGACCGGCGAGGTTTTCGATTTCGCCGAGCACGCGGGCGCGCGCGGCGTCTTCGCTGCCGAAGAAAAATCCGGCGATGACCACGGTGAGCACCATCATCGGCGCGATGGCGATGGTGGTGTAGAAGGCGAGGGCGGCGCCGAGCCGCGTGACGTTGTCGGCGAAGAATTCCCGGGCGGTGCGCCACAGCAGCCGGGGAATACGTCGGAAGTCGAAAGCAGAGGAGGTGCGGGAATCGGTCACGGGGCGAGTGGCGGAGAGGTGGGTGATTTTAACGCCGGATGACGGGCGTGCCATCAAGGCGGAGGGAGAGGTCGATGGGATCGCCGATCTTCACGGCACCGGCGGGAACCTGGTAGGCCCAGACTTCGAAGTAACGCAGCGGGACCGAACCGTAGCTGGTGGTGAAGGCGCAGTTGACCGCGTCGAGACCGCGGGAAACCGTCACGCGGCCGATGCGCGGGACGTTGTAACGCGGATCGATGGTGAACCAGCCGCCCTCCAGATACACCTCGGCGTAGGCGTGGAAATCCATGGGTGTGCCGGGGTCGGTGTAGCCGATGTCGGGGAGGTGTCCGACGACGTAGCGCGCGGGCATGTTGAGGGCGCGGCAGAGCGCGATGATCATGTGGGCGAAATCGCGGCACACGCCGTGGCCGCGCTGGATGATGTCCCAGGCGGTGAGATCGGGGCTGCCGGAACCGAAGCGGTATTCGATGTTGGCATGAAGCCAGTCGCTGATCGCCTGCACGCGCGCCCGGCCGGGTTCGATGTGGGCGAAGTGGTCCCACGCGAATTGCAGGAGGCGGTCGAAATCGCAGTAGCGGCTCGGCAGCGTGTAACGCAGGACCTCGTCGGGAAGATTTTCGGGCGACACGGCGCGGGCGCCGGAGTGGTTGAAGTTATCCAACCCGGGACTGACCGTGACGATGGCGTCGTGGATGATTTCGGTGCGGCCGGCGGGCAGGACGATGCGATTCACGGTGTTGCCGTGGGGATCGGTATAAGTGGGCGAGGCGAGGCGGCCGCCGGCGAAGGCGAGGCTTTCGCCGATGAGCGTCTGGTGCTCGTTGAGACGCACGCGGAGGCAAAGCAACGCGGCGGTGGGAATCGCCGGTTCGTAAACGAGCCGGCAGCCGACGCGCACGGTCAGATGCGCGGTGGTGTCGAGGGAAGGAGTGGGCATGATGAGCAGAACGTAGTTCGCGCACCGCGCGTTTGGTTCCGGTTAAAACCCCGGTTGCATCCCCTGGGAGTTTTACCGGGGCCGCAAAGCCGGACATGGGGCGGCGACCCTATGTAAATACAATCCCCGGCCCTTATGCCGGAAGGAGTCGAAGGGTGTTAATGTGGGTTTATGCGAACCGGTTTTTATCCCCCCATCTTGCGGACAACTTTCTGAAAAATGAATGTCCTGATTGTTGATGATGATGCGGCCATCCGCGAAATCAGCGCCCGCATCCTGATGCGCGCAGGGTTTACAGTGGACGTCGCCCCGGATGGCGAAGCCGCTTGGGATGCGGTCGGACGCCAGAGTTATGATCTTATCATCACCGATCAAAACATGCCCCGTCTCGACGGATCGGGATTAATCGGCCGGTTGAACGAGGCGGGGGTGAAAATTCCCGTCATCATGATCACCGGAGGAGCGCTGGAGTCCCCGTCTCTTAAGAATGCGCCCGATTGTTTTCTGACCAAGCCCTTCCGCTTTCCCGTCCTGTTGGAAGAAATGAACCGGCTGATGTGCCCGTCGTCCGTTTAGCGCCACAAAAGTAAAGCAGAGCCGTCACCGCCTCTCCGAGAAGGATCATGCCTTCTTCCAAGCCGGAGCCCGGGCTGCGCTTGATCACCGGCGGTGGAGCCATGGCTGAAGCGGAAACCGATCCATCCCGGGTTTCTAAGTTTGCGATGACTGAAAAGGCGCAGGCCGGACTTTAGGGCAGTGAATGAATGCAGAGGCCGGAGGCACCCAGGATGATTCGCTCGGTGCGGGTGAGGGACTGGTTCGTTACAAAGTCAGTGAACGTGGACCATGGAGCGAAAAGGAGCGCCGCGGGATGCGCCCATTTTTCGGCATGGGCGACGAGCAAGCGGCGCGTGGCGCGTCGCAGGGCCTCGGTCTTGACGGCGGCTTCGCTGGTCTCGGTGGTTGAGGCTCCGTCGCTCAGATCAAGACCGGAGGCACCGATCACCGCCGCGTCAAAGCGCAGGTTTTGCAGCCAGTGATGGGTGAGGGCTCCGGTCAGGGCCAGGCCCAGGGGACGAACTTCTCCTCCGAGGGCGATGACGGTTGCGCGGGCTTCGGGGGCGAGTTCAAGAAATGAGAGCGAGTTGGTGTAAAGTCTCAGCGCGGGCCGGTCCATAAGAGCCCGGCCCACTTCCAGGGCGGTCGTGCCGGCGTCGATAAAGATATGCCCGTGTTCGGGAAGGAGGGAGGCTGTAAAGCGTCCAAGATTTGCTTTGAGCGCGACGGCCCGACCGGCTTTGCGTGAGTAACGCGGTTCGGCCAGTCCCGAGTCGATGGGGAGCAGGGCGCCATGGGCGCGAAGGGCGCGGCCGGTTTTGGCCAAGTAGGTGAAGTCGCGGCGGATTGTGGCTGCGGAGACCGCGAGTCGTGAAACGGCTTCGGACAGACTTAGGCGACCGTGTTCGGCGAGGAGCCGAAGCAGTTGGCGATGACGCTCGGGCGAAAACATGGGCCGGTTACTCGGTGAGTTGGAGTGAGAGCATGTGCAGTGTCATGCCGTCGTGGCCCGGGGCGAGCGTCACGGTGACAGGAAGGCGTCCGTCGGAGAGTGCTGACTCGAGTCGGGCGGTGGCGAGGTCGAGGGGGAGTTCGACCACTTCGCAGTGGGTGCCTTCGGCGCTGGTGGCGGGGATGGGCACGCGGGTGTTGCCGATGCGGATCTCGGCTTCGGAGGTCTGGCTGTCGCCGGCCACGAGGCGGAGGGTGGCGGAGCGGGCTTTTTTCAAGGCCCCGGGCGGTATCGTGATCGAGCCGGTCAATGTGCCGCCGGGTGCGAGCGGGGCGACGACCAAGTCGCTGAAATACTGCATCGTCGCCCGTGTGGTTGAAATGGAGGGCGCGCCCTCAACCACGATTCGCAGGATTTCGCGTGATGCGAGCGGTTGGGCGAGCGTGACAAGCAGATCGCCGCGGTCGGCGCGGGCCGTGGCGGGGGAGGGCAGGATCGCGGTGGCGGATTCGTCGGGGGTGAGTCGCAGGCCGTTGACCTCAACGAGCCGGGCGGCGGCGGCGCCGCGCAAGCGAACGACGGCCTTGCGGGGGAACGATGAATCGTTGAGGGCGAAGAGCACGATGCGGCCGTTTTCGTTGACTGCGACTACGGGGAGCGAGGGTTCATCGGCGGCGGTGAACACCAGGGTGCCGCGCAGGTCGGCGGTGTGTTTATACATGAGGAACTCACCGTCGTTTTTGAACCAGCCGCCGCTCCAGAGGGCGTGAAGGGCGCGGCCGGCGGCCTTGTCGCGCGAGTGCCTGATGAGTTCGAGGATGTCCCGGTAGTTGTAGTAGGCGCGGTTGAAATCGGTGAACGCCTTGGCTGCCTCGGCGGAGCGGCGGTCTCCTGGAGCGACGTCGTCGAGATCGTTGGTTTCGGTGTTCCAGATGGGCCAGCGTTTGCCGTGTTTGGCGAGCGACCATGCGGTGACGACTTCGTAGCTGGCGGCGACGGCTGCCGGGTAGGTGGTGTAGTGGTGTTCGGTGAGGAAATCGATGTGGTCGCGGGATTGTTCGAGGAACGGGGCGACGTAATTGGTAAGCTGGCTGAAGAAGTCTTCGCCGAAGACGCCCGACGACATGCCGCCGATTTTCACGTGCGGATTGGTTTCGCGGAGGCCGGTGGCGGCGGCGTTGAAGAAGCGCGCATACATTTCGCCGCCGAGTTTGCCGGGCATGAAGGTGAATTGGGTGGGGTCGTTCCAGGCCTTGCCTCCGCGGTTGCCGCCGGGATCGCCGGGGCCGGCGCTGAGCGTGCTCTGGCCGCGGTTGATGTGGCGGGCCCACATGAAAGGTTCGTTCCAAAATTCTATGAAGCGAAGGGTGTTGTCGGGTTTTTCCGGAGTCCATGCGGCCTCGCCGAGTTGGCGAAACATCTGGCGAATGCCCTCGGTGTAGGCGGGTATGTCGGAGTCCATCCATTTGGGGCGGGCCCAGAGGTTTTCGTTGGTGACGGTGTGCATGATGCCGTCCACGGCTTCGGCGGAGCGGGCGTAGTCGATGGACAGCGGGCGCACCATGGAGGCGCCGGTTTCCGCGCTGAAGTTGGTGTGATCGAGGGGGCGAAGCGAGCCGGGGCGAAGCAGGCGGAGCAACGCATGGGGGTCGTTGTCGATCGGAGGGGCGAGGAAGTAGCCGGGAGGCCGGTCGGTTTCTTTGCGAATGAAAGAATTAGCGAGGTGGTAACCGAACAGGCCGGGGGGGACGGTGGAGGTGCCGTTGAAAACGTCGCGGGTGGCTGGCTCAATGGTGATGGCGACGGTGGCCTGGGGGGCTTCGCCGGCGCCGAGGGGTGCATGACGGACGGCTTCAAGGGCGAGGGCGGTGAAGTCGACGGTGCCGACGCCAAAAGGGTTGGCGAGGCCGATGGCCACGGCGTCGATGCGCGAAAGATCGGGGAATTGTTTTATGTTGGGACCGTTGCCGTAGCCGGGATTTCCAGAGCCGCGGGCGAACAAGGCAAAGTCCACGATGTGGCTGCGTCGTCCTCCCAGCAGAGGGGTCACCGAGCGGGCGGAGAACCATCCTTCGCCTTTGACGCGAAAGGAAACGGCCGCGGCCGCGGAGAGCGGCCAGTTTTCGCCGGCATAAGCGCGGTCGGATTCGACGGTGAGCCTGAGCCCGTTGTAGCGGGTGAGATCGAGAGGGGCGGGCAACACCAGGACGGCCCATTGGGATTCATGGCCTTCGACCCGTTGGGAGGAGCCATGCGCGATGACGCGCAGGCCGCCGGTGGTGGCGGCGAGGTCGATGGATTGTATGGGAAAAAACCGGCCGGTGGTAGCACGTAGACGGCTGGCTCCGGCGGGTCCGCTGATACGGCCGGACAGTTCCATCAACCCGACGTTGCGCAGTTCGCGGGTCTGCCAGGTGCCGGTGAGTTGGTAGCCGGCGGGCCGGGTTTTATCGGAGCGCCAGGGCGGGATGCTGGGGTCGGGGTCGGGGGTGTAGCCGAACGTTTCCCGGCTTACGGTGAGATCAAGGGTGATGCCGAGGAGTGTTTCGCGGGGCTGTTCGGCGGAGGGTTCTTTAATGCTGAGCGGCAGACGGAGGCGACCGGTTATGCGGTTGCCTTGGATTTTGAGCGGTTCCCTGGGGTGGGGTTGGAGGGAGCCTTTGGCGCCGATGCGATTGCTGCCAAGGTAGCGGACTTCACCGGTGGAAGCGGAAAAATCGGGCTGGCCGTCGCGGAGCGGGATGAGGAGCACGACCTCGCCATAGGTCGTGATATTGACGGATCGGACACCGCCGCCACCTTTGATGCCCTGTTTCTCGACATCGGTGAGCGTTATGGCGTCGCGCATGACGATGCGCAGTTCACGGTCGGCATCGGGGGCGGGTGCAGAAGCCGCCAGATCGGCGATTGGCAAGGATTCGGACACGCGGACGGCGTCGGCCGGGCCGCTGTAGGCAAAGCCGGTGGAGGCCTGCGCGAGGCTGGAGCCGAAGGCGAGTGCGACAAGGCCAAG
>CAMBLN010000033.1 GCA_945868215.1 Opitutus sp. GAS368
GAAACGCGAGCGTCCGGTGATCGACCAGTCGTGTGACGGGCCGACGCGGGCGCTGGTGAAACCGGTGGTGCAGGTGGACATTCCGAAGCAGGACACGGCTTTCACGAAGCTGGGGTTGAGCGATGCGATCGCGTTTGCAGTGGCGGAGATGGGCTACAACGAACCGACGCCGATCCAGGCGCAGGCGATTCCGGTGATTCTGGCCGGGCAGGACGTGATCGGCTCGGCGCAGACGGGGACGGGGAAGACGGCGGCGTTTGCGCTGCCGCTGATGAACCGGCTCGGTGCGCACCAGAAGAAGACGCGGTGCCTGGTGTTGGAACCGACGCGCGAGCTGGCGTTGCAGGTGGAGGAGGCGTTTCAGAAATACGCGAAATACACGGACCTCACGGTGACGGTGGTGTATGGAGGAGTTGGATACGGCAAGCAGCGCGAGGATCTTGCGCGGGGCGTGGACGTGATCGCGGCGACGCCGGGGCGGTTGCTGGACCATTTGGAGCAGGGGACGGCGAGTCTGGCGGATGTGGAGATTCTGGTTTTGGACGAAGTGGACCGCATGTTGGACATGGGGTTTCTGCCTGACGTGAAGCGTATCATCCAGCGGTGTCCGAAGGCGCGGCAGACGTTGTTTTTCAGCGCGACGATGCCGCCGGAGCTGGCGCAGTTGTCCACGTGGGCTTTGATCAATCCGCAAGAGATCAAGATCGGCCAGCGCCGGTCGGCGGCGGAGACGGTGTCTCATGCGTTTTATCCGGTGGTGGGGCCGCAGAAGTTTGACCTGTTGATCGAGCTGCTGCGGAGGACGGAGTTTAAGAGCATCATTATTTTTACGCGGACCAAGATGGGGGCGGACCGGATTGCGCACCGTTTGCTGGCGGAGAAGCACACGGTCGGGGTGATCCACTCGGACCGCAGCCAGCGTGAGCGCGTCGAGGCGTTGCAAGGGTTCAAGGACGGCACGTTTGAAGTGCTGGTCGCGACGGACATTGCGGCACGCGGGTTGGACATCGCGGGCGTGTCGCACGTGATCAACTACGACGTGCCGGAGAATGCGGAAGACTATGTGCACCGCATTGGCCGCACGGGCCGCGCGCAGGCGACGGGCGATGCGTTTACGCTGGTGACGGAGGACGACGTGCGCGATGCGCGGTCGATCGAACGGTTCATCGGTGCGACGATCGAGCGGAAGAAGATCGAGGATTTCCCGTATATTTACTCGGCGCTGTTTGATGAGAAGGCGCTGGCCGAGGCGGCCCCGCCGCCGAAGCCGAAGTCGCGGTTGATGCGCGGGTCGCGGTGAGCGGCGGCGGAGCGCCGCCGCAGATTAAGATAAAAAATTAAGTTTAAGGACGGAGGCCCGGAGACGGAGGAGACGCGGACGACACGGAGGTCGTCCCTCCCTTTGTGACAAGACGGTGACGAGGGAATTTGGCGTTGATCTATATTCCGATTAAGGAATGTAGTGGCGGCGTGAAGTTGATCCAGATTTACCAGTGCCTGTGCGACGAGACGCGGTTGAGGTTGTTGCATCTGTTGATGCAGGGGCCGTTGTGCGTGTGTCATTTTCAGAGCGTGCTGGGGGAGCCGCAGGTGAAGATTTCGAAGCACCTGGGTTATCTGAAGACGCGCGGGTTGGTGACGGCGAAACGGTCGGGCAACTGGATGATTTATGCGCTGCCGGCGGACAAGGCGCGGTCGGCGGAGTTGAAGGCGAACCTGGCGTGTCTGCAGGACTGCGCGGCGGAGGATGCGGTGTTTAAGCGCGATCTGGCGCGGTTGAAGAAGCTGGATCTGGCGTGTGCGCCGGCGCAGGTGGCGGAGGTGTGCGGATCGGGTAAGGGGTGCTGTTGTTGATGACGGAAGGGCGCGCGGGGCGCGTCATCGCCTGCAAGCAGGCTCCTACATTCTTGAACTTTTTATTTATGAAAAAAACACGGATTGCGATCAATGGGTTTGGGCGGATCGGGCGGCTGACGTTCCGGGCGGCGGCGCTGTGGCCGGAGTTTGAGTGGGTGCTCGTCAATGATCCGAAGGCGGATGCGGAGACTTGCGCGCATTTGCTGAACTTTGACTCGGTGCAGGGGCGCTGGGGGCAGGAAGCGATTGCGGAGGAAGGTGCGTTTCGGGTCGGGGAACAGCGCGTGGCAGTGAGCGGGTTTTCCCAACCGGGCGACGTGGATTGGGCGGCGCATGGGGTCGACGTGGTGCTGGAATGCTCGGGCAAGTTCCGCACGCCGGAGGCGTTGGAGGCGTATTTTGAGCGCGGGGTGAAGAAGGTGATCGTGGCTGCGCCGGTGAAGGGCGGGGATGCGCTCAACATCGTTATGGGCGTGAACGACGGTTTGTATGACGCGGCGAAACACCGGTTGATCACGGCGGCTTCGTGCACGACCAACTGTCTGGCTCCGGTGGTGAAGGTGATCCATGAAGGATTGGGGATTGAGCACGGGGCGATCACCACGGTGCATGATGCGACGAATACGCAGACGATCATTGATGCGCCGCACAAGGATCTGAGGCGGGCGCGCGCGGCGGGGTTGTCGTTGATTCCGACGACGACGGGGTCGGCGACGGCGATCGCGCTGATTTATCCGGAGTTGAAGGGGAAGTTGAACGGACATGCGGTGCGCGTGCCGTTGCTTACGGGTTCGCTGACCGACTGCGTGTTTCAGGTGAAGCGCGACACGACCGTCGAGGAAGTGAACGCGTTGTTGAAGACGGCGAGCGAGACGGCGCCGTTGAAGGGGATTTTGGGGTTTGAGGAGCGTCCGCTGGTGTCGATCGATTTCAAGGGGAATCCGGCGTCGGGGACGGTGGATGCGCTTTCGACGATGGTGGTGAACCAGCGCATGGTGAAACTGTATGTGTGGTATGACAACGAGTGGGGGTATTCGAACCGGATGGCGGAGTTGGCGCGGAAAGTCTGCGTGAGTCTGTAAATTATGAATGGCCGCAAAAAGGCGCAGAAGGCGCAAAAAAACGAACGGGTTGTTTTTGCGTCTTTTGCGACTCTTTGCGGCTAAACACGACTGAATGAACCTGCGGAATTACATACTCGTCACCGGGGCTTACTGGGGGTTCACGCTCACGGACGGGGCGCTGCGGATGTTGGTGCTGCTGCACTTTTTCAACCTCGGCTACTCGCCGGTGACGCTGGCGTTTCTGTTTCTGCTTTATGAGTTCTTCGGGATCGTGACCAACCTGCTGGGCGGGTGGATCGCGTCGCGGATGGGGCTCAAGGTGACGCTGGTGGCGGGGCTGGCGTTGCAAGTCGGGGCGCTGGGAATGCTGGCGCTGCTGAATCCGGCGTGGATGGAGTTTTATTCGGTGGCGTGGGTGATGGCGTCGCAGGCGTTGTCGGGTATCGCGAAGGATCTCACGAAGATGAGTTCGAAGAGCGCGATCAAAGTGATGGTGCCGGAAGACGCGAAAGGGACGCTGTTCAAATGGGTCGCGGTGCTGACGGGGTCGAAGAATGCACTAAAGGGCGTGGGGTTTTTTATCGGCGGGTGGTTGTTGGCGACGGCGGGGTTTTCGGGGGCGCTGTGGATCATGGCGGGGGCGCTTGGCGTGGTGTGGATCGGGTCGTGGCTTTCGCTGCCGGACGCTATGGGCAAGGCGAAGGGGAAGGCGGCTTTCAAAGATCTGTTTTCAAAGAGCCGGGAGATCAATGTGCTGTGCGTGGCGCGGTTCTTTTTGTTTGGGGCGCGGGACATCTGGTTCGTGGTGGGCGTGCCGGTGTTTTTGCGCGGGGTGCTCGGGTGGAGTTTTGAGCAGGTGGGGGCGTTCATGGCGTTTTGGGTGATCGGCTACGGGATCGTGCAGGGGGCGGCTCCGGCGATCTTGCGCGGGCGGGCTCCGGCGGGCGGGACGGCGGCGGCGATCGCGTTCACGCTGGCGGTGGTCGCGGCGTTGATTCCGCTGGGGCTGGCCGCGGGGGTGGCGGCCAATGTGGTGATCGTGGGCGGACTGGCGGTGTTTGGCGCGGTGTTTGCGCTGAATTCGGCGGTGCACTCGTATTTGATTTTGGACTACACAGACGGTGACAAGGTGGCGTTGAACGTGGGGTTTTATTACATGGCGAACGCGGGCGGGCGGTTGGTCGGGTGCCTGTTGTCGGGAGTGCTTTATCAGGTGGCGGGGCTGGCGGGGTGCCTGTGGGGGGCGTTTGCGTTTGCGGTGGTGGCGGCGGGGGTGGCGTTGAAGCTGCCGCGCGAGGCGTTGCATGCGGAGAAGTTGATCGCGGCGAAGGTGGGCGGGGACGGAGGGGACTGAATTTTGGGAACCACGAAACACACGAAATACACGAAAAAATAAGACCATGAATACGCTTCCAAATCCTCCTTATGATGTGCTCGTGCTTTGCACGGGGAACTCGGCGCGGTCGGTGCTCGCGGAATATATTTTGCGGGCGAAGGGGAAGGGGCGGTTTACGGTTTATAGCGCGGGGGCGAAGCCGAGCGGACGGATTCATCCGCTGGCGCGGCGGGTGTTGGCGGAGCGTTACGGGCTCGATACGAGCGAGGCGCGGTCGAAGTCGTGGGACGAGTTTAAGGGGAGGCCGTTTCATTTTGTGATCACGGTTTGCGACAATGCGCGCGAGACGTGTCCGGTGTGGCCGGGGCAGCCGGTGGTGGCGCATTGGAGTTCGCCGGACCCGGGGCATGCGGAGGGAGGCGAGGAGGCGCAGTATCGGGCGTTTGTGAACGTGGCGTCGCAGATAGCGTCGCGGGCGGAGTTGTTTTGCGCGTTTCCGGTGGAGACGTTGTTTGATGCGCTGGCGGTGAGGGCGGTGGGCGAGGAGTTTAAGTTGTGAGCGGGAGGGGCGGGGCACCAATCCATCGCGTGCAAGCACGCTCCTACATTTTCGATCATGAGCACGCTTACTAAAAAACTGTCGTTTTTGGATCGGTGGCTGACGGCGTGGATTTTTCTGGCGATGGCGGTCGGCGTGGCGCTGGGGAGGTTTGCGCCGGGGGTGGCGGAGACGTTGACGTCGTGGAGCACGGGGACGACGTCGGTGCCGATCGCGACGGGATTGATTCTGATGATGTATCCGCCGCTGGCGAAGGTGCGCTACGAGGAATTGGCGGATGTGTTTCGCGACAAGAAAGTGCTCGGGCTTTCGCTGGTGCAGAACTGGCTCGTGGGACCGGTGCTGATGTTTGCGTTGGCGGCGGTTTTTCTGCGGGACCAGCCGGAGTATTTTGCGGGACTGGTGCTGGTGGGCATCGCGCGGTGTATCGCGATGGTGATCGTGTGGAACGATCTGGCGGGCGGGAGCCGCGAGTATTGCGCGGGGCTGGTGGCGGCGAACGCGTTGTTTCAGGTGTTCGCGTTCGCACCGCTGGCGTGGCTGTTTTTGAAAGTGCTGTCGCCGCTGGTGGGTGTGGATTTGGGCGTGCTGGATTTGTCGGCGGTGACGATGGGCAGCATCGCTTGGAGTGTTTTTATTTATCTGGGAATTCCGTTTATCGCGGGGTGGTTGACGCGCGTGGTGTTGAGGCGGGGCGCGAGGGTGGCGTGGTTTGACGGGACGTTTTTGCCGGCGATCAGTCCGGTGACGCTAGCGGCGTTGTTGTTCACGATTGTCGTGATGTTCAGCCTGCAAGGAGAGCAGGTGCTGGCGCGTCCGCTCGACGTGTTGCGGATCGCGGTGCCGCTGACGGTTTATTTCGCGATCATGTTCACGGTGACGTTTTGGATGAGCGTGAAAGCGGGGGCGGATTACGCGAAAGCGGCGACGCTCGGGTTTACGGCGGCGGGGAATAATTTTGAGCTGGCGATTGCGGTGGCGGTGGGGGTGTTCGGGCTGACGTCGGGCGCGGCGTTTGCGGCGGTGGTCGGACCCTTGGTGGAAGTGCCGGCGTTGATCGCGCTGGTGACGGTGGCGTTGCGGTGGAAGCGGCGGGTCGCGGCCTAGTCAGGCGTCCGCCGGTGGGTGAACAGCCCATAGCTGAGTGAGTGGGCGGGGCGCATAGTGGGCGCTACGTCTTTAATAGAGGGTATGAACAACCCAACCACTTCTGATTTCCGCGACCGGCGTGATGGAGTGTGGCGCTTTCATACGTAGGGTTGGGTCCGATACGACAGGATCGCTGGAGATATACGCCCGATGCACCGCTCTGATAAACACCACAAAAGCCGAACCTTGGGTTTTATGGCGGCCGGTGTGGGTGGGCTGGTGATTTGGTGGTGGGTTTATGGGAGGCTGGCCGGGTTGGCCGAGTGGTTTGTGTTCACGGTGATCGGGCTTTCGCCTGAGTCGCAGCTGGCGCGGGCGGTTGAGTTTTTTCTGTATGAAACGCCGAAGGTGCTGATGCTGCTCGGGCTGGTGGTCTTCGGCGTGGGCATCGTGCGTTCGTATTTCACGCCGGAGCGCACGCGGGCTATTTTGCAGGGGCGGCGCGAATCGGCGGGCAACGTGCTTGCGGCGCTGCTGGGCATCGTGACGCCGTTTTGCTCCTGCTCGGCGGTGCCGCTGTTCATCGGGTTCGTCACGACGGGCGTGCCGCTGGGGGTGACGTTTTCGTTTCTCATCGCCGCGCCGATGGTGAACGAAGTCGCGCTGGTGCTGCTCTTCGGGCTTTTCGGCTGGAAGGTGGCCGCGCTTTATCTCGGGACAGGGTTGTTCATCGCGATCATCGCGGGCTGGGTGCTCGGGCGGTTGAGACTGGAGCGTTACGTCGAGGAATGGGTGTATGCGACCCAGACGGGAGCCGCCGCGACGGAGGCGTCCATGGGATGGCCGGAACGGCTGCGACTCGGGCTTGAGGCGGTGCGCGACATTGTGGGGCGGGTGTGGATTTATGTGCTGCTGGGCATTGCGGTGGGTGCGGGCATTCACGGATATGTGCCGGAAAACTTCATGGCTTCGATCATGGGCAAAGAGGCCTGGTGGTCGGTGCCGTTCGCGGTGGTGTTGGGCGTGCCGATGTATTCCAACGCCGCGGGGATCATCCCCATTGTGCAGGCGTTGCTGGGCAAAGGCGCGGCGCTCGGCACGGTGCTGGCGTTCATGATGTCGGTCATCGCGCTGTCGCTGCCCGAGGCGATCATCCTGCGCAAGGTTCTCAAGCCGCGCCTCATCGTCACGTTTTTCGGCATCGTGGCGGCGGGCATCATGGGCGTCGGCTTTTTGTTCAACGCCCTCCTGTAGCACTGCGCGTTCAGACTCATTTTATCGTCATGAAAAAAATCCAAATCCTCGGCACCGGTTGTGCCAAATGTAAGCAACTCACCGCGAACGCGGAGACCGCCGCCAAGCAGCTCGGCATCTCTTTCGAGGTCGTCAAAATCACGGGCGTGCAGGCGATCATGAAATTCGGAGTCATGTCCACGCCTGCGCTGGCTGGTGGACGGTGTCGTCAAGAGCCAAGGGCGGCTGCTCACACCTGAAGAGATCAAGCCGCTGCTGGCCTGAACTGAAATTCACACGTCGCCCTCCAGCCCGACCAATCATCATGTCCATCGCCTTCAAGGATTATTACGCGGCGCTGGGCATCGCGCGGGATGCGACGACGGACGATATCAAGAAGGCGTTCCGAAAACTGGCGCGGCTGTATCATCCGGACGTGGCCAAGGACAAGGCGACGGCGGAGGCGAAATTCAAGGAGATCAACGAGGCCAATGAAGTGCTCAGCGATCCGGAGAAACGCAAAAAATACGATTTGCTCGGGGCTGACGGCGGCCAGTCGCGTGAGGCGGCGGATGGCGGCGGAAGTCGTGGTGGCGCCGAAGGCGGGGCGCAGGAATTCCACTTTGGCGGGACGGGATTCAGTGATTTTTTCGAGCGGTATTTCAGCGGCGGGACGCGTTATGGATTTGATGAAGGGCAGGGGCCGGCGTTTGCCGGCGGGCGAACGGGCGCGGCACAGAGAGGCAGTGACATCGAGGGGGATATTCTGGTGTCGCTCGACGAGGCGATGCACGGGGCGGAGCGGCCGGTTTCGTTGCGCAGCGTGAACCGGAGAACGGGCGAGATGGAGACGCAGGCGTTTAAGATCCGCATACCGCCGGGGGCGACGGACGGGCGGCGTATCCGCGTGCCGGAGCGGGGTGAGCCCGGAGTGGGCGGCGCGGCGGACGGGGATCTTTTTTTGCGCGTGCGTCATGCGGCGCATCCGGAGTTCACGACGCGGGGGGCGGATGTGGTTCACGAGCTCGACATCGCGCCCTGGGAGGCGGTGCTCGGGGCGGAGGTGACGGTGCCGACGCTCGACGGGGCGATCAAATTGCGGATTCCGCCGAACTCGGCCAACGGGTTGAACATCCGGGCGCGTGGCCGGGGATTGCCGCGCGGCAAGACGGGGGAGCGCGGGGATTTTTTCGTGGTGCTCGCCGTGCAGCTGCCGCGTGAGGTGGACGCGGCCGAGCGGCTGTTGTGGGAAAACCTTCGCGATCATTCTGTTTTTAAACCCCGCGCTGCGCGCACTTCGCCATGAACTCCGACACTGATTCAAACGATGCTGAAACGACGGATGAAGGTTACACGCTGGAGTTCATCGCGGCTCATGCGGGCGTCGATCCGGTGGCGATCCTGCGTTATCAGGAGAAAGGATTTATTCGGGCGGTTGAGAGGGGCGGCGGAGAGCAGGTGGTGTTTGACAGCGAGGCGTTGCGGCAGGTGAGGCGGATCGAGCACCTGCGCGTCACTTTCGAGGTGAACGAGGCCGGGCTTGGTCTGATTTTGGGGTTGTTGCGTGAAGTGGAGGCGTTGAGGGAGGAACAACGAAGGGCGCGGCGTTGAAGGGTTGATGGTAGGTGAACAACCCATGTCGGATGCGTTGCGCAGCATGCACAATCAAGCCAACGGCACCGGATTATCCGTACGCCGGTTCCTTTTAGAGACCCGTTACTTTATGAACCCTTTGCTTGCTTTGATGATCAACCGGAACGCGCCGGCTCCTTCCCGTGAAACTGTCGCGCAGTGTGCGCATGAACTGTGGACGATCGCGCATCGTCCGGAGGGGCGGGATGAGGATTTTTGGCTGGAGGCGGAACGGCGGTTGAGCTCGGTGGTGGAAGTGCCGGAGATTGCGCCGAAAGCGTCCGGCGAAGCGGTGCTGCTGCGAAAGAAGTTGAAGTGACGACGCGGGCTGAAGCCACGTCGCATGATGTGGAGTGCGATGGGGTGTTGGCGCGTCAGCAAGTGGACGCGGTGACGGGACTCGGTGCGGGTGAGGTCGTGCGTCGGCAGAAGGAGTTTGGGATGAATCGTGTGACGGCGCCGCCGGGCGTGCCGGCGTGGCGGAAGTTTTTGCGGCAGTTCAACCAGCCGCTGGTTTATATTTTGCTCGCGGCGGTGGGGATCACGGCGGCGCTGGGCGAGTGGGTGGATTCGGCGGTGATCGCGGCGGTGGTGCTGGTGAACGCGGTGGTCGGGTATTTGCAGGAGGCGAAGGCGGAGAAATCCATCGAGTCGCTGGCGAAGCTGGTCGCGACGGAGACCACGGTGCGGCGTGACGGACGGAAGCAGCGCATGCATTCCGACCAGTTGGTGCCGGGTGACGTGGTGTTGTTGGAATCGGGGGACCGCGTGCCGGGGGATTTGCGATTGTTCAAGGTGAAGGGGCTGAGGATCGATGAGTCGGCGCTGACGGGCGAGTCGTTGCCGGTGGAGAAACAGATCGAGGTGTTGCCGGCGGATACGGTGCTGGCTGACCGGACGAATCTGGCGTTCACGGGAACGCTGGTGGCGGCGGGTCAGGGCGAGGGCGTGGTGTGTGCGACGGGGGATCGCACGGAGACGGGGCATATCGCGCGGCTCATCGGCGAGGCGGTGGATCTGGCGACGCCGTTGACGAAGAAAATCGCGCATTTGAGCAACCGGTTGTTGTGGGTGATTCTGGGGCTTGCGGCGGTGGCGTTTGTCGTGGGCGTGGTGCGCGGCGGTTCGCCGGTGGACATGTTTATGGCGGCGGTGGCGCTGGCGGTGGGGGCGATTCCAGAAGGGTTGCCGGCGGCGGTGACTATAGTGCTGGCCATCGGTGTGTCTCGCATGGCGAAGCGGCGGGCGATCATCCGCAAGCTGCCCGCGGTGGAAACGCTCGGCGGCACGACGATCATCTGTTCGGACAAGACGGGGACGCTGACGGAAAACCGGATGACGGTGCGGGAGATTTTTGCGGGCGGCGTGGAGTATGCGGTCGCGGGGACAGGTTATGAAACGAAGGGAGCGATTACGCGGGACGGCGCGGCGGTCGTCATGACGGAGGCGAGCGCGGCGGTGTTGGCGGAATGTCTGCGGGCGGGCGTGCTGTGCAATGATGCGCAGCTGATGGCGGGTGACGATGGGGCGGCGATGCAGGGTGATCCGACGGAGGCGGCGTTGTTGGTTGCGGGGGCGAAGGGTGGTTTCGATGCGGAGACGATGCGGGCGGAGGCGCCGAGGTTGGATGTGATCCCGTTTGAGTCGGCGCATATGTTTCGCGCGACGCTGCATACGAAGGCGGACGGCGAGCGGGTGATTTACGTGGTGGGGGCGGTGGAGCGATTGCTGGAGCGTTGCAGCGATGGGTTGGGGGACGGTGGCGCGGAGGCGGTGCTGGCGGCGGTGAAGGAAATGGCGGGGCGCGGGCTGCGGGTGCTGGCGCTGGCGAAGCGGGCGGTGAACGCGGGGCAGGGCGAGTTGGAGATGGATGATGTTGAGGGCGGGCTCACGTTTCTCGGGTTGCAGGGGATGATTGATCCACCGCGGGCGGAGGCGACGGCGGCGGTGAAGACGTGTCAGGCGGCGGGGATCGCGGTGAAGATGATCACGGGCGACCACTTGATCACGGCGCGGGCGATCGCGGGTCAGATCGGGCTGAAGGGGCGCGAGGAGGACGGGCGGTTGGTGGCGATGGACGGGAGGGAGTTGGCGACGGTGTCCGATGAGGAGCTGCCGGAGGTGGCGGAGAGCACGGCGGTGTTTGCGCGGGTGGCGCCGGAGCAGAAGCTGAGGCTCGTGCGGGCATTGCAGTCGCGCGGGCACGTGGTGGCGATGACGGGCGACGGGGTGAATGATGCGCCGGCGTTGAAGCAGGCCGACATCGGCGTGGCGATGGGCATCACGGGCACGGAGGTGTCGAAGGCGGCGGCGGACATGATCCTCACGGACGATAATTTCGCGAGTATCGAGGCGGCGGTGGAGGAAGGGCGCGGGGTCTTTGACAACCTGACGAAGTTCATCGTGTGGACGTTGCCGACGAACGCGGGCGAGGCGGCGATCCTGCTGACGGCGATTGTATTCGGAACTCAACTACCGGCGGTTCCGGTGCAGTTGTTGTGGGTGAATATGATGACCTCGGTGTTGCTGGGGTTGACGCTGGTGTTCGAGGCGAAGGAGCGGGATCTGATGCTGCGACCGCCGCGCGATCCGGAGCGTCCGTTGATCAGCGGGGCGTTGTTGATGCGCACGGGGCTGGTGACGCTGGTCATGCTGGCGGGCGGGCTGTGGTTGTTTCACCGGGAGATGGCGGTGGCGGGCGCGACGCTGGCGGAGGCGCGCACGGCGGTGATCAACGTGATCGTGGCGGTGGAGATCGCGTATCTGTTCAACTGCCGCTCGCTGACGCGTTCGCCGCGGGAGATCGGAGTCTTTACCAACCGCTGGGTGTTGGGGGGAGCGGGTGCCATGATCGCGGCGCAACTGGCGTTCACTTATGCGCCGTGGATGAACCGGCTCTTTCACAGCGCGCCGATCGGGGGCGGGACGTGGTTGCGGATTCTGGCGGTGGCTGGCGTGGCGTTTGCGGCGGTGGAGTTCGAGAAGTGGCTGCGCCACGGGCGGGAACGAGGCGGGCGTTAGCCCTCGCGATCACGGCGAGGTAATCAGTTCATCGCGTCGAGGACGCTGGACAGGGGGACGGTGGCGAAGCGGGTGGCGTAGTCGGAAACTGCATACGGGATGATGAGTTCGCTGCCGTGGAGGATGGCTCCGCAGGAATAGACGACGTTGGGGACGTAGCCTTCGCGTTCGTCTTCGGCGGGCGTGATCAAGGGCTCGCGGAGACGGCCGAGGACTTTGGTCGGGTCGGCCAGATCCAGGAGGACGGCGCCGATGGAGTATTTGCGCATCGCGCCGACTCCGTGGGTGAGGACGAGCCAGCCGCGGTCGGTTTCGATGGGGGAACCGCAGTTGCCGAGTTGCACGAATTCCCACGCGTAGGTGGGCTTGAGGATGAGCGTGGCGGTGCGCCAGAAATGGAGTTCGTCGGAAAACATGAGGTAGATGTTTTCGTTGTCCTGGCGGGAGAGCATGGCGTAGCGGCCGCCGATTTTCCGAGGGAAGAGCGCCATGCCTTTGTTCTGCACGGCGGCGCCGGCGAGGGTGATGAATTTGAAGTCGAAAAAATCGACGGTCTCCAGGAGCTGCGGCTGGGTGGTGCGTCCGTCGTAGGCGGTGTAAGTGGCGAAATAACTACGCGAGCCGTCGTCGTGGTTGAAGAGGACAAAGCGGGCGTCCTCGATGCCGTTGCTCTGGCTGGGCGTGCGCGGGAAGAGCACGCGTTCGGACATGCGCAGACCGGGGGCGAAGCGGACCTCGTGGTTGGAGAGGGCGAGATTGAGGATGGCGTCGGGCGGCGCGGGGTGTCCGTTGGGCTCGGCGAGGCCGAGTTGGTTCTGCGTGAGGGTGATGGCAGTGCGCAGTTCGGCGAGGGTGAAGCGGTCGCCGAGCGCGGCCATGGTGCGGCGGGTGAAGGTGCCGGCGAAACCGAGTTCGGCGAGTTGGAGCGAGAAGCGGTTTTTTTCGTAGAGGGCGTCGGGGACGGACTGCGCCTCGGAAACGAAACGCGTGGCGGCGTTGAGCGTGATGGTGTGGTCGGCGGCGATGATGCCGGTGCGGAACGTGATCGAGGACACGTGGCCTTCGCCGGTGGCGCGGAGGCTGAGGACGAAACGGAGTGCGCCGGGCGGGAGGTCGGTCTGGTCGGGATGCGGGACGGCGGACGGGTTGAAGAGCGCGGCGGATTCGAGGGAGTATTCGTGGGTGAAATACGCGCCGATCACGAGCTGGCGGGCTTCGGAGAGCGGGGAGTCGGTGACGAGGTGGCGGCGGACGAATTCGAAGCGTTCGAGGAAGAGATCTTTCGCGCGCTGGTGGCGCTCGGAGAAATCTTTCATCAACTGGACGAGGAGTTCGTCGATTTCGGATTCGGGCAGGGCGAGGAGACGCGCGATGATTTTCACCATGCGTTGCTCGGTGGCGGGCGCGAACGGGCGGATGAGCACGCGGGCGCGATCGGGATTGATGAAGACGGCGGTGCGGTTGACGACGGGAGAGGGCATGGGAGAGGCGTTTCAGTGCGCGGCGGCGGGCGCGGTGGACGGGGAGACGCGGAAGGCGGCGAGGTCGTTGTTGACGAGTTGGAGCTCCGCGAGGGCGAGGTGGAAGGCGAGGGTGGACTCGGCGCCCTGGTTCTCGTTGACGCGGTCGGCGTGGAGGGCGTCGCGGCAGCCGCCGGTCTTGGCGTCGTAGAGGAGGAGCCCGAGGTCGTTGCGACCGGTGAACCACTCAAACACGATCCGCGCGCGTTGGAGCCAGTAGGAATCGGCGGTGGCGCGGAAGGCTTCGAGGCAGGCGGAGACGGTGGCTTGGACCTCGATGGGTTGCTGGTCGAAGTAGGCGCGCGTGCCGTCACGATGGCAGAAGCCGTCGGAGCCGATGGGCTGGAAGATGTCGTCGGCGGACGTCTGGAGTTGGATGAGCCAGCGGAGGGCGCAGAGGCCGGTCTCGACGAGGTCGGGCTGGTTCATCGCGCGGCCGGACTGGATCAGGGCGTGGGGAAGGCGGGCGTTGTCGTAGGTGGCGTCGTCGGCGAGCCAGTGCCAGTCGTCGCGGGCGTGTTCGGCGAAGCGCAGCATGAGGCGCCGGGTGAGCTGTTCGCGGAGCCGGAGCGCGCGACCGTCGTCGGGGAAGCGTGTAAGGAAAGCGTGGATACCGAGCAAGGTGAAGGCCCAGGTGCGCGGATGGACGAGGTCGGCGGCGGCGGGGAGGGCGTCGAGAAAAAGCTGGGCGGCGAGCAGGCGGCGTCCGCGGTCGCGGGATTGGGCGGCGCAGGTGCCGAGGGCCCAGAGGGCGCGGCCGTGGGAGTCCTCGGAGCCGACGGTTTCGAGCCAGCGGCGGTCGTAGCCCATGAAGTTGCGAAAGCGTCCGGTGGACGGATCGAACGCGTGGGCGAGAAACGCGACACACGTGGTGGCGAGCTGGTCGAGGGCGGGGGATGCTTCGCCGTGCTCTTTCCAGAGCAAGGTGAGGAGGAGGGCGCGGGCGTTGTCGTCGGTGCAGTAGCCGTGGGAGAAGTTGGGCACGGAGAACAAGGCGTGTTGCAACATGCCGGTGGAGTCACTCATGCGCAGGACGTGATCGAATTTGAGCTTGGGCAGGCGCGGGGCGTCCTCGGCGAGCGTGCGCAGGAGTAACGATTGGCGGCGGGCGGCGTGGGTGGTGCGGGCGGCGACGAAACTCGCGTGGTAGCCCTCGGCGGCGCGGCTCCAGATCATCTCGCGACCGACGCGATGGGCGTGGGTGCGCAGATCGAGGCGGCGTGATTCGTCGCGCAGGAGGGTGCCGACCTCGCGGGCGATGGCGCCGCTGTCGACGAATGGCACGAGCACGCCGCGTCCGTCGGCGAGCAATTCGGCGGCGTGCCAATACGGGGTGGAGACGACGGCTTTGCCGGCGCCGAACGCGTAGGCGAGCGTGCCGGAGACGATCTGGCGCTCGTTCAGGTAGGGCGTGATGTAGACATCGGCGGCGCCGATGAAATCCATGAGCTCGGGCAGATCGACGAAGCGGTTGTAGAAGATGACGTGTTGTTCGACGCCGAGATTTTTCGCGAGACGCTCGAGGCCGAGGCGATAGTCCTCGCCGTGTTCGCGGACGAGGTTCGGGTGGGTGGCACCGAGGACGAGGTAAACTGCCTGCGGGAATTCGGCGATAAGGGCGGGCAGGGCGTTGAGGACTTGCTCGATGCCCTTGTTGGGCGAGAGGAGTCCGAACGTGAGCAGAACCTGGCGGCCCTCGACGGAGAGAAGGGTTTTAAAACGGTCGGGCTCCTCGAACGGGACGTCGTGGATGCCGTGCGGGACAACGTCGATTTTTTCGGCGGGGGCGTCGTAGATTTCGCGGAGAAAACGGCGGGCGCGCTCGGTCATGACGACGAGGCGGGCGGAGGCGTTGATCAAGGCTTCCATGACGCGACGTTGTTCGGGGGAAGGATCGCGCAGGATGGTGTGCAGCGTGGTGACGACGGGCATCTTTAATGCGCGGATCAGGGCGAGCACGTGTCCGCCGGCGCTGCCGCCGTAGATGCCGAATTCGTGTTGGAGGCAGACGACATCGGCCTCGCTGCGGTTGAGAAATTCGGCGGCGCGTTCGTAGCCGGCGATGTCCTGCTCGGTGATTTCGAAGACGACCTCGGGCGGGTAGTCGTAGGGCTTGGCGCCGTCGTTGACGACGACGACGGGGCAGGCGTCGGAGTTGCCGAGCAGGGCGACGGTGGCGGCGCGGAGATCCTGGGTGAACGTGGCGATGCCGCATTTGCGCGGCGGGTAGGTGCCGATGAAGGCGACTTTGAGCGCGCGGGGAAGGACGGGGACGGACGCCGGGGCGAGCACGGGAGAGAGGGAAGGCGGGGTGCTCAAGGGTTCAACGTGGGTGTTGGTGCGTGAGTAGCGATGTATTACGACGAATAAAAAACCGCGGCTCGGGATAGACGCGGTGCGGGGGGGCGGAGATCATCCGGCGGGCGCGGGGCCGGAAGTGTCGGATGCGTGAGCCGGTGGCCCTGAAGCGGCGCGAGCACCGCGCCATCCCGATGCCACGGAATGATCCGCGTGGAGTCTAGGGCCGCCGAAGGCGCGAGGCTATGGGGTGTAACCCGCGCGCAGGTGAAACGGTCCACACGGAGGTGGACACTGCCTTTGGGTCACTCCCCGCCGTGGCGGAGGGATTGGAGGACGTTGAGCGAGTGGTTTCCGATGCTCTCCATGTTGTTGAGGATATCGATGTAGAGCATCTCGGCTTTGATGACCTCGGCGCTGTTGCTCATGCGCTGCATGGAGGCCTTGCGGAGGTTTTTGCGGAAAGTGTCGATGAGGTCTTCGAGCTGGTAGGCGGTCTCCATGTCGGCGACGGGCACGCCGGTGTTGAGGCGGCCGGAGTAGAAGTCGATGAACTGGAGGACGAGCTGGGAGAAGTCGCGCACCTGTTTGCGGGCCTCGATGGGGAGGTCGCGGTTTTTGCGGTGTTTGCGTTCGGCGAGGACGACGAGGCGGTAGCCGCAATCGCAGATGTCCTCGAGCTCGGCGACAACGCGCAGCATGCCGGTGACACGCGACATGGTGGCTTCGCTCACGCCGCTGGCGGTGCAGCGCAGAAGGTAGCGGGTGGTCTCGATGGCGCGGCGGTCGCTTTCTTTTTCGAGTTCTTTGTAGGCTTTGACGCGGAGTTCGAGTTCGGCGGGATCGGCGGGCGGGTTTTCGAAGAGATCGGTGAAACCGGTGACGAGCTCACGGGTGATCTGCCCCATGCGTTGGACGTCGCGCTCGGCCTCGGCGAGGTTGAGTTCGCCGGTGTGGGGCACGAGCGGGGATTCGTAGGCGACGTGGTCGCGGGACGGGGCGGCGGGGTTATCCTTGACCATGCGCTCGGCGAGGCGGGCGAGCTGGGGGACGAAGCCGATGAGAAGCGCGGTGTTGGCGATGTTGAAGAGTGTGTGGAAGGCCGCCATGTGCATCGGCATGTGGAGCGGATCGGTGGCGTTGCCGGGCATGAGACGCTCAATGAAGCCGATGAACGGCGTGAAGAGCGCCATGGCCCAGATGACGCCGATGATGTTGAAGACGAAGTGGACGCGGGCGGCGCGTTTGGCCTGCACGTTGCCGCCGAGGGCGGCGAGGTTGGCAGTGATGGTGGTGCCGACGTTTTCGCCGAGGGTGATGGCGCAGGCGGTGGGGAAATCGATCCAGCCCTTGAACGCCATGGTGAGCGTGATCGCGCCGGCGACCGAGGAGGATTGCACGATGAGCGTGAGACCTATGCCGAAGACGAAGAAAATGAGGGTCGAGCCGAAGCCGAAGCCGCTGAAGTCTTTGATGAATTCGAGGACCTCGGGGTTGCTCTTGATGTCGGGGACGGAGTCCTTGAGGAACATCAGGCCGAGGAAGAGGAGGCCGAAGCCCATGAAGAATTCGCCGGTGTCGCGGAGTTTGGCTTTGCGCGCGAAGAGCAGCGGGAGGGCGAGGCCCATGACGGGCAGGGCGATGGCGGAGATGCTGAATTTAAAGCCGAAGAAGGAAACGAGCCAGAAGGTGGTGGTGGTGCCGATGTTGGCGCCCATGATCATGCCGATGGCCTCGACGAGGGTGAGCAGGCCGGCGTTGACGAAACTCACCATCATCACGGTGGAGGCCGAGGAGGACTGGACGAGGCACGTGACCAGGAAACCGCTGCCGACGCCGGCGAAACGGTTGCCCGCCATGGTGCGCATGACGCCGCGGAGCTTTTCCCCCGAGAGTTTTTGCAGGGCCTCGGACATGGTTTTCATGCCGAAGAGGAACATGCCGAGGCTGCCGAGGAGGGAGAGGGTTGTTACGATCTTGTGACGCGGAGGTTACGAGGGTTACCGGATGGGGCGGGGGACTCGCAAGGCGCGTTTGCGGGGAAATGTGGCGGGCGGAGCGGTTGTCGGTTCGCTCTTCGAGCGGATGAAGTGAACGGACGGCTTGGCCGGCACTTTGCGGGGAAAGTGGTGTCGGTGGTTTTATGGTGAGTATCAAACCCCGGGACTACCGTGTGCCGCCCGGCGCGAAGGTGGATCTCTCGAAGTGGCCGACCCAGGTCGCCGAGCTGTATGATTCCAAGAAGGATTACAAAAAAACGCTGAAGGCGCAGGTGGAGGCGTTGAGCGAATTGCAGCGGCTGCATTATGCCTCCAATCAATATGCGTTGTTGCTGATTTTTCAGGCGACGGACACGGCCGGCAAAGACGGGGCGATCCGGCATGTGATGTCGGGGATCAATCCGCAGGGGTGCCACGTTTACAGTTTCAAGCAGCCGAGTGCGGCGGAGCTGGAGCATGATTTTATGTGGCGCACGAACCGGTGTCTGCCGGAGCGCGGGAAGATCGGGATTTTCAACCGCTCCTATTACGAGGAGGTTTTGATCGTGCGGGTGCACCCCGAGCTGTTGCGCGCGCAGGGTTTGTCGGATGACGCGATCGCGGCGAAGGCGTTGTGGAAGGAGCGGTATAAATCGATCAGCGACTCCGAGGCGCACCTGCATCGCAACGGAACGCGTATCCTGAAATTTTTCCTGCATCTCTCCAAGGAGGAGCAGCGACAACGGTTGCTGGCGCGGATCGACGAGCCGGACAAGAACTGGAAGTTCAGCGAGGCCGACATTGCGGAGCGCGGGCATTGGGACGATTACCAAGAGGCCTATGCCGCCGCGCTCGGAGCGACGAGCACCGAGGAGGCCCCGTGGCATGTGGTGCCGGCCGACGACAAGAAAAACGCGAGGTTGATCATCTCGGAGATCGTCGTCGATGCGTTGCGCGGGATGAAAATGACCTACCCGAAAACCACGGCGAAACGTCGCGAGGAGTTGAAGGAAATCCGCCGGCAACTGGCTGAATGAACTCTCTTTTTTATGCCTACAAAAAAACCACCAAAACCACCAAACCTACCCAGACAGTGAAACGTGTGGCGGCCGCCAAACCGGCCAAGCCAGCCAAAGCCAAATTGCCCGGGCGCAAGACGCCGGTGCCCGATAAAAAAATCGCGGCCCGTGCCAAAAAGGTGGTCGGGAAACTGACTGCGCAGCGATTCGCCGAGACCGGCCGCACGACACGCGTGCAGGGGCATGTGTCGGCGCACAACAAACGCACTCAGGGCAAACGCGATTCGCGCTGAGGGCGTGCTGGCGCGGTGAATCGAAACGGATCCGCCGTTCCGCTATGTTGGCGGAGCGGCGGGCCATCCTGGCCCGGTGGGGTTTAGTGGCCGGAGGGGGCGTGGGCGGCTGCGGGTTTGTCGTAGATGGCGAGGCGTTCGACGATGGCTTTGCTTTGGGGGTTGAGGCCGACGAGTTCGACCTCGGCGCCTTGCTGGCGGAATTTGATGACGACTTTGTCGAGGGCGTTAATCGAGGTCGTGTCCCAGAAGTGGGCGTGGGTGACGTCGATGATGACGGTTTTGTGGGCGGCTTTGAAATCGAAGGCGTCGGTGAAGGCGGTCGTCGAGGCGAAGAACAGCTGTCCGCGCACGTGGTAAACCATTTCGTCGGGGGTCTGGCCGGAGTGGCTAGTGACATGGAGGAGCTTGGCGATGCGGGCGGCGAAGCAAAGCGCGCTGAGGAGCACGCCGGTGCCGACGCCGAGGGCGAGGTTGTGCGTGCCGACCACGACGGCGACGGTGGTGAACGTGACGAACGTGGCGGTCCACGGATACACGCGGATGTTTTTGAGCGAGGCCCAGCTGAAGGTGCCGATGGAGACCATGATCATGACGGCGACGAGGGCGGCCATGGGGATTTGTGAAACCCATTTACCGAGGAGAACGACGAGGATCAGGAGGAAGAGACCGGCCCAGAAGGTGGAGAGGCGTCCGCGTCCGCCGGATTTTACGTTGATGACGGTCTGGCCGATCATGGCGCAACCGGCCATGCCGCCGAAGAGACCGGAGACGAAGTTGGCGATGCCCTGGCCCTTGCATTCGCGGTTTTTGTCGGAGGACGTGTCGGTGTAGTCGTCCACGATGGTCGCGGTCATGAGCGATTCCAGCAGACCGACGACGGCGAGCGAGGCGGAGTAGGGAAGGATGATGAAAAGGGTTTCCCAGGTGAGCGGGATCGAAGGGAGGGCGAAGGCGGGGAAGGCCGAGGGGAGTTCGCCCATGTGCCCGACGGTGCGCAGGAGGCTGGTTTCGCCGCCGTCGCCCCAGCCGAACCACATGGAAAGGCCGGTGAGCACGACGATGCAGACGAGGGGAGACGGGACGGCTTTGGTGAGGAGCGGGAGACCGTAGATGATGGCGAGGCCGCCGGCGACGCACGCATACATGAGCGGTCCCTGGCCTTGGAATTCGTTGAGTTGCGAAAGGAAGATGACGATGGCGAGGGCGTTGACGAAGCCGATCACGACGGAGCGGGCGACGAAACGCATGAGGTTGCCGAGCTTGAGCCAGCCGGCGACGATTTGGAGGACGCCGGTGAGGAGGGTGGCGGCGAAGAGGTAGTCGATGCCGTGTTCTTTCACGAGCGTGACCATGAGCAGCGCCATCGCACCGGTGGCGGCGGAGATCATTCCGGGGCGACCGCCGACGAAGGCGATGACGACGGCGATACAGAACGAGGCGTAGAGGCCGACCTTGGGATCGACACCGGCGATGATGGAGAAAGCGATGGCCTCGGGGATGAGGGCGAGGGCGACCACGGTGCCGGCGACGAGATCGCGGACGGGGTTGCCGAACCAAGATTGTTTATAGGAAGGAGCGGAGATGGCGGACATGATGGGTGAACGGACGGAACAGGTGAATGACGCCTGACGGTGCTGGTTTGAGAAACACCCGCTGATCGCACAACGGCGAGCGGGCGTGGTTTATCCTGACGACCTTGGTGGAAAGGCCGGTTTGCGTGGCGCAAGTCAGGGTGGTGTCAGCGTCATGAAGTGGGGTTACCCTCTGGGCGGAGCGTCCGATAGCAAGGCCAAGTTTTTATGCGGGGCGGGGCTTGCCCTGCGGGCGGAGTCGCGGAGGATGCGGCACGTTATGCAGCTCGATATTCCCGCAGGTGATTTCGCCGGTTACATTTTTGACCTTGATGGCACGCTCATCAACACGATGCCGCTGCACTACCGTGCGTGGGATTCGGCGATGAGGGAGCACGGACTGGGCGAAGTGTTGAACGAGGATTTGTTTTACTCGCTGGGCGGAGTGCCGACGGTGCGGGTGGCGGAGTTGATCGGGGCGCATTACGGGCTGGTGGTGGATCCGCTGAAGGTGGAGCACACGAAGGAAGGGCTTTTTCTGACCATGCTGGACGCGGTGGAGCACATCGCGCCGGTGGTGGAGTTCGCGCGGCGGATGGCGAAGACGCGACCGGTGTCGATCGCGACGGGCGGCATGCCGGAGATCGCGTTGCCTGCGATCAAGGCGGCGGGGTTGGATGATCTGTTCACGATCGTGGTGACGCCGAAGGATGTGGGGCCGGGGCGGGGCAAACCGGAGCCGGACATGTTTTTGGAAGCGGCGCGTCGCATGGGCGTGCCGCCGGAGAGGTGTCTGGTGTTTGAAGATGCGGATCCGGGGATTCGGGCGGCGCTGGCGGCGGGGATGCAAGTGGTGCGCGTGCCGAGCCGCATCGTATGACAAAAGGCTTTTGCCGCGCGGGCTGATCGGATTGGATCGGCGCTTCATGAAGCTGGAAACTCTCGTTAATCCGTCCGTTATCACTCAGCCGGTGTATGAACCGGGCAAACCCATCGAAGATGTGGCGCGCGAATTGGGGTTGGATCCGGCGACAATCATCAAGTTGGCGTCGAACGAGAATCCGTTCGGGCCCTCGCCGCTGGCGAAGGCGGCGGCGGTGCGGGCGCTGGATCAGGGCGAGTTGTATCCGGACGGTGGATGCGTGGCGTTGCGGGCGAAGCTGGCGCAAGTTTACGGGTTGGAGGCGGGGCAGTTTGTGATCGGCAACGGGTCGAACGAGATCATCGAGTTGTTGGGGCATGTTTTTCTGCGTCCCGGTGACGAGGTGGTCATGGGGAATCCGTCGTTTGCGGTGTATAAACTGGTGACTTTGCTTTTCGGAGCGAAGCCGGTGGAGATACCGCTGGTGAACCACACGCATGATCTCGCGGCGCTGGCGGCGGCGATCACGCCGAAGACGAAACTGGTGTTTGTGCCGAGTCCGAACAATCCGATGGGCACGGCGAACACGGAGGCGGAGTTGCTGGCGTTTGCGCGCGGGCTGCCGGAGCACGTGGTGTTCGCTTATGACGAGGCGTATGCAGAGTATCTGGAGAATCCGCCGGACTTGAGTCCGTTGATCCGTGAAGGACGCAAGGTGGTGTGCCTGCGGACGTTTTCCAAGATTTACGGGCTGGCGTCGTTGCGGGTCGGGTATGGTTACGCGGCGCCCGAGCTGGCGGGGTTGCTCAACCGCGTGAGGCAACCTTTTAACGTAAATGCGATCGGGCAGGCTGCGGCGATCGCGGCGTTGGATGACGGGGCGTTCACGGCGAAGTGCGCGCGCGAAAACAAGGTCGGACTCGCGCACTTGGAAGCGGGGTTCAGGGCGCAGGGACTGGAGATCGTGCCGAGCGTGGCGAATTTCGTGCTCGTCAAAGTTGGCGACGGGGCGCGCGTGTTCGGCGAGTTGCAGAAGCGCGGAGTGATCGTGCGACCTATGCGGCCCTACGGAATGCCGGAGTGGTTGCGCGTGACGGTCGGAACGACGGCGCAGAACGAGCGGTTGCTGACGACGTTAGCCGCGGTCCTGAAGGCTGAGCGCGGATGATGTTTATACGCGTGTGAATTCAAGACCCTGCGAGCGAGACGGCGAGGATTGCTCGCAAGTCTTGCAGGAGAGCAGTGCGTTCCGGAGCGAACAGGAATAGATCGCTGCCAAGTTTGCGATATGCGGCGGTGAGCACGGCTTGCGACGGTTTGCGCATGGACAGCAATTTGCGGACGTTTGCGGCAAGAGGCGTGGTATTATTGAGGTCCAGGTCGAGTTGAACCAAGCTGGTAAGCGCGGCTTGATTCAGGGCATCGGTTTTGACGGCCTGTTCGAGAACTTGGCGGGCCTGCGCCTTGGCACCGACTGAAAGCAGCCGTTTGGAGACGGCGATGAGATTGTCGGCACGAACGTTGGTCTGCTCCAGAAAGTTATTCAGGAAGAGCTGTGCGGCTTCGGCGTCGCTCAGGCCGTAATGGGCGATGGCCTGAAGGCCGTTGAAAACGGAGTAGTAGCGTTTGCTCCAATCGGGGTTTTCCTTGAGCAGCTCCCGGACTAGTTCGAGGGCGGCCTGATATTTTTTTGCCACGATGTTCGCCTCGACCGTCATGAGAGCGGCCCCTTCCCAATTGAGATTGCGAGCTTTTGAGTGGTCGTAAATGCGACGAGCCAAGACGGGATCTCCGGAGTTAGCTGCGAAATCAGCCAAAGCGAGAAGCGCATTGGCATCCGCATTAAAATCGCGGAAAATTTCTTCCACGTTATTTTTCACGGAGGTGGTGTCGCCCTCTTTGTGAAAGGCGTAGAGTTGGTCGATACGGGCGCGGGCATTGCGTGGGTTTGCCAACGCGCGGACGAAGCTTTCGCGGCGGGCCTCGTTGTCGCGGCCTGCTTCGCGGAGGTAGGTGACGATTTGAGTGTAAATTTCTTCGTCATTCGGAAGCTCGGTGGCGAGCTCACGCAGACGCTCGATTGCCTGATCCTTTGCTCCCCGGTCCCAATTGATGCGAGCGATTAAAAGGCGGCCGTCGCGGGAGCTTTCCAGCTGATAGAGTCTAAGGATTGATTCAGCCTGATCGTAGTTGCCGCGGAAGTAACAGGAGGAGGCTGCTGCCAAGGCGACGAGTTGATTTCGAGGAGTGATGCTCGTATCGTCACCCAAGAGTTCTTCGTAGTAAGCAAGGACTTGTCGGTCGTCTTGCTGTTGCAGAAGAAACGAGAAAAGAGTCTTGAGGTAGTCGTTGTCTGTTTTGTGGTAGGCAAACCCGTCGAGAAGGGTTTGCCGGGTCAAGTCCGGGCGTTTCCAAAGTCCGTAAAACTGGGCGAGGAGGAGGCGACCCTCCTTGTTGCCGGGGGCCTTGATCAAGCCCAGGCGGAAACCATAGAATGCTTCGCGAAATTTTTGCTTTTTCAGGTCTTCCTGGGCCTTTTTTATGAGAAAATTTCCACGGGCCACTTCAGAGGCATCCCATCTAGCGGGGAGTAGCAGCATATCGGTGAACTTAACTTCCGTAAAACCGCGTCGATATTTTACAAATGTGTAGGCGGCTGAGGCCATTCCAAGCCACCCAAGAAGAGCGACGATCACGGTGCAAAGTGCTAGGCGCTTCCAATAAACCTGCACCTGCCATCCTTGGGATTTTCTACGAATGGAAACGGGAGCAAAGCGTTTGATGCCCTTCGGGGGTGAAGGTATGTGGGATGACGATTGCTTGAGGGCATCCGCTTTTGAGGTGGGCTCTGGCATAACGAAATTTTTATTTTATCCGCTCAGACTGCTTTAAAATAACCTTGCATCCGAAATTCGGTTGCATCTTGTTGGCGGCCTTCTAGCAGGACGCGGGATTTTAACTCAAACTTAAGTATGCAATCTTGCGCTCGATCTTTTTTTAGCAACATCCTTCTCGCCCGTGTCGTTGGCCTATTTGCTGCAACCTACGAATAATCTGTTTGAGTCCATCCCTGAACGTTTCCAACTTTGC
>CAMBLN010000034.1 GCA_945868215.1 Opitutus sp. GAS368
CGAGCGCTTGGGGCGCGCGTTGGCAACGCGCGGGTTTGCCGTGCGGTGCGTGGCGGGCGGGGCGGAGGCGGTCGCGGCGGCGAAAGCGGAGGCGTTCGACGCGGCGCTGGTGGACATGAAAATGCCCACGCAGCCCGAAGGCGCGGCGCTGGTGGCGGCGCTGCACGGGTTGCGCCCGGAGATGCGCATCGTGGTGCTGACGGGCTACGGCAGCATCGCCTCGGCGTTGCTCGCGGTGCGCGAAGGCGCGGCGGATTATCTGACCAAGCCGGCGGACGCCGACCAGGTCGCTGCGGCGATCCGCGGTGAAGGCGTCCGCCCGCCGCGCCCGGCCGCCGTGCCGTCGCTGGACCGTGTGGAGTGGGAGCACATCCAGCGCGTGCTCGCCGAGACGGGCGGCAACGTCAGCGAGTCGGCGCGGCTGCTCGGCATCGACCGCCGGTCGTTGCAACGGAAGCTGTCGCGTTACGCGCCGAGGCGGTGACAGCCTGCGGCGATTTGCCGCAGCCTGTGTTGCGGACGGGTCTGCTAGCGTGGACGGATGGATTTTCCGATTTTCCATCTCGATCTGCTGGGCAACCGCATGCTGATCGCCATCACGGCGATCATCCATGTGCTCATCAACCATCCGCTGGCGGTGGGCGCGTATCCGCTCATCACGCTGCTGGAGTGGTGGGGCCTGCGCAAAGGCGAACCCGCGTGGGACAAACTCGCCTATCGCATCGTCTTCATCGTTTTCATCATCACGACCACGGTGGGCGCGCTGACCGGCGTGGGCATCTGGCTGACGACCTCGCTGGTCGCGCCGTTTGCCATCGGGAGTCTGCTGCGCGTGTTTTTCTGGGGCTGGTTTGTCGAGTGGCTGGTGTTCATCTCCGAGGTCGGGCTGATCATGGCGTATTACCTGACGTGGAAACGCTTCGCCACGCCGCGCCTGAAGCGCCTGCACGTGGCCATCGGCGCAACGTTGAGCGCGTTTTCCTGGATCACCATGGCGCTCATCGTCGCGATCCTCGGGTTCATGATGAACAGCGGCGCCTGGACGCAGGACAAGAGCCTGTGGTCGGCGATGTTCAACCCGCTCTACTTGCCGCAGCTCGCCTTCCGCACGCCGTATTCGATGTTCACGGCGGGGCTGTTCGTGTGGTTCTGCATTTTCTTCGTCACGAAACGCGACGATCCGATCCGTCCGCGCGCCATCCGGCTGGTCGCGATCTGGACGCTCGCGTGGCTGCCCTTCGTGGTGCTCGGTGCGTTCTGGTATTGGCGCAGCGTGCCGGCCTCGATGCAGGCCAACGCCAACGTCGCGCTGCTCACGCAGGCGTTCAGCCAGTGGCACGGGATGTTTATCAAGATCATCGGCTGGACCGTGGCCGCGGTGGCGGTGATCGCGCTGATCGGCGCGGTGCGCCCGCGCGCGCTTCCGCGCTACGTGCTACTGGTTCCCTTCGTGCTGGCGATCTGGCTGCTTGGGCACTTCGAGCGCGTGCGCGAGTTTATCCGCAAGCCCTATGTGATCGCCGACTACATGTATGCCAACGGCGTGCGCGTAGCGGCGCTGCCCGTGTATCAACGCGACGGCATCCTGCCCTACGCGACCTACAGCGCGGTGAAGCAGGCCACGCCGGCCAACGCGCTCGTGGCGGGCCACGAGGTGTTCATGCTCACCTGTTCGCGCTGCCACACGACGGCGGGGATGAACAACGTCATCACCAAGCTGGAGCACATCTACGGTCGCGAACCGTGGGACCAGGACGCGCTGGTCGGCTTCATCCAGGGCATGCACCTCACGCGCACCTACATGCCGCCCTTCCCGGGCAACGAGGCCGAGGCCTCCGCGCTCGCGACCTATTTGAAGAGCCTGCAACGCCCGGCTCCGGCCGCGTCAACCGCCCCCGCCCCCGCCGCCGTCGCCGCCGCGCGCTGATCCTCCCTCCTTGTTTTCCTCTTCGTTATGACGACCGATTTTCTCGCCACCGTTCCCGCCTTCCTCGCCCAGATCACGCCCGACGCGGTGCCCGTGCCGCACGATCTGGAGCTGCCGCTGCCGATCCCGGAGTGGGCGCTCAAGCTCTGGATCGTGCCGCTGTTCCTGCTGCACATCTTCTTCGTCAACCTGATGGTCGGCGGCGCGCTGATGACCTTCGTCAACGAGATCATCGGCCTGCGTTTCCCGCGCTACGACCGGCTGGCCCGCTGTATCGGCGAAACGGTTACGGTGAACAAGAGCCTCGCGGTGGTGCTCGGCATCGGCCCGCTGCTGGTGATCAACCTCCTCTACACGGTGCACTGGTATTCGGCCAACGCGCTCACCGGCCACGCGTGGGTGCTGCTGATTCCGCTCATCATCACCGTCTTCCTGCTGGCCTACCTGCATAAATACACCTGGGAAACCTGGACCGGACCGCGCAAGGGTCGGCACCTCCTCGTCGGCGGCGCGGTCGCCGCGCTCTTCCTGTTCATCCCGCTGATCTTCCTCGTGCAGGTGAACACGATGCTGTTCCCCGACAAGTGGTCGCAGGTGAAAGGCTTTTTCACCGCGCTCCAGATCGGCAACGTCTTTCCGCGCTACTTCCACTTTGTCGCGGCGTCGCTCGCGCTCATGGGACTGTTTCTGTCGTTTTGGTTCGGACGAAAGGGGTTTCCCATCGAGAAAAAACTGCCGGAGTTCACACGCGCCGAGCTGCGACGGCATTTCTACAAGTGGACGTTCTGGGTGACGTGTGCGCAGTTCGCGTTTGGTCCGCTGGTGTTTTTCACGCTGCCGATGCAAGGGATCACCGCGCAGGTATTGCTGTGGATTTTTGGCGCGGCGACGCTGGGGATCGTGGTGCTCGGCCTGCTCTGGCGTGAAATCCACGAGACTGACGAACGCATCGGGCACCGCTTTTGGCCCATCGCCGCGCTGTTCTCGCTCGTCGTGCTCGGCATGGGACAGGGGAGGCATTTTTACCGCGAGGCCGCGCTGGCCCCGCACAAGGCCGCCATCGAACGAAAGACCGCGGAGTTCCGCAGCATCGAACTCGGCACGCGGATGCGCATCCGCACCGGGATGGGCGCGGGCGATGCGTTGACCGCCGCACCCTCGGGCAAAAAACTCTTCGCGCAAACCTGCGCGGCCTGCCACGCCGTGGAGAAACCGACCGCCGCGCCGTCCCTCGTTGAGATTCACACGCTCTACGCGGACAACCCGGCCGGCATCGTCACCTGGGCCAAGGCGCCCGGGAAAAAACGTCCGCAATACGGCCAGATGCCGCCCTTCGCGCATCTCGGGGAGGACAACCTTTCGCTCATCGCGGCCTACATGCTGGACGTCGGCGCGAAGGCGGCGGCACCGGCCGAAGCGGCCAAACCCTGAGCATATGCGCGATGAATCGGACGGTTGATTTTGAGCGAATCCAGGCGCGGCTGGCCGGACCCGGACTGGCGGCGTGGGTCGCGGCGGCGGCGTTGGCGTTGTCGGCCGTGGTGCTGATTCCCGGGACGGAGACGCGCGCGTATGCCCCGGCGTTGTTGTCGACGGCGGTGCTGTTGCTCGCCACCGGGCGGTTTTGGACGGTGCGAAGACTGGCCTCCGAGATCATCGGTCTCGGGGTCGGGCAGGTGGCGACGGTGCTCGTGGCCTGCACGGCGTTGCAGAAACCGTTCGACCTAGCCCTGCTGCCGCTGGCCTGCCTGTGCGTGATCGTCGGCATCGAGGCGGCCAACGCGTGGCGTTTCGCGCCCGACGAAGGGCAGGGGAACGACCTCTGGATGTTCACGCATGCGTTTCCTTCCTGCATGGGACCGTGCCTGGGCTTGCTGGTTGTGATGCCGGCGGTGCTGCCGTTGATCGGACGACAACACACCTCCGTGCTCGTCGCGGGACTCGTCATGAGCGGAACGCTCGGCGGACGCTGGTTTCAGCTGTTGTGGTCGTATATGGACTCCAAGATGTCCTCGGCGTGAGGCCCGGGTGTGTGGTCCGTGCGCAGTGGAAATGCAGGCTGGAAGCTGTCCGAGAGACCGTGGATAACGCCCGCATGTTCGCGGCGATCACCACTGGCACGTCCTTCGGCCCGTTTTTCCAACTGGGCATCGGGCATATTTTCACCGGCTACGATCATCTGCTGTTCCTGCTGGGGTTGCTGCTGGTCTGCGCGCGTTGGCAAACGCTGCTGACGATCCCGCATTGGGAACAACCGGGCGCCCATGGAAACGCCTGACCTGAAACTGCTGCTGGCCGCCGCGCCCGGCCGTCGTGCCGTCGCTGGACCGAGTGGAGTGAGAGCACATCCAGCGCGTGCTCGCCGAGACGGGCGGCAACGTCAGCGAGTCGGCGCGATTGCTCGGGATCGACCGCCCGTCGTTGCAGCGGAAGCTGTCGCGTTACGCGCCGAGGCGGTGAGGAGCGCGACACGTTCAGCGCAACGCTTCGACGATGGTGCCTAGGTTGAAACGATACATCGCTTCGTAGGTCGGCGCGGCGGAACCGGGGGCACCGGGGCCGTCGGCGTAGAGCGGGGCAGGCGTTTTCACGCCGGTTTCCGCGGCGAGCGTGCGGATGAGTTTGTCGGAGGCGGAGTCCTCAGCGAAGACGGCTTTCACGCCGAGGCGGCGCACGTCGCCGACCAAGTTGGCGATGTGTTTCGCGTCGGGTTCGGCTTCGGTGCTCAGGCCGCCCAACGGATGCACGGTGAAGCCGTAGTCGCGGGCGAGGTAGCCGAAGGCGTCGTGCGTGGTGAAGAGGTGGCGGCGGGCGGGCGGGAGCCGCCGGATTTCCTCCGCGCCCCAGCTTTGGAGGGCGAAGAGCTTTTGTTGGAGATTCTGGGCGCGGAGCGCAAAGAGGGCGGCGCTCTCCGGGCGGGCGCGGGTGAATTCGGCGCGGATGACGTCGGACACGAAAAGGGCGTTGGTGATGCCGTGCCACCAATGCGGATCGGGCTCGCCGTCGCCTTGGATCGCGGCGTGGTTGTCGTGTCCGCCGTGTCCGTCGGCGAGCGTGAGCAGAAGCGGCAGGCGTTCGCCGACGCGGACGATGCGCGCGGACGGGTTGTCCCCGGCGACGAGACGGTCGAGGAAACCTTCGAGGTGGAGACCGGTGGCCAGGACGAGGTCGGCGGCGCGCGCGTCGGCGACTTGGCGGGGAGCGGGTTCAAACGTGTGCGGATCGACACCGCCGGGAATAAGACCCTCGACGCGGGCGTCGTCGCCGCCGATTTCGCGCGCGAATTCGGTGAGCACGGGATGCAGCGTGACGACGCGCAGCGGCGGCGTTGCGGCGTGGAGCCAGGAGGCCAGGCAGGCCAGAGGCAGGAGGAAAAAACGGAAGGAAGTTTTCATGGGACTGGAGTTTAAAAATCAGTCCGGCGTGTGGCGCACGCGGCCGGCCGGCCGGAGCCGCGCCCAGGTGCGCGGGATGAGGCCCGGTCCGGGGGCCAGCAGAAGCGAAACCGCCAGGGCGGCGCCGAGGCAGAGCACGATGGCCGGTCCGCTGGGCAGGCCGGCGTGGTAACTCAAAACGATGCCCGCAACCGAGCCGGCCAGCGCGAGGGCGGAGGAGACGGCGAGCAGTGCCGCGATGCGGTCGCACCACAGGCGCGCGATCACGGCGGGCAACAAAAACAGCCCGAGAACGAGGACCACGCCCATCGTCTGCAGGCCGGCGACGAGGTTGAGCACGACGAGCACGAGAAATCCCGCGTGGATGAACCGGCCGGGTCCGCCGGTCGCGCGGAGAAAGCCCGGATCGAAGGTTTCCAGCAACAATGGGCGGCGGAAAACGTAAAGCGCGATCACCGTCCCGAGTGCGATGGCGATTACCAAGTGCAGGTCGGAGGTCGTGACACCGAGGATGTTGCCAAAAAGAAAATGGGTGAGGTTGAACCGGGTCGGCAAGCGACTGAGCAAGGCGATGCCCACGGCAAAAAACACGAGGAACAAAGCTCCGAAGGCGGCGTCTTCTTTGACCACCGTCAGTCGGCTGACGACCGCGCCACCGAGCGCGGTGAGGAGACCTGCGAGCAACGCGCCGATCAAAAGCGCCGTCGGGCTGGGACCGCACAACAGCCACGCCAGCGCGATGCCCGGCAGTAGCGAATGCGAGAGGGCGTCGCCCATGAGGGCCATGCGGCGCAACACCAGCAGCGGACCGAGCAAGCCTCCGACCAGCCCGAGCAGTGCCGAGGTCACGAGCGCCCGCTGCATGAAATCGTGACGGAAGGGTTCGAGTAAAAAATCGGCCGGGCTCATAACGGGAAATCGACGGTGCGCAGGGATTGCAGGGCTTCATCCGACTCGGAGGGCAGGTGGTAGGCGCGGCGGATAAAATCGTCGGTCAGCGCATCGACTGGTGGGCCGCAGGAGACGAGGTCGGTATCCAGCAGAAGCGCGTAGTCAAAGTGACGGCGGACCAGCGCGAGATCGTGGACGACTGCGATCACGGTGCGCCCGCGCGCGACCCAGCTGCGGATGATGCGCACGAGTTCCCCCGTGGCGCGCAGGTCCAACCCGGAGAAAGGCTCGTCGAGGAGGAAAATGTCGGCCCCTTGGGCGAGAGCGCGGGCGAGGAAGACACGTTGTTGCTGGCCGCCGGAGAGCGTGCGTAGAGGGCGGTCGGCGAGCGCGGTGAGATCGAGTTCGGCAAGCGCTTCGGTGATGCGGGTGTGGTCGGTGGCACTGAAACGGCGGAACAAACCAAGGGCGGGATAACGGCCCAACGCGACGACGCCGCGCACGGTGAGAGGGAAATCCCAATCGATGGCCTGCCGCTGCGGGAGGTAGGCGAGTCGGGGGAGAGCGTGACGCGGGTGGGCGTCGCCGATACGAATCTCTCCTGACGCCAGCGGGTGCCAGCCGAGCAAGGCGCGCAGGAGTGTGCTTTTGCCCGCGCCGTTAGGTCCGCAGATGGCGATGGCGCGGCCGCACGGCAGATCGGCGGTCACTCCACGCAGGGCAGTGACGCGGCGGTGGCGCACGGTGAGGTCGCGCATGCGGATGATGTGATGGAGCAGCGTGGACAAAACGAAATGGGTAGGTTGGCCAATGGTTGGCGGTGTGCGAGGTATTCAGCAGGTGCCGCAGCAGTCGCCACCGGCGGCCGTATGGGTGGTGCAGGCGGCAGGCTGGGCAATGGCGCCGGCGTAGCCACGTTTACCGGTGATGGTGCCGTAGCCTCCCATGATGACGCGATGCACGGGTAACCCGGTCTCGGGGTCGGTGGTGAGCGGGGCGTCTTTCATGGATTGGAAGTGCTCAAAGCGGCGCATGGGTGCTCCCTTGGCGGTGCGGGCGAGGGTTTCGTAAACGTAGGTAGCCATGAACGTGAGGTGATTTCAGGGTTATAAGGATGCGAGCGCGGTGAGTTGGTCGCGAAGGAGCGCGGCTTGCTCGAAATCCTCGGTGGAGACGGCGTGGGCTAGCGCGGCTCTAAGTTCTTCCTTTCGATACGCGAAGGAGTGGTGGCGCGGAGTTTTACCGACATGGTGCGTGCCGTGGTGGAAGCGATGGAGTTGCGGGGCGATGATCGGATGAAACATTTCGTAGCAGCAGGCGCAGCCGAGTCGTCCGGTGCGTTGTAGGTCGCTAACGGTAAGTCCACAGGCTGGGCACGAGGATGCGGGTGAAAACGGGGTGTTGGTGGGAGCGGGCAGCGACATCGGTGACGAGAGATTAGCAAAGTCGTCAAGAGGGCGGCGACACCCCTTGACGACTTTGTTAGGATGGACGTTTGCCAACCATGAAATCGCCCCTTTCACCCCGCTCGTCCGCCGATTCCGAGCCGTTGGCGATCATGGAGACACTGCGGGGGCGAAGTTTGGCAAACGGGTGTCGGGCCACGGCGCTGGCAGTATCCACGCTGCCGGAGCAGGGCGAGTTGCTCTCGTTGCTCCTGCGCTGTCACACGTTTGACGAGGTCTCGTTGCTGGCCTTCGCCTTCGGGCTACGGGCGGGAGCGGAGACCGGGTGCGTTGTGCTAGTTAATCGCAAAGGCACCGTCGCAGCCCAGGCCTGGCTCTTCTAATAGCCGCAGTTCTTCCCCGTTCGCGGCCTTCCTTCCGGTTTCCGGTCCGTCCACCTCAACTCACATTTTCATGCCCATAACTCCCATCCAAGAACTCCGTCACTCCGCCGCGCATGTGCTCGGCGCGGCCGTATCGCGCCTTTATCCAGAGGCTCTCCTTGATATCGGACCGCCCACCGAAACCGGTTTTTATTACGATTTCGGCAGCTCCCACCGGTTCTCGGTGGAAGACTTTGCGGCCATTGAAGCGGAGATGGCGCGGATAATCGCGGAGGATCAGGCTTTCGTGCGCCGGGAGGTGTCGCGCACCGAGGCGCAGGCGCTGTTTGCGGCGCGCGGTCAGACCTTTAAGCTCAGCCGCCTCGGCGACATCCCAGAAGGCGAAGCAATCTCGCTCTATACCAACGGCGATTTCACCGACCTGTGCGCGGGCACGCACGTCGCAAGCACGGGCAAGATCGGCGCGTTCAAACTGCTCTCCCTCGCCGGCGCCTACCATCGTGGCGACGAGAAACAGGGCCAGCTCCAACGCATCTACGGCACGGCGTTCTCCACGGCGGCGGAGCTGGAAGCGCATCTCACTTCCCTCGCCGAAGCGGCGCGGCGCGACCATCGCAAGCTGGGTGCGCAGTTGAAACTCTTCCGCGTCGATGCCGCCATCGGCAGCGGCCTGCCCCTGCTCCTGCCCAAGGGCGCGGTCATCCGTGCAGAGTTGGAAAAACTCATCTCCGCCAAACTCGTGGACTACGGCTACGAGCGGCTCTACTCGCCGCACATCGGCTCCATCGACCTCTATAAAACCTCCGGCCACTATCCCTACTACGCGGAGAGCATGTATGAACCCATCCGCATCGAGGAGCGGGAGTTTTTGCTCAAACCCATGAACTGCCCGATGCACCTCATGGCCTACACGGCGGAGCCGCGCAGCTACCGCGACCTGCCGCAACGCTACGCCGAGTTCGGCACCGTTTACCGTCAGGAACAATCGGGCGAACTCAACGGCCTCGTGCGCGTGCGCGGCTTCACCCAGGACGACGGCCACATCCTCTGCACGCCCGAACAACTCCAGGACGAGTTCAAAGCCTGCCTGCGCCTCGTGCAGGAAGTCATGGCGATCTTCGGCCTCAAGACCCGTTGCCGCGTTTCCCTGCGCGATCCGCACAACACGCAAAAATATGCGGGCGGCGATGCGCTCTGGGCCCCCGCCGAGGCCTGCATCCGCGAGGTGGTGGCGGAGCTGGGCCTTGAACACACGGTCGGTTTGGGCGAAGCGGCGTTCTACGGGCCGAAGCTCGATTTCATGGCGCTCGATGCGCTCGGCCGCTCGTGGCAACTCGGCACCATCCAAGTGGACTTCAGCCTGCCGGAGCGCTTCGAACTCGAATACGTCGGCCCCGACGGCCTGCGCCATCGTCCGGTCATGATTCACCGCGCCGTCTTCGGCTCCATCGAACGGTTCATGGGCCTTTTGATCGAGCATTTTGCGGGCGACTTCCCCCTCTGGCTCGCGCCGGAGCAGATCCGTTTCCTGCCGATCACGGATGCGCAGGCTGAGTTTGCCCGCACGCTCGCGATCCGCGCCCGCCGCGCCGGGCTGCGCGCCACCGTGGACAACGGCGGTGACCGCGTCGGTGGCAAAATCCGCGTCGCGCAGGCGGACAAGGTTCCGCTCCTCGTCGTCGTCGGCAAACGCGAGGCCGAGGCCGGGCAAGTTTCCGTGCGTTCGCGCCGTCGCGGCGAGGAAGGCGTCATGTCGGTCGATGCGTTTTTCGAGCGCGTCGCCGCCGAGTTGGCCGAAAAAGAAGTGGCCCCCGTCACTGCTCCCGCCGAACTCGCCGCTCCCGCCAGCGCATGAGTTTCCGGCTACACAATACCCTCGGCGGCGCGAAAGAAACGGTCTTTGCCGCCGATGGCCGCACGCTCCGTTTCTACTGCTGCGGCCCGACCGTCTATGGCCCCGCGCACATCGGCAACTTTCGCACCTTCGCGGTGCAGGACGTGTTTCGCCGCGTGGCGGAGGCGCACGGACTGGCGACCTGCCACGTGCGCAACCTCACCGATGTGGACGACAAAACCATCCGCCAATCTCAGGCGGAGGGCACGACGCTGGCCGCGTTCTGCGCGCACTGGACCGAGCGTTTTCACCGTGATTGCGCCGCGCTCAACCTCCTGCCGCCTCATCACGAACCCAGCGCGGTGGCGAACATCCCGGAACAGATATTTCTCATCGACCGTCTGCTGGAGCGCGGCCACGCCTACCGCGCCGAAGACGGCAGCGTGTATTTCAACGTGGCATCGTTCCCCGCTTACGGACGGCTTTCGGGCCTTGATCGGCGCGAGTTGCGCCCAGGCGCGGTCGCCCGCGAGACCGCCGACGAATACGCCACGCGCGAACAGGCCGCTGACTTTGTGCTGTGGAAAGCCCACAAACCCGCCGACGGCCCCAACGCCTGGGCCTCGCCTTGGGGGCGCGGACGCCCCGGCTGGCACATCGAGTGCAGCGCGATGGCCATGCGGTATCTCGGCGAGAGCTTCGACCTCCACTCCGGAGGCGTGGACCTGATTTTCCCGCACCACGAAAACGAAATTGCCCAAAGCGAAGCGGCCACCGGCCAGCCCTTCGTTCGTCACTGGCTGCACGTCGCCCACCTCCTCGTCGATGGTGGCAAGATGAGCAAATCCCTCGGCAACCTCTACACGCTCGATGACATCGTCGCGCGCGGCCATACGCCCGCCGAACTGCGGCTCGCGTTGCTTTCCGGCCATTACCGGCAGCCGCTCAACTTCACTTGGAACTCACTGCACGCCGCGCGTGCCGCGCTCACCCGCATCGCGCGCCTGCTCGTGTCGGCGCCGAGCGACGCAAAATCGGCGGCCGATTTTGGCCCCTTTTCGGAAGTGTTCGCCGCGTTAAGCGATGACCTGAACACGCCACACGCCCTTGGCGTCTTGTTTGGGACGCTGGAATCCTTCGAACGCGGGCGCAGGCCGTTCGCAGCCGATGAAGCGGCGAACTTGCGCGCCTTGCTCGGCGTGTGGGGAATCCCACCGCCTTCCCTCGAAGCCGCGCCGGTGATCGTGCCGCCGGAAATACGTGCGCTCGCCGAGGCGCGCCAGTCCGCCCGCGCCCGCCGCGATTGGGCCGAGGCCGATGCGCTCCGCGCCCAACTCACCGCCGCCGGCTGGGCCTTGCGCGAGTCGGCCGATGGTTATGATATGCGCCCGGTTTCCGGCGAATCGCCATGAGTATCGAAGTCAAACTGGCTGCCCTCCGCGCGGACTTCGCCAATCTCCCCGATGACGAGGAACGCCTGCACCTGCTCATCCGGCGGGGCCGGCTCATCCCGCCGCTTGCGCCCGCCGAAAAAACCGACGAGCGCCTGCTGCCCGGCTGCATTTCCAATCTGTGGTGGATTCCCCACTACACCGACGGCGTGTGCCGGTTTCGCTTCGACTCGGATTCCCAAGTCGTGCGCGGAGTCGCCGCGCTCGTCTGCGGCCTTTACGACGGAGAAAAACCCGCCGCCATCGTCGAGTGTCCGCCCGGCCATCTCGAAACCCTTGGTCTTCGCCGCCTGCTCACCGCCAATCGCAGCAACAGCCTTTCACGGCTCGCGGAGCGCATCCGCGCCTTCGCCGCATTTCACCTCATCCAGCCATGATCCTCAACGACCGCCAAATCACCGCCCGCGCCCGCGCAGGCATGATCCGTCCCTTCTCCGCCGAACTCGTGCGCGCCGAGGCCGACGGTCGCCGCGTGCTCTCCCACGGCCTTTCCAGTTTCGGCTACGACCTGCGTCTCTCGCCGCGCGAGTTTCAAGTCTTTCGCCATGTGCCCGGCACTGTGGTGGACCCGAAAAACTTTAATCCGCGCAACCTGGAAAAAGTCGCGCTCCAAGAAGACGCGCAGGGGCGTTTCTTCATCCTGCCCGGTCGCAGTTACGGGCTCGGTGTGGCCGTCGAGCAACTTGACCTGCCGCCCGATGTGACTGCGATCTGCGTGGGCAAGAGCACCTACGCGCGCTGCGGCATCATCGCCAACGTCACCCCCGCCGAAGCCGGCTGGCGCGGACACCTCACGCTGGAGTTTTCCAACTCCTCGGCCGCCGACTGCCGCATCTACGCCGATGAAGGCATCGTGCAGATGCTCTTTTTCTCCGCCGAGCCCTGCGCCGTCTCCTACCGCACCCGCGCCGGAAAATACCAACACCAGAAACAACGCATCACCCTGCCCAAGGTCTGAGCCTGGCTTCACGTCTTATTTGATGTCCACTTCCCTCGTTTCCTCCGCCCGCGCCATTTGCCAACGCTGGCTCGATGCCGTAAACGCGCGCGATCTCGACGCCGTGCTCGCGCTCTACGCGACCGACGCCGTGTTGCTGCCGACTTTCTCGCCCCACGTGCTCCGCACCGATGAACAGCGGCGCGGTTATTTCGAGCGTCTCGCGACCCAGCCGGGCCTCCGTGTTTCGCTCCACGAAAAAACGTTTGCCCTGCAAGGTTGCGGTCCGGTGGAGGTGGCCAGCGGCATCTACTGTTTCCGCTTCGAAATCGACGGCGAGCCGCTGAGCTTCGAGGCGCGTTTCAGCTACCTGCTTGATCCGGCGGCCTCGCGGCCGATCATCCATCACCACTCCTCGCAGATTCCACGCAACCTGTCTTAGCACTACTCCGTGTCGCTCAAGAACAGTCCCGGTTTTTACGTGCCCTCGATTCTCCCCAAGACGGAGGCCGCGCGCCCGGCGGTCACGGTCGTGAGCGGCTTCCTCGGCGCGGGCAAGACCACGCTGCTCCAGCACCTCATCACCGCTCCGCACGGCCTGCGCGTGGCGCTGATCGTCAACGACCTCAACGCGCTCAACCTCGACGCCGAGCTGCTGTCCGCCAGCGCGCCCGGCGCGAAGATTGCCGCCGCCGACGCGGTCGTGGCGTTGAGCAACGGCTGCATCTGCTGCTCCGTGCGCGACGCCCTGGGCGACGCCGTGGTGCAGCTCGCCGCCAGCGGCGACTACGACCACATCCTCATCGAAAGTTCCGGCGTGGCCTCGCCGCGCCCCATCGCAGACCTGTTTTTCATGGCCAACGCCGTCGGCCCGCGCCTCGAGCAAGTCGCCGACCTGCACGCCCTCGTCACGGTAGTGGACGCCGCATCGTGGCTGACCGCCTGGCAGGAGCAACAGGCGCTCGGTCGCGTCCACCCGACCGATGCAGCGCCCCTCAACGCCGACGGACATCAACCGGTGTTTTCCCTCATGGTCGAGCAGGCGGAATGCGCGGACGTGATCCTCCTGAACAAAACCGACCTGCTCACGCCCGGAGAACTGGGCGCCGCCGCTTCGCTGCTGCGCGGCCTCAACCCGCGCGCCGAAATCGTCGAGACGGAGTGGTCCGCGCTACCCGCCGGGGTGTGGCCGGGGCCGGTGCGCTTTGAGCGCAAAACCACCTTCGCGGCGGCTGCGTGGATGCAGGGCCTCAACCAGGCGACCACGCTGGCGGGCGATGCGCTGCGGTCACGAGTTCGATCGACGCAGACCCGCCCCGCGTGCCGCCGCCTCGACCCGGCTCCGGTGCGCGCACCGGGCAAGTCGCCACCGGGCGCCCTGCCCGATTACGCCGCGCGCTACGGCCTCGGTTCGTTTCTCTTTCAACGCTGGCAACCCGTGGCGGAGGGGCGGTTGCGCGCCTTTTTCGAGGCCGGCCAGCCGGGCTTGCTGCGGGCCAAGGGGTTTTTCTGGAGCGAAGAGGAGCCCGACCGCCTCGGGTTTCTCTCGGTCGCGGGCCGCATCGTCGAGCTGCACTATCTGCGCCCGTGGGCCGCAACGATGATCGAGGCCGGCGTGGTCCCGCGCGCCGCGCTGCCAGCCACGCTACAAGCCGTCTGGCGCGATCCGCATGGCGACCGCCGTCTTGAACTGGTGCTCATCGGCGTGCGGTTGGATGCAGATAAACTCGCCGACGCCTTGGCGAAATACCTCTGGAATTAAAACATATCAATAAATCTGTATATGTTGATATGTTTATTGACTCAATGGGGTGATCGCACTTGTTTGAGCGGGTTCTTTTTCACTCAACGGTCGGTTCCTTTTTCGGAATCGGCCGGGGATCGCCGCGGACGGGGAAGGCCGTGAGAACCGGCCACAGTCGCGCTGCGGTATCGAGTCACCGTCGCCCATCCTAACCCGGCACCCAAGAACCCGGAGGGAGCAAAGCACAGCCTGGTCGCGCACCGTTCAATCGTGCGCGCCCCCGGCCAAGGCGAAGGCGGCAGGAGCGGCCCGCACCACCTGCGCGCGCCGCGCAAACTCGGAGTCCGAATACCCGGCGGCGGTCCCACCTCACATCAGCAGTTATCATCGCAGAAATGAAAGTATCCACCCTCCCGGGCTCCGGCCCGTTCACCCACATCCTCGGCTACCCGCGCATCGGGCCCGACCGCGAACTCAAGAAGGCCACCGAGGCCTACTGGCACGGTGAACTCACCGCCGACGCCCTTCTCGCCGTCGGGGCCCGACTCCGCGCCGCCAACTGGGCCACCCAGCGCGACGCCGGCATCGACCTCGTCGCGGTCAACGATTTCTCGTTCTACGATCAGGTGCTCGACACCACCTGCCTCGTCGGCGCGGTGCCGCCCCGCTTCAAGTGGGACGGCGCGCCCATCGGCCTCGACCTGCGCTTCCAGATCGCGCGCGGCGTGCGGCCTGCCGCCGCGAAAACCGGCGACGGCGACGACACCGAGGTGGCCGACCACGCCGACGAAGTCGATTGCCAGACCGGCCAGGCCGGCACCTTCGCCAGCGAGATGACCAAGTGGTTCGACACCAACTACCATTACCTCGTGCCCGAGCTGCACCCGGCGATGCGCTTCCGCCTCAGCTCGACCAAGCCCTTTGACGAACTCGCCGAGGCGCAGGTGCTGGGGCACCGTGCCAAAGTCGTCCTCACCGGCCCGCTCACCTGGCTCTTGCTCGGCAAAGTCCATGCCGACGCCCCGCGCGACTACGACCGGCTCGCGCTGCTCGATCCGCTGCTGGAGGTTTACGCCGAGGTGCTCGCCCGCCTCGCCGCCCAAGGCGCCGAGTGGGTGCAGCTCGACGAGCCCGCCCTCGCGCTCGACCTCACCGACGGGCAACGCGCCGCCTACACCCGCGCCTACGGCCGCCTCTGGTCGGCCCTCGCCGGCACCGGCGCCCGCCTGCTTGTCGCGACGTATTTCGGCGAGCTGCGCGACAACCTCGCGACCTTCCTCGCCCTGCCTGCCGACGCGCTTCACTACGACGCCGTGCGCGGCGCCCGCGAAGCCGAAGCAGTCATCGCCCGCTTCCCGGCCGACAAGATACTCTCCCTCGGCGTGGTGGACGGCCGTAACGTATGGAAAAACGACTACGCCGCCTCCCTGCGCCTGCTCGGCGTTGCCCGCGGCGTGTTGCGCGACGCCCGCCTGATGATCGCGCCCTCCTGCTCAATGCAACACGTGCCGGTGAGCCTGCACCGCGAGACCGCGCTCCAGCCCGCCGGGCTGCGCGACTGGCTGGCCTTTGCCGAGGAAAAACTCGCCGAGGTCGCCACTCTGCGCGCCATCGTCGCGGGCGAGAGTCGCCAATCCGAGCTGACCGCCAACCAGGCCGCGCACGCCGCGCGCCGCGCCAGCCCGCTCATCCACCGCGCCGACGTGCGGGATCGTCTCGCCCGGGTGCGCCCGGCCGACCACGAGCGCGCTTCGCCCTTCGCCGAGCGCCAGTCGCGCCAACGGGCCAAGCTGCGCCTGCCGGCCTTCCCCACCACCACCATCGGCTCCTTCCCGCAGACCGCCGAGGTGCGCGCCGCCCGCGCCAAGTGGAAAAAAGGCGCGCTCTCCGACGCCGACTACGAGCGCTATCTTGAGCGCGAGATCGCCGACTGCGTGCGCTTCCAGGACGAGATCGGCCTCGATATGCCGGTGCACGGCGAGTTCGAGCGCAACGACATGGTGGAGTATTTCGGCGAACAGCTCGCCGGCTTCGCCTTCAGCCGCTTCGGCTGGGTGCAGAGCTACGGCTCGCGCTACGTGAAGCCCCCGCTCATCTACGGCGACGTGGCCCGCCCCGCGCCCATGACGGTGCGCTGGTCGCGCTACGCGCAGTCCGTGACCACCCGCCCGATGAAGGGCATGCTCACCGGCCCGGTGACGATGTTGAAATGGAGCTTCGTGCGCGACGACCAGCCTTGGGCGGCGACCGCGCGCCAGATCGCGCTGGCCCTGCGCGACGAGGTTGCCGACCTCGAGGCGGCGGGCATCGCCGCGATCCAGATCGACGAGCCGGCCTTCCGCGAGGTGCTGCCCCTGCGCCGCGCCGACTGGGCCGAGTATCTGCGCTGGGCGGTGGACGCGTTCCGCCTCAGCGCGGCGGTGGCCCGCGACGACACCCAGATCCACACCCACATGTGCTACTCGGAGTTCAACGACATCATCGGCAGCATCGCCGAGCTCGACGCCGACGTGATCACCATCGAGACCTCGCGCTCCAACATGGAGCTGCTGGAAGCCTTCGTGGAGTTCAAGTATCCCAACGAGATCGGGCCCGGCGTGTATGACATCCATTCGCCCCGAGTGCCCCCGGTCGAAGAGATGGAGAACCTCATGAAAAAAGCCCTCGCCGTGCTCCCGGCCGAGAGCCTCTGGGTAAACCCCGACTGCGGCCTCAAAACCCGCGCCTGGGCCGAGGTGAAGCCCTCGCTCACCCGCATGGTGGAGAGCGCGCGCCGGTTGCGGGCGCTCGCCGGCTGAAAGAGCGCCGCCCCGCCGGCCGGTCCGTTGGTCGCGGCCGACGGACCGGCCCCTTCAGCGTTGGATTTCCCGGGGGGCGGCGGGGTCGCCGGCGGTTTTGACGTAGCGGCCGCCGCCGGCTTTTTCGTATCGGGTGAAGCCGTGGCGGGCGAGGTTGTCGGCGCCGAGCTTGGTGCGGTTGGCGCCGTCGCTGTGGTTGAGCGTGAGGTTGGGCGCGGTGACGAGGCGGCGCACGGGTTCGCCGCTCACGGGGTGAACCGTGAGCCGGGGTTCGGCGAGGCGTTGCAGGTGTTCAAACACCTCGCCGGTGGCGATGACTTCGTAAACGTAGACGGGCATGGTCGTGGCGATGTGGCCCGTCAGGCTTTGGGCGGGAGCGGGTTGCCCTGCTGGTCGGTGGTGTAGACGGCGTGCGGGTCGAAGGTCTTTTCCTTTTCGAGGAAGGTGAGGTGGAAATCGGTGCCGGGTCCGGGACGCGTGAGCGCACGGAAGAAGCACGAGCGGTAGCCGACGTGGCAGGAGGCGCCGCCGTCGATGCGGACCCGGAGGAGCACGGCGTCCTGGTCGTCGTCGATGACGAGGGCGACGACGTGTTGAAAAAGCCCGGACTGCTCGCCCTTTTTCCAGAGTTTTTTGCGTGAGCGGGAGTAGTAGTGGGCGAGGCCGGTTTCGATGGTGAGGGCGAGGGCCTCGGCGTTCATCCAGCCCATCATGAGGACGTCCTTGGTGGCGTGGTCCTGGGTGATGCAGGGGATGAGGCTGCGTTCGTCGAACTTGGGCATGAGGCGCGAGCCTTCTTCGATTTCCAACAGGGTGGTTTGCGGGGGGAATTGCATGGTGTCGGTTGCAGCGTAGCAAAGTCGTCAAGCGGGGGCGACCGTGCGGGTGGAGTGGAGGTTGCGGGTCACGCCAGGCAGGCGCGGAAGCTGGCGTTGAGGGCGGCGCGGTCGAGATTGCGGCCGATGAAGATGAGGGTATTGGTGCGGGGCTCCTTGCCCCACGGGCGGTCGAACTTGCCGTCGAAGAGCATGTGCACGCCTTGGAAAACGAGGCGGTTGGGCGAGCCTTTGACCGCGAGCACGCCTTTGCAGCGGAAGATGTCGTTGCCCTTCACGCGGAGGAGTTCGCCGATCCAGTCGTTGAGTTTTTTGGGATCGACGTCGCCAGGGGTGGTGATGCCGACGGAGGTGACCTCGTCGTCGTGCTCGTGGTCGGGTTTGAAGACGTGCGACCAGGCGGGCGCGAGCGCGGTGGTGGGATCGGCGGCGTCGCGGCGGAGGGCGGCGGTAAACTCGTCGGGATGGTGTTGGGTGAAGAGCGCGTAGAGGCCGGGGCGGGAGATTTTGACCGGGAAGGTGGCGGGGAAGGCGGGGAAAACGAGTCGCTGAAAGTCGGTTCCGGGGACGATGGGCACGCCGGGATGGAGCACGGTTTCCCAATCGGAAAAGACCAGCACGGCGGCTTCGCGGGCGGCGGCGAGATCGGCTTCGGCGAGGCTTTTGACGGGAATCAGAGCGACATCCATCTCGGGATCGGGGCCTTCGTTAACGACGAGGGGGAAGGCTCCGGCGGGCAGGTCGTAAACGCCGCCCCACTCGAAGGGGTATTCGGGTTCGAGGAATTGGGGAGCGATGTCGAGGGCGCGACCGAGGTTAAAACCGCCGACATCCAGCACGGCGGAGAGCGGCACGGCGGCGTCGCGGGTGCGATGCAGGCGGGCGGCGGCATTCATATTTTGGATACGCGCTTCGAGGGCGTCCAATTCGGACGGGGCGACGAGATCGGTCTTGTTGAGGAGGATGACGTCGGCGAAGGCGATCTGGGCCTTGGCCTCGGGGGCGTTGTCGAGGTGTTGGAGGAGGTGCCGGGCGTCGACGAGGGTGACGATGGCGTCGAGGCGGTAGCAGGTCTGGATTTCCTCGTCGGTGAAGAAGGTCTGGGCGACGGGGCCGGGATCGGCGAGGCCGGTGGTTTCGATGATGATGCCGTCGAGCGGGACGGTGCGTTTGGCGAGGCGGGCGAGGATGCGCAGGAGGTCGCCGCGCACGGTGCAGCAGATGCAGCCGTTGTTCATCTCGAAGAGTTCTTCGTCGGCCTGGATGACGAGTTGGTTGTCCACGCCGACTTCGCCGAATTCGTTTTCGATGACTGCGATTTTTTTGCCGTGTTGGCCGGAGAGGATGCGGTTGAGGAGGGTGGTCTTGCCGGAACCGAGGAACCCGCTGAGCACGGTGACGGGGATGCGGGCGGGTGTGGTGGTCATGGTGATGATGGAAAAAGGGAGGATGAGCCCCGGCCGCGAGGGGACGGCCGGGGCGTGATGGTTCGGCGGGCGGGGTCGGGGCGTCAGAACTCCGCGCCGAGGGTGAGGTAAACGCTGCGGGGGCGGGTGGGGCCGTAGACGTAGGTCGGATCGCGGGACTCGCCGGAGTCGTCGAGGTCGTCCTGGTAGGAGTCGAAGGCGTTTTTCAGGCCGACGCCGGCCTTCCAGAGCGTATCGGATTTTCCGATATGGAAGGCGTAGGCGACGCCGAGGTCGACCTCGTAGAAGGGATCGGTGCGGCGGAAGCGGTCGCTTTCGTCGCCGACGGCGAGCATGACGCCGGTGTAGTTGAGGGAGACGAAGGTTTCCCAGGGGCCGGTGCGGTAGGCGAGGCTGAGCAGGCCGGTCCATTCGGGGCGTTCGATGTATTCGTCGGTGGTGAGGCCGGTGACGCGGGCGACGGGCGTGTCGTAGCGGGCGTGGATGTAGCTGACGCTGCCTTCGAGTCTGAGGCCGTCGGCGATGATCCAGTTGGCGCCGTTTTCCCAGACGAAGATTTGGGAGTCGGGTCCGTTGGTGCGCAGCCAGATGTCGGGGTCGCCGGAGATGAGGCCGGAGTCGTCGATGTCAAAGGTGTCGGCGAGCCGGGTGTAGTAGATCGTGGAGGTGAGGCCGACGGTGCGTTTGAACGTTTCGGGATACCATTCGAGGCCGAGGCTGTAAGTGTCGGCGCTTTCCTCGCGCAGGCCCGCGGCGTTGCGGATGAGGATGGTGCCGCCGATGTGGGCGTCTTCATTGTAGGCTCCGGGGGCGTTGAAGCCGGCGGCGTAGCTGGCGCGGAGAATGAGGTCGTCGGCGGGTTCGTAGCGGAGGGCGAGACGCGGGGAGTAGACGGTGCCATCCACGTTTTCGTGTTCGTCTGCGCGGAGGCCGGGAACGATCTCGAAGTTGCGTGAGACGCTCCAGATGTCCTGCACGAAGACGCCGTAGGTGGAGAACTGGTCGAAGGTGTCGGCGATGGCGGGGTCGTTGGGGCGTGAGTCGGAGAGTTTTTCCTGGCGGGCCTGGAGGCCGCCGACGAGTTCGTGAGCGCCGAGCACGCGGCGCACGGAGCTGTCGATGAAGAAGACTTCGTTGAGGGTGTCGCCGACGATGCGGCGGCCGACGGCATCGATGGCGGCCTGGTTGGCGGGGTCGGCGGCGAAGTCGGCGAGGGTGCCGGGGCTGCCGGCTTCGTCGTAGGCGGTCTGTTCGTAGTCGGCGCGGGCTCCATAGAAAGAGTCACGATGAATGCGCGTGTAGGCACCCTTCAGCTCGTAGGAGAGATCGGGGGTGATCTCGTTTTTCCAATCCAGGCCGAGGGTGTGTATCTGGTGTTGGAGCGATTCGGCGACGCGCGCTTTTTCCTCCGGGAGGTCGAGCTGGTCGCCGCCGCGATGGGCTTGATCGAGGTATTGGTAGGTGGCTTTGAAGGCGCCGGTTTCCGTGGGACGGTGGAAAACCTGGACGCCGGCGACGGCGTTGCGGAATTCGGGAATCTCGGTGAAGCCGTCGGTGGTGAGATCGATGCCGTCGCGGTCGGTGTAGAGGCCGTAGACGGTGACGGCGGTCTTGTTGTTGGCGAGCGGACGGCTCACGCGGAAGGTGGCTTCGCGATTGAGGGCCTCGTCGGGGAGAAACTCCAGGGTGGAGGTGAAGCGGGTGACGGGAGAGGTCGGCGGTTCGGTGATGAGATTAACCACGCCGGCGATGGCCTCGGGGCCGTAGAGCACGGAGGAGGAGCCTTTCACGACTTCGATGCGGTCGATGAAGATGGCGGGGAAAAGAGATGCACCGTAAACCTTGGCGAGGCCTGGATACAGAGGTGCGCCGTCGAAGAGGATGGCGGTGTAGTCGGTGGAGAGGCCGAGGAGCTGGATCTGGTTGATGCCGCAGTTCTGGCAGTCGTTTTCAAAGCGGACGCTGGGCATGAGGCGGAGGCTGTCGGCGAGGGTGACGCCGCCGCGCGATTCGATTTCGGCGGCGGTGAAAACGTCGGTTTTGACCGGCGAGTCGCTGAGGCTGCGGGCGGTGCGCGTGCCGGTCACGGTGACGGGGTCGAGGAGGATTTCAGACGAGTCGGCGGCGGGTTGAGGACCGGGCTGGGCCGGGGAGAAGGCGGGCAACGCGGCAAGCGCGGCCAGAAGAATGCGGGAACGAAAAAGGATCATGACAAAGAGGCGGATTGAAGTGAAGCGGGTGCCCGGGCCGAAGAAGGCGCGCAGGCGGGTGGAAGGGCGGAAGCGGCCTGGGCCGCTTGCATGCCGGAAGGAGGAACGGACGCGGTGACTGTGCGGATCAACCCTGCGGCGGACCGTTGGAAGGCGGGTGCAGGTTGCGCGGCGCTCCGGGGGATGTGCGCGCGGCGCGGCGGTGGTTGACGGGGGACTGCGGGGGCGTCGGCGGGGGCGCGACGACCGGAATGATGCAGTGAAGGATTCCGGTCTGGAAAAGCGTGGCGACGCAGGCGTCTTCGTCGCCGGCGCAGGTCTGGTGATGATCAGGATCGCCTGACGCCGCGAGTTGCGCGTCCAGGCAGAAGACGTCGTGAACGGCCGGAGAGACGGACATGAGGCCGGCGAGCACCGTCATCACGACGCAGAGCCACGCCACGCAACGCATGGGGGCGGAGCGGACGGGAGTGCGAAGGTGTCGCGGGCGATTCATCGGAGGCGGTCGGACGTGGGCCGGTTCAGGTGGTCGCGGGCGGGACAGTGAGAGACCGGCTCAGCATCGTGCGGGTGATGGCGCAGCCGGGGCGGGCGAGTTTCCAGCGCTGGGTCGAGCCTTCGGCAAAGACGGCGACGATGGTCTCCAGCAGGGGGCAGCCCGGGTCGCGGCAGGCGAGTTCGTTGATGGTGACGATGTCGTCCTCGACGAGACCGAGGATTTCACGGGTCCATTGCTTGAGCGCGAGCAGGTGCGCGGGCGGCGAGCGCAGGGCTTCGGCGGGGTCGGGAACGGGCACGAAGACGTGACCCGGGCGGCGTTCGCCGAGGTAGCGGGCGGTGGCCTTGGACGCGGGCACGACGACGTCGCCGCGGAGGATGGCGGCGCGGAACACGTCGAGGCATTCGATCCAGTTTTCTTTGGAGATGGGCACGGGCACCTCTTGGCCGTGGAGCAGGCGGGTGCCGGTGTAGAGGTTGGCGGGTTGTTGGATGAGTTCCTCGTAGAGCCCCTGCAGGAAGTAACCTTCGATGTCCGCGTCCCAGGCCGGGCGCGGGCCGTCCGTGGCCTCGGAGCGCGCGGCATCCACGATGCGCAACAGGTGAGCGGGCGTGGGTTGCAGTCCGAGCCGGGGCGCGGTCGCAAGGTAGTCGGCGCACACCTGGGTGAGCCGGCGCACGGCGGCGACGAGGTCGGCGGAGGCGGCGGGTGTTGATTTGGGTGGCGGTTCGCAAGGCGGGAGGTTGCAGGCCGGACCGGCGGCACAGGTGTCGACGGCAGGCATGGCGACGCGAGGGCGGCGGGGCGCGGAGCCGTCGCGGGGCGACGGGGGAAAGTTGAAGCGGGGATGCATGGTTCTGAAAAAAGGATGCCGACGCGTTGCTTCAGGTTCAGCTTGAGGCTGGTTCGCGGGCGGCCTGTTCAAACCAGGCCAGGACGGAACGCAGGTGGGCTTCGCCGTAGAGTCGGACGAAATCGCGGGTGTGCGGGTCGGCGGGGTCGCGCAACGCGGCCAGCCGGGCGGCGATGAAGCCGGCGGTGAGAGGCTGGCGGCAGTCGTGCTCGATGCAGCGACGCCACTCGGCGTAGGAGGCGGGGATGATCGCGGTGGCCATGTGTCGCACTCTAGCAAAGTCGTCAAGGGGTGTCGGTCCGGGTGAATCCTCCCGCAATCATTCCCAGAGCGGAAACGGGTCGGCGAGGCCGGCCCAGAAGGCTTCTCCGGGGGCCATTTCCTTGTCGGTGAGCAGGCAGGCGTCGAGGCGGCGGACGAGGGCGTCGCGGTCCACCTCGCGGCCGATGATGACGAGTTCCTGGCGGCGGTCACCGTAGGGCTGTATCCAGTTTTTGGAGATGGCGGTGAGTGTTTCGGTGTTTTTCGGGAAATGCTCCTTGGGCGTGGCGGCCCACCAGTAGCCGGCGGCGCGGTAGCCGCGGAGGGCGCCGGATTGCGACCATTCGCCGACGTCGGCCATGCGCGTGGCGAGCCAGAAGAAGCCTTTGGCGCGGATGACGCCGGGCCACTCCTCCTGCGCGAGTTGCCAGAAGCGTTCGGGGTGGAAGGGGCGGCGGGCGCGGTAAACAAAACTGGTGATGCCGTATTCGTCGCTTTCGCTGTGTTCCTCGCCGCGCAGGGTGCGCAGCCAGCCGGGGGCTTTGCCGGCGGCTTCGAGGCTGAAGAGCTTGGTGTCGAGGACGTGTTCGAGCGGGACGCGTCCGTGGGAAATCTCGACGAGGCGGGCGTCGGGGTTGAGGGCTTTCAACATGCCGGCGACGCGTGCGCGTTCCTCGGCGGAGAGGAGGTCGGTTTTGTTGAGGAGGAGGACGTCGGCGAATTCGATCTGGTCGGTGAGGAGATCGGCGAGTCCGCGCGCGTCCTCGGTGTCGCGGGCCATGGAGCGGTCGTGGAGCGTGTCGAGCGAACGGAAGTCGCGGGCGAAGCTCGCGCCGTCCACGACGGTGACCATGGTGTCGAGGCGGGCGACATCGCCGAGGCTGAGGCCGGAGTCGTCGGCGAAGGTGAACGTTTCCGCGACGGGAAGCGGTTCGGCGATGCCGGTGGATTCGATGACGAGGTAGTCGAAGCGGCCGGCGCGGGCGAGGCGGCCGACCTCGAGGAGGAGGTCTTCGCGAAGGGTGCAGCAGATGCAGCCGTTGGTCATCTCGACGACCTTTTCGCCGAGGCGGGAGAATTCGCCGCCATGTTTTCGGACGAGTTCTGCATCGATGTTAACCTCGGCCATGTCGTTGACGATGACGGCGACGCGGCGGCCCTCGGTGTTACGGAGGATGTGGTTGAGGACGGTGGTCTTGCCGGCACCCAGGAAGCCTGAGAGCACGGTGACGGGAAGGCGGCGGTCGATGGTTTCGACGTCGATGATGTCGTCGGAGGAAAGGTTGGAAGTGCGGGTGGTTTTCATGGAGGAAAGGAGGGTTTCAGCAGGTGCCGCAGCAGTCGGAGCCGGGCGGGTGGTCGGAGG
>CAMBLN010000035.1 GCA_945868215.1 Opitutus sp. GAS368
GCCCGCCCATCGTGCACATCTGAAGGATGATCGAAAATCCCTCCAACGGCTTCTGCGTGTTCAAATCCAGCGCCAACCCCGGATTCTCCGCGCGCACCACGTTCAGTGGCCACAACAGCACCTCGTTGAAGGGTTTCAGGAAAACACCGATCAGCACCGCGAACACCACAAACGCGATCGCGCACTTCACCAGCGTCCCGCGCAACTCGTCCAGATGCTCCAGAAAGCCCATCGGCTTCTCGTGCGGCGCGACCGCCTCGTAGTCGTCTTCTGGAAGGTTGCGTTCGCTCACGGTGGTTAAAAAAGGAAACCGCATGTTGAGAACTTTCCCCGCAAACGGAAGCGAGGAAATCACCCGCGTCCCCCGCCACCCAACTCCCGCCCCTTGTCGCCGGTCATTGGTCATTGGTCATTGGTCATTGGTCATTGGTCATTGGTCATTGGTCATTGGTCATTCCGCGCGCCGTGCGCGCGGCGTTGACAGCCCGCCCCGCCCTCCTATTCCCTCTCCCTTTCCGCGCCCCGCGGGACCCGTTCGTTTTTTCCAACACAACCCTAGATTATGGCCGCTAAAAAACCTGCCAAGAAAACCGCTGCGAAGGCCTCCAAGCCTTCCGCCAAAAAATCCGCTCCCGCCGCCAAAACCGGCAAGGGCATCAAATACGTCTACACGTGGGGCGCCGGCAAAGCCGACGGCAACGGCTCCATGAAAGCCCTCCTCGGCGGCAAGGGCGCCAACCTCGCCGAGATGACCCGCATCGGTCTCCCCGTGCCTCCCGGTTTCACCATCACCACCGAGGTCTGCACCTACTACTACGCGAACAAGAAGACCTATCCCGCCTCCCTCCAGGCCCAGATGGAAGCCGCCGTGATCAACATGGAAAAGATCATGGGCACCAAGTTCGGCGCCACCACCGGCATGCCCTTGCTCGTCGCCGTCCGCTCCGGCGCCCGCGACTCGATGCCCGGCATGATGGACACCATTCTCAACCTCGGTCTCAACGACCAGTCCGTCGTCGCCCTCGAGAAGGCCACCAACAACCCCCGCTTCGCCTACGACTGCTACCGCCGCTTCATCCAGATGTATGGCGACGTCGTCATGGGCGTCCAGAAGCGCGAAGGCGAAGACCACGATCCGTTCGAGCACACGATCCACACCTTCAAACACGAGACATACCACCGCGACATCATCGATTCCGATCTGACCGCCGCCGACCAGCAGGAGCTCATCAAGCGCTTCAAGGCCCTCGTCAAAGAGCGCACCGGAAAAGCTTTCCCGAACAACGCCTGGGACCAGCTCCGCGGTGCCGCCGGCGCCGTCTTCGGCTCCTGGATGAACGACCGCGCGTCCGTCTATCGCCGCAAGTATAACATCCCCACCGAGTGGGGCACCGCCGTCAACGTTCAGGCCATGGTCTTCGGTAACACCGGCGAGACCTCCGGCTCCGGCGTCGCGTTCACCCGCAATCCCGCCAACGGCACCAACGAGTTCTACGGCGAATTCCTCGTCAACGCCCAGGGCGAAGACGTCGTCGCCGGCGTCCGCACCCCCGAGCCCGTCCTCAAGCTCAAGGACGTCATGCCCAAGTCCTACGCCGAGCTCCTCAAGGTCCGCGCCACCCTCGAAAAACACTTCAAGGATGTGCAGGACGTCGAGTTCACCATCCAGGACGGCAAGCTGTTCATGCTCCAGACCCGCAACGGCAAACGCACCGCCGCCGCCGGCCTGAAGTTCGCCGCCGACATGGTTCGCGAAAAGCTCATCGACTGGGAAACCGCCGTTCTCCGCAACCCGGCCGACCAGCTCGAGCAGCTCCTCGCCCCCATCTTCGATCTCGTCGAAGTGAAGAAGGCCAAGGTCATCGCCACCGGTCTCCCCGCCGGCCCCGGCGCCGCCACCGGCAAGATCTACTTCAACGCCGACCGCTCCGTGCAGGCCGCCGAGAAGGGCGAAAAGGTTCTCCTCGTCCGCGTCGAGACCTCCCCTGAAGATCTCCGCGGCATGATCGCCGCCGAAGGCATTCTCACCGCCCGCGGTGGTGTGTCCTCGCACGCCGCCCTCGTTGCCCGCCAGATGGGCAAGGTCTGCGTCTGCGGCGCCGCCGGCGTCACCATCGACTACGACAAGAAGACCGCCACCATCGACGGCCAGACCTTCAAGGAAGGCGACTTCCTCTCCATCGACGGCACCTCCGGCCTCGTTTACGCGGGCCAAATTAAGACCGCTCCGTCCGAGATCATCTCCGGTCTCATCAGCGACGACAAAGAAGCCCAGAAGACCGAGAAGTTTAAGAACTACGTTCAGCTCATGAAATGGTGCGCCCAGGCCACCAAGATGAGCGTCCGCACGAACGCCGACACCCCCGAGCAGGCCCGCCAGGCAATCGCCTTCGGCGCCGTCGGCATCGGGCTCGTCCGCACCGAGCACATGTTCTTCGAAGGCGACCGTATCGACGCGATGCGCGAGATGATTCTTGCGGACAATCTCCCCGACCGCGAAGCCGCCCTCGCCAAGCTCCTCCCCTACCAGCGCGACGACTTCTTCGGAATCTTCAAGGCGCTCAAGGGCTATCCCGCGACCGTCCGCTTCCTCGATCCGCCCCTCCACGAGTTCCTCCCGAACTCCAAGGAACAGCAGATGGACCTCGCCCGCAAACTCGGCATGCCCGTCGAGAAGATCATGGCCCGCGTCCACGAGCTCCACGAGTTCAACCCCATGCTCGGCTTCCGCGGCTGCCGTCTCGGCATCAAGTTCCCGGAGATCACCCGCATGCAGGCCCGCGCCGTTCTCGAAGCGGCCGCCGATGCGACCAAGGCCGGCTTCAAGGCCAAGCCCGAGATCATGATCCCGCTCGTCGGCTTCAAGAAGGAGCTCGATCTGCAGGTTGAGATTGTCCACCAGGTCGCCGCCCTCGTTCAGAAGGAGAAGAAGGTGAAGATCAGCTACTCCGTCGGCACCATGATCGAAATCCCGCGCGGCGCCCTCACCGCCGACGAAATCGCCCAGACCGCCGAGTTCTTCAGCTTCGGCACGAACGACCTCACGCAGACCTGCTTGGGTATGTCCCGCGACGACTCCGGCAGCTTCCTCGGCACCTACACCGAAAACGAGATCGTGAAGAAGAACCCCTTCGCCTCGATCGACCAGACCGGTGTCGGCCAGCTCGTCCGCATCGCCGCCGAGAAGGGCAACAAGACCCGCCCCGGCATCAAGCTCGGCATCTGCGGCGAACACGGTGGCGACCCTGACTCCGTCAAGTTCTGCCATCAGGTCGGCCTCACCTACGTGTCCTGCTCGCCCTACCGCGTGCCGGTCGCCCGCCTCGCCGCCGCCCAGGCCGCCATCGAGGAAAAGCGCGCCGCCGCCAAGAAGAAGTAAGACCCGTCCCCAAACCAGGAGAACGGACATTCCTGTCCGTTCCCCTTGATACCAGCCCCGCTCGCGCGAAAGCGCGGCGGGGCCTTTTTTTTCTCCGAACGTGGCCGCGAGCTCGAGCGAAGTTTGAAAAACGTGCCGCCCCCGTGCTCCGCACCCTGCCCACCCCACGGCTAAACATCAATCGATGACGCGGTGCCGGCGGGAAGCCCGACGCCGCCGTCAACCGCACCGCGTCGTCTTCCGCTTCGGCGCGATGGCCGCCCCTCGGCGCGCCTTATAAATGTAGCTTTCCGCATCCGGCACTTCGCAAGCCGTGTCGCCCATGTCCACCTCCACCCGGCCCGTCTTGCGCGCGGTGGCGACCGCCCTGTCAGCCAGCGGCTCCACATACGTGCCGCAGCCGATGACAAAACTGTTCATCACATAGCGCACGCGGTTCGGAGCCGTCCGCATGGACTTTGCGCAACGGCCGAGCAGCCCGCCCAGGAGCTTCACCGGCAGCTCCGTGTCCGGCACGGTCGCAACCACGCCGGCCAGCGTTGCCCAACCCGCCGTGGCGTTGAGCTCGCGCGGAGAATCAATCCACCCGCACGCCATCGCGACGGCCTCCGGATGCTCGGCCGCGACCCACGCCACCGTGCACCCGGCGATCATGTGCCACGTCGCACCCGCGGCCCATTCATCCAGCTGTCGGCGCGTCATCTGTTTTCCATCGGCAACGAGCCCCGCCAGATACATGGCGTCGGAATTCTTCGTCGCGTAAAGCTCCAGCGCCACATCCTGGCGGCCCTTTAATTTCTTCCGCAGCGGTTGCAAATCACCGATGCGCACCCCGAACAGCGGTTCCGGCGCCCCGTGCCGCAGATAGGTCCGCTTGGTGGCGGGAGTCGCCTTCGCGGCGAGTTCTTTCATCACGTCTTCGAGTGTCATGTCGGGAACCGGACCCAGACCTTGGCGGCGACCCCGCCTTCGGATCAAGCCGATTGCCTTGCGCCGGACCAATGCTCGATGATTGCTCCGCAATAGCATGGGAATTGCTCTTTTAGGCAGTTGCCCGGATTCGCGCCCGTTGATAAGTCATATCCATCCCCACCGTTTGAACGCCCTCCACTAACCGGCCCGGACAAAACCACGTTCTACCCACCTTAACCACGATGCCCACCCCCAATCCGCTCAGTGAACCGTGCGTCATGATCATCTTCGGCGCCTCCGGCGATTTGACCAAACGCCTGCTCGTCCCCGCCCTCTACAATCTCGCCTGCGACGGATTGCTCTCCGACAACTTCGCCGTCCTCGGCGTCGGTCGTAGTGAAATCACGGATACCCAGTTCCGCGAATCGATGACCGGCGAAACCGACGGCCTCCCCAAATTTCACACGCGCAAGGCCTACGACCAACCCCAGGCCGACAAGCTCATCAACCGCTTCCACTTCCAGTCCGCCAACATAGCCGTCGAGGACTTCAAAAAACTCAAAGAACGCGTCGCCGCGCTCGACGTCGCCTGCGGCGCGCAGGGCAACGTGCTCTTCTACTTCGCCATGGCCCCGCGCTTCTTCGGTCCGCTGTGCGACACCCTCCACGCCGCCGGCTTCCAGGACGGCCCCGGCTGGAAACGCATCATCGTCGAAAAACCTTTCGGCACCGACCTGCCCTCCGCCCTCAAGCTCAACGACGAAATCCTCCGCCACTGGCGCGAGGACCAGATCTTCCGCGTCGATCACTACCTCGGCAAGGAGACCGTGCAAAACCTCCTGGCCTTCCGTTTCTCCAACGGAATGTTCGAGCCGCTCTGGAACAACCAGCACATCGACAACATCCAGTTCAACGTCTGCGAATCCGTGGACGTTCAAGGCCGCGGCGGCTACTACGACAGCTCCGGCGTCCTGCGCGACATGATCCAGAATCACATGTTTCAGATGCTGTCCTACCTTTGCATGGAGCCCCCCGGCTCCTTCGAGGCCGACTCCATCCGCAACGAAAAAGCCAAGCTCCTCGAATCCGTCCGCGTCTATAAACCCGAGGAAGTCCCGCAGTATGTCGTCCGCGGTCAATACGGCCCGTCCTTCCACGAAAACGGCGAACTCCACCAGCCCGGCTACCGCCAGGAAAAAGACGTCAAACCCGACTCCGGCACCGAAACGTTCGCCGCGATCAAACTCCACATCGACAACCGCCGCTGGACCGGCGTGCCCATCTACCTGCGCTCGGGCAAAGCCCTCTGGAAGCGCGGCACCGAAATCGTCGTCACGTTCAAACACCCTCCCGTCGCCGTCCTCCGCGGCACCGGCATCGAAAAGCTCGAGCACAACCGCCTGATTTTCCACATCCAGCCCAAACAGGGCATCGAGCTCATCTTCCAAGCCAAGGTCCCCGGGCCCACCTTGCAGCTCCAGAAAGTGGACATGAGCTTCAACTACGGAAACGTCTTCAAAGCCTCCCGCTACACCGGCTACGAGGTCATGTTTTACTCCTGCATGCGCGGCGACGCCACGCTCTTCTCCCGCGGCGACCTCGTCAAAGCCGCCTGGGAAATCGCCCAGCCCCTCCTCGACTACTGGCAGGCCAACCCGCCCGGCGATTCGTTCCCCAACTACGCCCGCAACTCCTGGGGCCCTCCCGCCGCCAACGCCTTGGTCGAGCGCGACGGTCGCCACTGGTATGAGGTCATCATGCCCGAAGTGCTCGAGCGTCTCCCGCTCTTCCAGGGCTGCGAACCCATGTTCCTCAACGCCGTGATCATGTCCCTCCAGTCGCGCGCCTTCTCCGCCGGGGAAACCATCATCAAAGCCGGCGACACCGCCGGCGAAATGTATCTCATCTGCCGCGGCTCCGTCGAGGTCACCGACAAGTCCGGCAAACACCTCAAGCATCTGCGCGAGGGTGATTATTTCGGTGAGATCGGCCTGCTCCTGTCCACGCCCCGCACCGCCAACGTCAACGCGACCACCCAATGCGACTTGTTCATCTTGGAGAAGTCCGCCTTCTGCCGGATCATGGAGGACAACCCGCAGTTCGCCGAGTCCGTCGCCACGCTCGCCAAGGAGCGCTACAACATCGTGGTTTCCGGCACGGATTTGATGCACGTCTAAACACCGTTCATCACCTCCCCGACTCGTAGGCCGCACGCTTCCCGCCCCACCGTGCCCGTCCTCTCGATCATCATCCCCGCCTTTAACGAGGAAAAGCTCCTCGCCGCCTCGCTTCGGTCAGTCAAAGCCGCCGCGGACTCCGCCTTCACCGACACCGGTCTCGCCTGGGAACTGGTCGTCTGCGACAACAACTCCACCGACCGCACCGCCGACATCGCCCGCGCCGGGGGCGCCCGCGTCGTGTTCGAACCCGTCAACCAGATCGGCCGCGCCCGCAACACTGGCGCCGCGGCCGCCACCGGCGAATGGCTGCTCTTCGTCGACGCCGACTCCCGACCTTCCCGCGAACTCCTCTCCGACGTCCTGGCCCTCACGCGCCGCCCCGACGTCCTCCTCGCCGGCGCCACGATGACTTTCGACGAAGCCCCTCCCGTCGCCCGCGTGCTCTGCGGACTCTGGAATATCGTGAGCCGCCTCCGCCGCCTCGTCGCCGGTTCATTCATCCTCGTCCGCGCCGCCGCCTTCCGCGAAGTCGGCGGCTTTGACCTCAAGTTTTTCGCCGGCGAAGAAATCGATCTCGCCATGCGCCTCCAAAAAACCGTCGGTCGCTGCGACCGCCAGCGCACGGTCATCCTGCACCGTCATCCACTGGTCACCTCCGCCCGCAAAATGAAACTCTACGGCAAAGGCGAGCTGGGCCGCTTCTTCCTCAAATCCCTTTTCCGCCCCATGAAGACCTCCCAGACCCGCGACGACTGCTCGATGTGGTATGACGGCCGCCGGTAGACAGGAATGCATCCTGTTCAGAACTACTCGCTACTCACTACCCGCTACTCGCTACTTCAATCGTCCCCTCAATCAAACGCCTTCAGATTGAACGCCAAAAAATTATCCAGCTCCAGCAGGCTGCTGAACTCCGTCCGGTTCTTCGCGATCCTCGCCAGCAACGCTTCCACCGCCGCCACCAGCTGCAGGTAATCCTCCCGCCGCGCCGCGTTCGTCAACGCCTCCGCATCCTTCGCCTCTTCCATGTCCCGCTTCGGATGGTCGTGCTTGTAGCCTTCGTAATCGTTGCGGAACTCGTCCAGCGCCGCCGTGATCATCCCCACCGGCTGCGCGCGCGCCAGCCGGTCGCGCGAAAGCAACAACACCGCGATCGCGGCTGCTTTGACCCGGTCGTCGTTCGATTTGATTTTTACGGCCATGGCGGTGTGTTTGCGAAATAAACCCCGCCGGCGCGAGGGAGAAAACGGGCGACGTTCTTTCACCCGCTTCCATCTGCAACCGGCTACCCGTTTCGCTGTCCGTCCCGCCATGCCCGACCCTTCCGGCTTCGGCATACTCTATGTGGACTCTCCTCACCGGCATCGGCATTGGCATCGTCCTGTTCGTCATCGCGGCCAACTTCGTGCGCAACGAACGCAAGGTCGCGCGCCCCGTCGTCTCCCCCTACGGCATCGACGATCCGCAATTCCCCCGCTCGGTCGGCTCGCTCCTCGGCCCTCCCCTGCTCCCGGGCAACGCCGTCGCCGAACTCCGCAACGGCGACGCGATCTTCCCGTCCATGCTCGGCGCCATCCACAACGCCCGCGCGTCCATCACCTTCGAGACCTACATCTACTGGTCCGGCGACACCGGCCGCACCTTCGCCCACGCCCTCGCCGAACGCGCCCGCGCCGGCGTCAAGGTCCTCATCCTCCTCGACTGGGCCGGCTCCGTGCCCATGGACGGCGAACTCCTCCACACCTTGGAATCCGCCGGCTGCCAGGTCTTCCGCTACCACGCGCCCCATTGGTATCACCTCACCCGCATCAACAACCGCACCCATCGCAAGGTCCTCATCATCGACGGCCGCACCGGCTTCACCGGCGGCGTCGGCATCGCCGACACCTGGACCGGCCGCGCCCAGGACCCCGACCACTGGCGCGACACCCACTTCAAAGTCGAGGGTCCCGTCGTCGCCCAGATGCAGTCCGTCTTCATGGCCAACTGGATCAAAGCCCGCGGCGCCGTCGAACACACCGGCGACTTCTTCCCCCCGCTCGCCCCCGCCGGTCCCCTCCCCGCGCAGATGCTCCACAGCTCCCCCGAGGAAGGCAGCGAGACCATCCGCCTGATGTATCTTCTCACCCTCGCCGCCGCCCGCCGCAGCATTCTCCTGTCGCAAGCCTACTTCGTCCCCGACGACCTCGCCCTCGACATGTTCGTCGCCGCCCGCGGCCACGGGGTGGACATCGAAATCATCCTCCCCGGCGAGCACAACGACGGCGAACACGTCCGCCGCGCCGGCCGCTCCCGCTGGGGCCGCCTCCTCAAGGCCGGCGTAAGGATTTATGAATACACGCCCACGACCCTCCACACCAAGATCATGATCGTGGACGGACTCTGGTCCTCCGTCGGCTCGACCAATTTCGACAACCGCTCCTTCCGCCTCAACGACGAAGCCAACCTCAACGTTTACGACTCCGCCTTCGCCCAACAACTCACCCGCACCTTCGAGGCCGACAAACGCCACACCCGCGAAATCACCCTCGAAGCCTGGCGCTCCCGCCCCCTGCAAACCAAGCTCGCCGACCGTTTCTGGTCCCTATTCCGCCAGCAAATGTAAGCCGCGCACCCAGCCCCGTGGGAGCAAGCTTGCTCGCAATGGCTTTCCCAAGGTGGAACGCGTTGTCCCCAACGCGTTATCCCCTCCCGTCGCCCCCCCGCCGTTGACACCGCCGGACACTTGTCCGACGTTCCTCGCATGGTTTCCTTCATTTCCACCCGCGAACTGTCAAAACAACCGGGCCGTGTTTTGCGCCAGGTGAAGACCGAAGGCCCGCAGGTCATCACCCAGAACGGCACGCCCGCCGCCTACCTCATTCCCGCCAGCCGCCAAGGGATCGAAGCCGACCTCGACGCCCTCCGCCGTCTCCTGCTCGGCCGTGCCCTCGACACCGCCCAGGGTGAAGCCGCTCGCTCTGGAGCCTCAGAACTCACCGCGGCCGAAATAGCCGCCGAAATCGCCGCATCCCGTCGCAAACGCCGCTCCAAAACCAAAACGGCATGAAGCCCGTCTGGGTTCTCGACACCAACGTGCTCGTCTCCGCCGCGCTCACGGCCGGAGGCACCTGCGACCAAGTGCTGCGAGCCGCCGTCGGCGGACACGTCACCTTGGCCTGGAGCGCGCCCATGATGGTCGAATATCGCGACGTCCTGCTTCGCCCCAAATTCAAGTTCCGCCCCGCCACGGTTGCCGCATTGCTATCGGCCTTCGATCCCGCGCATCAAGTCCCCGCCGGCAAAGCCCCTGCCCTGCCCGACCCCGACGACGAAATCTTCCTCGCGGCGGCACTGTCCACACCCGACCGAGTTTTGATCACCGGCAACACCGCGCACTTCCCCGCCAAACTCTGCCGCCCCGTCAAGGTACTCACCCCCGCCGCCGCCCTCCAAACCCTGACGCCGACTTAGACTCTTAAGCCCTCGCCAGTCACGCCGTAGTGCATGGCACGAAGGCGGATCCGTCTTCCTCTCTCCCATCTCTAGACTCTGGACTCTAGACTCTCTGCCTCCCCCCCCATGCTCCGCCTCCTTCCGAGAACCCCCACCGATTTCCAACAACCGCCCACCCCCGCGGAAATCACCGCCTTCGCCACGCGCCTCCTCGGACCCGACGCCATCCTCACCGAAGCCGTCGAACTCGGTGGCGGCGCCTTCAACAACACCTTCCGCCTCACCACCGCCACCGGACACCGCTCGATCCTGCGCCTTTCCCCGCCGCCCGCGCACCCGCTCCTCTTCCACGTCGAACACCACCTCCTCCGCCGCGAACACAGCCTCACCCCTTGGCTCGCCAACATCGCCCCCGTCGCCCCGCTCCTCCCCCGAACCCTCGGTAGCGACTTCACCCACACGATCTGCCCCCGCGACGCCATCCTCAGCGAATTCATCGAAGGCGAAAACTGGGACGCCGTCATGCCCTCCCTCACCCCAGCCGAAAACGACGCCCTCTGGCGCGAACTCGCCACCCTCCTCCGCCGCATCCACGCCACCCCCGCGCCCCACTTCGGCTGGACGCCCCCCGCCACACCCCACGCGCGCTGGAGCGACCATGTGCTCAGCAACATCCGCGGACTCCTCGCCGACTGCAAAAAACTCGGCGTGCCCGACACCGAAGCCCACGCCTGGGCCGCCATCGCCGAACGCTGCGCCCCCGCCCTCGATCTCATCACCGAGCCCCGCGTCCTCCACGGCGACCCCTGGCCCAAAAACGTCCTCATCCGCCGCGACTCTCCAGACGCAGCCCCGCATATCGTCGCCCTCCTCGACCACGAACGCGGCGGCTTCGGCGACCCGCAAAGCGAATGGGTCTTCCACGGCTGCGACTTCCCCCCCGTCTTCTGGGAAACCTACGGCCCCCGCCCCACCGACCCCGCGTCCCAAATCCGCGCCAATCTCTACAGGGGCACCATCGCCATCCAGTGCCTCCTGGAAAGCACCCGCTACCGCGACGTGGACACCGCAACTCCACGTCAGCACCTCGCGAACGCCACCGAAGAACTACGGATAATCTTAGGCGACAGCTGATGGGTCTGCGACTGAAGCCAACGCGCGCCCTCCTTCCTTTCGTTACGCAGCTCTTGAGATCAGGCCAGCCACACATAAGCCTGCACATGTGCCGATGACACCTGAACAACCGATCAACACTGTCCGATTCACCAACCAAGGTCGGATCATCGTTCCGCTACACTTAAGGAAAAAATTCCACATCGTGGCAGGCACCCGGGCCGTGATCGAAGCGACTACCGATGGAATCTTAATCAAACCCATCACGCGTTCCTACATCGCCGGCTTGCGTGGCAGCCTGAAAAGAAACCCAAACGAAAAATCGTTCACCGAGCGCTGGAGCACTCACAAACGCGAAGAACTCCGGCTGGAAGATCGTTCATAACACTGCTGCGAAATGCAGGAGCGTGCTTGCGGGTGCTTCTCATCCCTCTCTCATAGCGGAACGGACTGTCTCGTTTCGTCCCCGCTTTTTTCACAAACGTATTGTGCGGATTCCATCGTTCGTAATTCTCAGCACCTCCAGATGGAACCCAGCCGCCAGCCCAACTACGCGCTAAATCGGGTTATTCAAATTACGATTCTCTGGCTGGCACTTATCGGCACGTCACTCTCCGCCGATTCGGAAATCATGACATTTATCGGCAAGAGCCGTGCCCATGTCGTGAAACAATGGGGACCGGCTTACACAACGGCCTACACCGCCGATCGTGAAATCCTCACTTATCCCCAAGGCCGGATTTTTTTATCCAACGGAATCGTAATCGAAGTCGGCGCTCCGTTAACCAGCACAACCGCCGCCGGAAAACTGCCCCGATATTCCAATACGGAACCCTCCACCCCGGCCCAACGCCCGACTCCATTACCTACGCTACAAACGCGCACCTTCACTCCCAGTGGCTCTCCGCCCCTTGGCTCGCCCTCTATTCCCCCGACTTCACCTCAGGTTCAGCCCTCACAACCCGCAAGGGAGCCACAGGCTGTCACAAATTCCCACGCCTCGCCCTATGACGAGCCGCCAAATCCCTTGGCCGGCGTGATCCACACCCTTTTAAGAACCTCCGTCATTCTGGCTCTGCTCGGCGGCATTCTGGTCGGCTTAAAAATTTGGTCCGAGCGGCTTGCCGCCAAACGACGCGATCCCTTCATGCCATCCGGAGTTTTTCCAACCTCTGAAAAACAAACGCCCACCGCCGATGGCGTATTTCCGGCACGCAGCACCACGCCGGTTCGCACTCAACTCGACGCAAAGCTTCTGGACGAATTGGACTGGCTGCTCTTCGAGGATCTCACTGCTGAATACTTTCGCCAGGAAGGCTACCGGGCCGATCTCTCCCGCATGGGGGCGGATGGCGGTGTAGACATCTATCTCCACCGCACCGGTGAACCCCGTCCGTTTGCCTACGTGCAATGCAAGGCATGGGGATCCCGCTACATCGGCGTCGAACCCATGCGCGCCCTCTACGGGGTCATGGCGGCCGCCGGCATCAAAGACGGCTACTTCGTGTGCATCGGAGAGTTTTCATCCGACGCCCGCGCCTTCGCCCAAGCCAACAACATCCAAATGATCACCGGCGAACTCTTCGTCGCCCGCTTCAACCGCTTTCCCGACTCGGAACGCACGCGAATCCTGACTCGCATCACACAAGGCGACTACACCACGCCCAGCTGTGCCAAGTGCGGCACCAAAATGGTGATCAAAGAATTTTCCGGCCGCGACAACTGGTGCTGCCCACGCTACCCCAAATGCCGCTCCACAACCATCGCGGTAAGAAAAAGGTAGCCCATTTCAAATCGGCATTCGCAATTCTTATCGGTCATTCTCCATTACCGAAGTGTCCTACACCACAGAATGACCGGCAGTAGGCTTGTCCTAACACCATGCCAACCTCTCCTAATCTTTTTCCTGGCCTATATGAACGGCTACTCGACCAAGATTTATCGGAAGCGTTAGCGGCTCAACCAGAGCTCAAGCCCATTCTTAGGAAGCTCGACGACGAAGAATCTCCCCATGCCTACAGCCAGTTTCTTTTCCAGTTAATCGCTCAGGCCCTCCGTGATCGCCGCCCCGAGGATCGCCTGCCCTTGGTTAACCGCCTAATCGCGCTTCTCTCCGCCACCGATGGGCTCGACTACCTTCAATGCAAGACGCTCCTCGCCGCCGCTGAGCCCGTCCTTCTCTCGCTGCAAGCTCTCACTCCCGGCGGACACCCGCCACCGCCCTTGCCGCGGTCCAGCACTCCACTCGCCACCAGCAGTCTTCTCACTGGCGCACGGCACGACCCACAGCTCGAGCATGAACTCAGGCAGGAGATGGTCACCGCCGATCGTGTCGATATTCTCGTATCCTTTGTTAAGTGGTCAGGACTTCGCCTGCTCGAACCCGCTTTCGAAAACCTCGCCGCACGCGGCATTCCGGTTCGCATCGTCACCACGTCTTACATGGGCGCATCTGATCCCGAAGCCATCGCATGGCTCGCTGCCCAGCCCGGTTTTGCCGTCAAGGTTTCCTACGACACCGAGCGCACCCGTCTACACGCCAAAGCCTACCACTTTCACCGCCAGACCGGTTTCTCCACCGGCTATATCGGTTCAGCGAACATGTCTCGCGCGGCCATGACCAGCGGACTCGAATGGACGGTAAAGGTCACCGCAATCGATCTGCCCCACATCCTGCAACGCTTCGAGGCGGAGTTCTCCACCTACTGGGCCAGCCCTGATTTCGAAACCTACGACCCCTCGCAAGCGCAGCGATTAAAGGAGGCGATTGCTTACGCTAAAACCGGCCCCGACACCACAGGTCCGCGTTTCTTTGCCGATATTCGCCCTCATGCGTTTCAAGAACGCATACTTGATGCTCTCGTCGCTGCACGCGCCGCCGGCCAATCGCGCAACCTCGTCGTTGCAGCCACTGGCACCGGCAAAACGGTGATCGCTGCTTTCGACTATGCACGCTTCGCCACGCTCGCAGTCCAAGCTCAGCCCACCTCTGTTCGGCCCACCCTGCTTTTTATCGCTCATCGCAAGGAGATACTTGAACAAGCCCGCGACTGTTTCCGCACCGTTTTGCGCGATGCCAACTTCGGTGAGCTCCTTGTCGATGGAGACCGTCCCATCGCTTGGACCCACGTCTTTGCCTCCGTGCAAAGTCTCCTCATCGCCCAGCCATGGCTCACATTTTCTCCAGAGCATTACCGCTTCCTCGTAATCGACGAAGCCCACCATAGCACGGCCAGCAGTTACCGTCCCATTTTCGAGAACTGCCACCCTGCGGTGCTTCTCGGCCTCACCGCCACACCCGAGCGCATGGACGGTAGCTCGATCTTGCCGGACTTCGGCGGAGAGTTCGCCGCCGAAATTCGTTTGCCCGAAGCGCTCGAAGAAAAACTCCTCTGTCCCTTCCACTACTTCGGCGTCACTGACCCGGTATCACTCGCCGACGAGCGTTTCTGGCAAAACGGAAAATACGACGTCACCGCTCTCACTGACGTCTATACAGGCGATGATATCCGCGCCCGTCAGCGACTCGACGCGATTCTCGCCAGCCTGCGCCGCTACCAACCCAACTTAAGCGGAACCCGCGCCGTGGGTTTTTGCGCAAGCGTTGCCCACGCCCGTTACATGGCATCCGCATTTAACCAGGCCGGCTATCAGGCCGCCGTGCTTGTCGGTGAGACGCCCACTGCCGACCGAGTCACGTTGGTGCGTGATTTTCGCGCCGGTCGTATTCCATTTCTCTTCACGGTAGATGTCTTCAGCGAAGGTATCGACGTGCCCGAAATCAACTTGGTCATGTTCCTCCGTCCCACGGAAAGCCTCACCGTGTTCTTGCAGCAACTCGGCCGCGGACTCCGTCATCACCCCGAAAAAGACTGCCTCACCGTCCTCGATTTCATCGGCCTAAGCCACCGCCGTTACCGCATTGATCGCAAGTTTGCAGCCCTCCTCAATCGAGACCGTCAGCGCATGGATCAGGAAGTGGAGAAAGATTTCCCTCACCTACCGCCCGGCTGTAACATACAACTCGAACGCGTCGCCCGCGAGCATGTGTTGACCAACATCCGAGAGAGCCTGCGTAACCTCGCCACGTTGGTGACCGAAAGCCTCGCCACATTCGAGCAAGACCACGGATGCGCTCCGACGTTTGGTAACTTCGTCCGGGCCACCGGTATCTCGCCTCTCCTCCTCCTCAAAAACAAGACGTGGTCAGAATGGCAGGCCCTCGCCCTTCATACGGCCGCTCCTACGGACCCGGACCTCGCGGAGTGTCGACAAACCCTCCGCCGCGTGCTCCTGCGCACCGACCCCCGGACGCTTGAGCAACTCATCGAGCTCGCTAACACGGATTGCCTCGAAGAAAGCCCCCTGCCTTACACCAAAACGGACACGCTTCGCCTTCACTATTTACTCTGGGGCAAGAAAGCATCCGACGTCGAAGTAGCGACCGCCGAAGAGTCCCTGATCAAGTGGCATCGCAATACTGCATCTCGTCGCGACCTACTCGAAGTCGCCTCCTGGCGCCGTAGCCAACACGCGTTTGCAACGTCACCCATTGCGTTACCCTTCCCTTGCGATCTGCAGCTCCACGCCGCCTATGGATCGGCCGAAATCAAAGCAGCGCTCGGGCTTTGTTCACTTGAAAAAACGGGGCCTACCGGAGTCGGCGTTTTCAACGCCGAACACCTGAAATGCTACGTTCATCTCGTGACCTTTCGAAAATCAGAAGAGGATTTTTCGCCCACCACGCAATATCGCGACTATCCGATAAGCCGCACACAGCTGCACTGGGAAAGCCAATCCAACACGACGCAAACAAGCCCGACCGGGCAGAACTACCTGCACTTCCAAGAACGAGGCTACACGATCCTCTTTTTTGCCCGCTTGGAAAAAAATATCGAAAAGGAAACAGCACCATTCCTTTTCCTCGGCCCCGCCAAACGACTGATCAGTGCCGAAGGAAACCGGCCGATTGCCATCGTGTGGGAATTGGCCCACGCCATGCCCGCTACTTTGTTTGAGGAGGCTCGGACTGCATGATCACTACCCAAAACCGGATGACTCTCAGTCCTTAAAAATCGTCTCGCGGTGATATTCCAGAAACTCCGCCGACGGCTCGGAAAGCTGCTCCGGCTTACGGATAGCCATCCCTTCATACGCATGAAAATTCTGTTCGAGCGCCGGTGATGGCAGGTGCTTTTTCAGTCGTTTGCTCAGCACGAGACGATTGTCCCCATCCAACGTGATCAGCCCTGAGTCAAACGCCGCATCGTGCAGATTCGATAAACACAGTCCGTTGCACGGATTGAGCCGGTCATCCGGAAAATCACTCCACGGCCGAATGTGGCTCGCGATCAACAGACGCGGCACGGAAATACCCGTGATACAGCAGCGCACACCATACGCGTTCAAAACCGACTGCCGGAAAAACTGCTGGCCACGCCGCAACTTCACCATGCTCAACTTTTCAGTCGGTCCGGTTGGCAGCACACGCACGCTCGGCTCAAGTCGCACTCGGTCCCGCTGCAAGAAATCGACCTCCTTCGTTTCATCGCTGGTAAACAGATCGTGCAGCAACTCCTCACTCTCAGGCGCCAGATTACCGACATTGCCCTGAAATTCCGCCCACATGGCACGGTCTTGTTTCGTCGCACCCGCCAACCCCTTAACTCCACGCGCCGCCAGCACAGGATCCATTGATGCGAAGTTGCACAGCTTCATCGACAAGCTGCTCGGCGTGCGGCCCATTTTCTCCGCGACCTCTTTGATGAGCGGATTCCCTTTGTGCAATTTCCCGAACGGCAACTTGCAGTAAAGGTTCAGCGCGATGAGGAAGTGTTCACGAGTCCATTTGACGCTGGTCGCTTTGGGCATGTCGGCACGTTGGAGAATCCCGTTATCGAAGCGAAGCTTAGGTTTTGAGATTTGGACTTTCCGAAACCCAAAAACCTGGCCAGGTGAATTAGCCCATCATGGGCACAACCTGCACGATTCGGCTGGAACGAAACGATCTCGGGCAACTTCTCGACGGCTTGCGGAGCCGGTCCGAGGCATGGCATGGGACAGCGGAGTATCTTGAATCCGGGGTTACGCCACGGGACGACTTCGTAATCGAAGAGTGCAGCGACTCCGATGAGGCCCGGACCATCGCAAAAGATTACGACCGGATCATTTCGACCATCGAAACGCAGATGAATGCACAGGAGCCGCTGGCATGAGCACAATACCGCGAAAGGGTTACTGCATCTACCTCGACACGTTTTTTCAGGGGCCGACATTGTCTGTGCGCGAGGGGGAAGGCTTACCATGCGTTTTTGACACGGAGCTAGAGGCGCAACGTGAGATCGTGGACAACGCCATGACTCGCCTTCAGGAGTTTTTGGACGGCGAACGGGACTTCGACGATGCCATCACGGTTGAGGAATATGTCGTCCCTGTGACGCTGCTGCCCGACGGCTCGGTCGTTGACGAAGACGGTCGACGGTTTACCACGGAGTGATGGCCGACATTTGGACCCCCGCCAAACGCTCGGACGTCATGTCCCGCATCCGTGGCTCCGGCAACAAGGACACGGACCTAAAGCTGATGGCGGTTTTCCGGTTACACGGTGTAACCGGCTGGCGTCGCAAAGCCCCGGTCTTCGGCAAACCCGATTTCGTTTTCCCCCAACTCAAACTCGCCGTCTTCGTGGACGGCTGTTTCTGGCACGGCTGCCCGATCCACGCCACCCAGCCCAAGACCAATGCCGAGTTCTGGCAGACCAACGAAGTGCGGCAGCACGGAGATGGTCACGCCGATAGGCGTGGCCCCGTAGCTTCAGCGAAGGGGTGATCGGCTTGCGGGTGCCCTATGGGCGCAACCGATCACAAATTGCCCGCAACCAAGCCCGCGACCGTCTCGTCACCCGCCAACTCCGCGCCAAGGGCTGGCGCGTCCTCCGCATCTGGGGCCATGAACTCACCCGCAAAAACGAGAAACGCCTCCTCGCCCGCTTTCGCCGCTACGGCTTGCTCACCTGAGCCTGAGAAAAGTCAGATTGACTGGTTTAACCATACTATCGTATGCTTTAACCATACATGAGTTTGCTTGAGGTCATATTTCCCCATGTGCGAGCCGAGGTCCTGCGTCTTCTTTATGCCGAAGCAGGCCGGGAACTGCATTTGCGCGAACTCACCCGTCAGAGCGGTCTCACTCTCGGCACGCTCCAAACCGAAGTGGAGAAACTCTGCGCGGCCGATTTGCTCCTCAGCCGCCGCGACGGCAATCGGAGATATTTTCAGGCCAATGCCGCACACCCCTTGTTTACCGACTTGCGTCAGCTGGTGCTCAAAACATCCGGCCTGCGTGAGGTGCTAATCGAGGCGTTACGCGGTCTCGACGGCGTGGAGATGGCTTTTGTCTTCGGCTCGTTGGCCTCGGGCACAGGCAAGGCCGGCAGCGATGTAGACTTGTTGATTATCGGCGATGTCGGCTTGCGCACACTCGCGCCGCGTCTGCGCAAGGCCGCCGAACAGTTGGAGCGTGAGATCAATCCCGTCACCATGACCGCCGCCGAGTTTGCGCTGGGACGCACAAACAACCCGTTTATCAGCGACGTGCTTGCCAAGGAAAAGCTCTGGGTTAAGGGAAATGCAGATGAGCTTGCACGACTGGCATAAGGCGGGGTGGCTTCGGCCGCACCAGACCTCGCGACAACAAGTCGCGGACCTGTTCGCCATCGTGGATCGCGACTTGGAAGATGCCTCCCGCGATCTCTCGCCCGACTGGAAGTTCGGCATCGCCTACAACGCCGTGCTGAAACTCTGCACCATCCTCGTCTATGCCGAGGGTTGGCGCCCGGAAAAGAATCTCGCCCACTACCGCACGCTGCAGGCGTTGCCCTTGATATTGGGCAAGGATCGCCAATCCGATGCCGACTACCTGGACACCTGTCGCTCAAAACGAAACACCGCCGAATACGACGCACCCGGACAGGTCAGTTCCAAGGAAGCCGCCGAACTCGCGGCTTTCGCCCGCGAATTACGCGAGGGCGTGATCACTTGGTTGGAAAGTAACCACTCAAAACTCTCCCCGTGGAGCCGGTGATCCCCAGCATCACCCGCACCCTCCGCCGCGCCGTCTGGCGCGACCTCCGCATCTGGGGCCATGAACTCATCCGCAAGCACGAACGCCGGCTGCTGGCCCGACTTCGCCGCGCAGGACTGTCCCCACAGGAAAACGCGAAGACAACCCGGCCAAGGGCTCTCGAGCGGTGGGTTTGACATGGTCCGGTCGGTAATTTTGTCTTTCACCGTGCAGTTCACCGAGGCAAAGGCTCATTTTATCGCCGCTTTCCGCAGGGATCCCCACACCCCTGCCCCGGAGTTGCGCATGACCACGGTCACTGACTTTCACGCGTGGAAGGCCGAAATGCGCGCCTATGACGCCGCCAAGCTGGATCTGAATCTGGCGACCCCTCAGCAAATCCAAACTCAAAACGCTGCGGTCCACGTTCCGCCTGGCGGTGCCCGCATCGTCCGGCACGCCCAATATGTCTGAACCCCGCAGGCCTTTCGAGCCGGACGTCTTCGGGAAACTCTCCAGCCCGAGCGCGTCGAAGAGCGCCTTCAACTTCAGTCCGACTTTCGCACAGGTGAGGATGTCCGCCGGCAGGCCCGGATCGAGGTCGAAGGCCAGCGCGTTCGGCCGGCCGATGGCGGGCGCCTTGTGCAGGAAGGTGTGCAACTCCAGGTCGGCGAGGTTGGCCGCCCACACGAGCGCAGGCAGGTCGTTCATCACGCAGTAGTGGATGTCGGTGCCGTCGGACTTCGGCACATCGGTGGTCTTCACCCATTTCGGTCGGTGGGGCGGACACTGCTTTTCGTAGAAGAAAAACCCGTCCACGCCGTCCGGATAACGCTTGAGCGTGATGGGCCGGTTTTTCAGGTGCGGCAGAAGGTGCTCCGAAATCTTGATGTAATAATCGATGACGTCGCCCTTGGTGAATCCGGTTTCCGGATACATCACTTTCTGGAGGTTGCTCACCTCCACTTTTTTCCCGTCCACATCGAGCGTGGTTTTGATCGAGGCCATGGCGGGAGCGTTCAGGCGGCGGCTTTTTCGCGGACAACTTCCGCGGCGTCCTTGTCCTCGCGCAGGCCGAGGAAGACCGGCTGGCGCAGGCTGCCGTCGCGCGTCCATTCGGAGAATCGCACCTGGCACACCAGCACCGGCCTGAGCCAGCGGCAGGTCTTCATCACCGACGCCGTGATGGTCTGCCCGTAGCGCGAGGTTTTGGTCTCGGGCAGGTTGTCGAACGGACACGTGTCGCGGAGCAGTTTTTGAAAGCGCGCGTGCAGCGTGCGCAGCAGCGCGTGATTGAAACCCGTCCCGACCTTGGCGGAAAACAACAGCTTCTTCCCTTGGTGCACGCCGATGAGCAACGCCCCGAAGTGCGTGCGGCTGCCGCCGGGCCGGCGTGTAGCCGCCGATGACAAACTCCTGCTCGTGGTGGAGCTTGAGCTTGATCCATGCACCGCTGCGCCGGCCGGTTTCGTAGGTGGACCCGGTGCGCTTGCCGATCAGGCCTTCGAGGCCGATCGACCGCGCCTGCGTCAGGAGCGCGTCCGCATCGGAGCCCAGCGAGGCGGAGTAGCGGATCACGCCGGCGGTCTTGCGTCCGAGGAGTTTTTTAAGGCGCGCCTTGCGCTCGGCGAGCGGGAGATCGACGAGGCTCTCACCGTTGAGACGGAGCAGGTCGAACACGTAGTAATGAAGCGGCGGCTTCGCGTCGCCGAGTTCGTAGGCCTGTAGGAGCTGGAACGAAGAGCGGCCTTGATCGTCGAGCGCGACGATCTCGCCATCGATGATCGCGTCGTTCACGTCGAGGGCGGCCACGGCGGCGGCGACCTCGGGGAAGTTGTCGGCGAGGTCCTTGTTGTTGCGCGAAAGCAGCTGCGTGCCGGCGGCGTTTTTCAGCGCGAGGGCGCGGAAACCGTCGAACTTGATCTCATAGGTCCAGTCGCCGGCCGGCGGGGCCTCGACGAGGCGCGCCTTCATCGGCTCAACGAATTTCAGCGGGACGACGCGCTTGCCAGTGCGGTGCGCCGGAGGTTTCGCCGGTGCGGGCGCCGCGACGGCTTTGGTTTTTCGGGGCTTGGCGGCAGGCGCGGGTTTCGATTTCCACACCTGATCGCTTTGCGCGAGGGCCTTCATGGATTTGCCGGAGAGCACGGAGGTGTCGTCCTGTTTCGCGGAGACCGGCTTCAGGTCGTCGCCGCCGCGGATGAGCAGCCACTGGTCGTCCTCGGGGTCGCGGATGCGCACGAGATACCAGGCGCCTTTCAGTTTTTTGCCCTTGAGGGTAAAGTGGAGTTTGCCGCCGGCGAGGTCCTTGCCCGGCGTGGCGGTGTCGGGCGTGAAGGTGCCGCGATCCCACACCATCACGGTGCCGCCGCCATACTGGCCTTTCGGGATCGTGCCCTCGAAATCAATGTAGGACACGGGGTGGTCCTCGACATGGACCGCGAGCCGTTTCTCGCCATGCGCGAAGGGAATGCCCTTGGGGACGGCCCAGGATTTCAGCGTGCCGTCGATCTCAAGGCGGAAGTCATAGTGCAGGCGCGAGGCCGCGTGTTTCTGGATGACGAAGCGGTGGCCCTTGCCAGACGCCACCTTGCCGCGCGGCTCGGCGGTCTTCTTGAAGTCACGCTTTTTGGCGTAGGCCTTGAGCGACATGGCGGAAGATCAGGCCGCCTTGCGTTTGGCGGCGGATTTGCCTCCGCGCTTTTTCTTCGCGGCGGTCTGCGGCTTCTTTTTGTTCTCGGCGAGGCTCTGTTGAAGCACCGCGACGAGGTCGATGACGTTGGATGCGCGCTTAGATTTCGCGGCGGGCGCGGCCTTGGTATCGCGGCCCTTATGCTTCACCTTGTCCTCGATGATTTTTTCCAGGACCTCGTGGTATTCATCCTCGTAATCTTCGGGCTCCCACGGGGCGGTCATGGTTTCGATGAGCGAGCGCGCCATCTTCAGTTCCTGCGCACCGGGAGCTTTTTTGGCGGGAGTTTTGAATTCCGCAGGTTCCAGCAGATCCTCGGGATAGTGCATCAATTCAAGCATGAGTCCCTTTTCCTGCGGCTTGATGGCGGCGAGGTGCTGGCGGGTTTTGATGACGACCTTGGCAATGCCGATCTTGCCGGTATCGACGAGCGCCTCGCGCAGGAGCACATAGGCTTTTTCGCCGCCCTTGGTGGCCTCCATGTAATACGGCTTGTTGAACAGTAGCGGGTTCACCTCCGCCAGTTTCACGAAATGAATGATGTCCACCGTCTGGGTCGCCTCGACATCGACGCGGGCGAAGTCCTCGTCCTTCAAAACGACGAATTTCCCCTTCTCGTGTTCATAGCCTTTCACGATCTGGTCCCACGGCACCTCTTTGCCGTCGGCCTGGGCCACGCGCTTGTAATTCACCGGGCTGTGATCCGAAGCGCGAAGCAGGCGAAACTTCAATTCCTCGCGCCGCAGCGCGGGAAACAGGGAGACGGGGATATTAACCAGACCGAAGCTGATCGCGCCTTTCCAGATGGCTCTCATGACGCACAGTTTACGCCGGCGAAGGTCTTTCATCCATCGGTGGCCTCACGCAGGCCCGCATGGGAGAAAATCCACGATGCCAAAACCGGAGAATCTAACGCGCGGGCGATATCCGCCTCGTAAAAATAAGTTGGCCGGTCGCCTACCCCTAAGCGACCGGCCATTTGCTTTCTAGGTTACCCCAAAATGTCCCCGCTAAGCGGGAAAGAGGAGAACAATTGCATCGTTCGTGCCAACGTCAACACGCCGCTCGGGATAATTCGCATAATTTTAAAAACAATCGCCCGCATCTGCATAATCCCCTGAAAACCAGCCGCAAACCAACGTGCCTCGCCGTGCAATTCTCTCCGTGCCCTGTATTACCGGCTGCCGCGACGGGGCCGGCGGCAAATCATCATGACGGCGCACCCCGCCACGCCAAACATACCCCAGGTGCCCGGCTCGGGCACCGGCGAGAACGCCACCGGCGAGCTGAAATCGGCGTAGTGCAACTCGCCGCCGTTGTGCGTGTAGCTGCCGGCCACGATTTGACCAACGGGAGCCGTTCCCTGGCCGTTTTTGATGTCCACCAGCGGGGCGAGCACACTGCCGTTCAAGTAGGAGCCGTCTTTCCCGAGCGTCACCGTCCCCGTGTTGCCGTTGGAAGGCACGATGTTCCAGAGAAGGCGCTCGTTGCTCTCGCCACCGTTGTTGGCGTTGATGCCGCCGAGCAGCGTTTTGCCGCCGAAGTTGATGACGTTGATCACATAGACCATGTCAGCCGGCACGTTGACCGCGAAATTGCTGATATTCTCGTTGTTCTGGTCGAACACGTTGTCGCCGTCCGCATCGAAAATCGTCCCGCTGAAATCGTTTCCATCGAGGGTGAACACCGCCACACCCGTCGTCTGGCCGTTCGTGTTGAAGGTCATGTTCTGACCCGAAACACCGATCGTCCCCGTCGTGGCGGCCGCCGCGAGCGCGTTGGACACACCCACCAGGCTGCTGTTCAACGCCGCCCAATCCCAAGGCGCGCTCCCCTGCGTCGAGCGGGGATCGGTCGAACTGAGCGGATCGCTCGAGTTGATCGCGGAATACACCCCGCCGTTGGACTTGGTGAGTTCCTGCGTGGACGAATTCCAAGTGCCCGTCGCATTAGGCAGATAGGCATAACCGTTCTTCAGCCGAGTGTATTGGCCGGGATCAAGGTTCAACTCGCCGGTGACATAGAGGGAGGGCTTTCCTGCCCCCGCACCCGCATGCTCGGCAATCTGCCCCGTGCCTTGCATCGTGAGATTCCCATTAACCGCCAGCGCACCTTGGGTATCGCCGTAATTGCCACCAAACGAAGCATTACCAAAGCTGATCATGTGATATCCCTGCGTCAGCTGATCAAAAGACGCCACC
>CAMBLN010000036.1 GCA_945868215.1 Opitutus sp. GAS368
AAGCGCCAGCATTTGCTCGCGCGTGTTCATGCTCATCATAATGTCCTTCTTCGGACGGTTCATGGTGTTTCCTTCGGTTGGTGGGTTCCTGTTTCCACCTCACCAACTACCATGATCCGTCTTTTTGCTGAACTTTCCGGACACTACCTTCCGCGTGAAGATTTTACAGGATTTTACAGGATTTTACAAAGCGGCCGGACATACCGCCCCGCTTGTATCCATCAAATTGCTTTCTCGCAGGGAACCGGCACCCGCGCCCCACGCCGGTTCCCACGACAACAAAAGACGTCACATAACGTCCCGTCCTCCTTGGCCGTTGGCCCACTGTCAGCCCAAAACCAACTCATCCCCCTGCACCTTGAAAACCACCCCGGCGCCTTCCTTCACCTCGCCGCCAATGAGCGCCCGAGCGAGCTTCGTCTCAATCTGGCGTTGCAGGAAACGTTTGAGCGGACGCGCCCCATACACCGGGTCGTAACCCTTCTCGCCCACCCAGGCCTTCGCCTTCGTGTCGAGCGTCACCGTCACGCGACGGTCCAGCAGGCGTTTGTTCAGGTCGGCCAGCAGCAGATCCACGATGCGCGTGATTTCCTCGAGCGTGAGCGGCTTGAAAAGAATCGTCTCGTCGATGCGGTTCAAAAACTCCGGGCGGAACGCCTTGCGCACCTCGGCCATGACCGACTCGCGCACACTCTCCGGAATCGTGTCGCCGGTCACGCCTTCGATCAGGAAACGCGAACCGAGATTCGACGTGAGGATGATCACCGTGTTTTTGAAATCGACCGTGCGTCCCTGCGAATCCGTGATGCGTCCGTCGTCGAGGACTTGTAACAGAATGTTGAATACATCTGGATGCGCCTTCTCGATTTCGTCGAACAGGATCACCGCGTAGGGCTTGCGGCGCACCGCCTCCGTGAGCTGGCCGCCTTCGTCGTAGCCGATGTAGCCGGGGGGCGCGCCGACCAGACGCGAAACGCTGTGCTTCTCCATGTATTCCGACATGTCGATGCGCACGAGCGCCGCCTCGCTGTCGAAAAGCGTCTCGGCGAGGGTCTTCGCGAGTTCGGTTTTGCCGACGCCCGTCGGCCCGAGGAACAGGAAACTGCCCACCGGGCGGCGCGGGTCTTTGATGCCGGCGCGGGCGCGCAAAATGGCGTCGGTCGCAAGCTGCACCGCTTCGTCCTGGCCGATCACGCGCTCGTGCAACACGTCGCCGAGGCGCAGGAGTTTTTCCTTTTCGCCTTCGACCAGTCGCGTCACCGGAACGCCGCTCCACTTGGAAACGATCTCGGCGATCTCCTCGGCGGAAACCTCTTCCTTGAAGAGCTCGGTCTTCGCGGCGGTGGTCTCTGATTTTTTGAGCTCGGCTTCGAGTTGCGGGATCTTGCCGTGGCGGAGTTCGGCGAGCTTGTTCAGATCGTAGTTGCGCTCGGCCTTTTCGAGTTCGATGCGCGCCGCGTCGAGTTGCTCGCGCACGGCGCGCACGGCGTTCACGGAGTCTTTTTCTTTGTCCCACTTCGCCTTCAAGCCGGCCGCCTGCGAACGGGCGTCGGCGAGTTCCTTGCGCAGGGTTTCAAGGCGGTGCTTGGACGCGTCGTCTTTTTCGAGTTTGAGCGCGGCCTCCTCGATTTCGAGCTGGAGCACGCGGCGCTGGAGCGCGTCGAGTTCCTGCGGGGCGGAATCCATCTCGGTGCGTATCATCGCGCAGGCTTCGTCCATGAGATCGATGGCCTTGTCGGGCAGAAAGCGGTCGCTGATGTAGCGGTTGGAGAGCGTGACGGCGGCGACGAGCGCGTTGTCCTGGATGCGCACGCCATGGTGAAGTTCGAAACGTTCGCGGATGCCGCGCAGGATCGAAATCGCGTCCTCAACGGACGGCGGCTCGACCATGACCGGCTGGAAGCGGCGCTCGAGCGCGGCGTCTTTTTCGATGTGCTGGCGATACTCGTCGAGCGTGGTCGCACCGATACAGTGGAGTTCGCCGCGCGCGAGCATGGGTTTGAGGAGATTGCCGGCGTCCATCGCGCCGTCGGATTTGCCGGCGCCGACAATCGTGTGAAGCTCGTCGATGAAGAGGATGATGCGCCCCTCGGCCTGTTTCACCTCGTTGAGCACGGCCTTGAGACGCTCCTCGAATTCGCCGCGGTATTTCGCGCCGGCGACGAGCGCGCCCATGTCGAGGGAGAAGATGGTTTTGTCCTTGAGCCCCTCGGGCACGTCGCCGCGGACGATACGCTGCGCGAGACCCTCGACGATCGCCGTCTTGCCGACGCCGGGCTCACCGATGAGGACGGGGTTGTTTTTGGTTTTGCGCGAAAGGATGCGCACGGTGCGCCGGATCTCGTCGTCGCGTCCGATGACGGGGTCCATTTTGCCCTTCTTCGCGAGTTCGACCAGGTCGATGCCGTATTTGGTGAGCGCCGCGTAGGTCGTTTCCGGATTGTCGGTGGTGACGCGTTGCGCCCCGCGCAGGGTTTTCAGCGCGGCGAGGGTTTTGGCGCGCTCAATGCCGAAGGATTTGAAGTAGTTTTTGAGCGCATCGGGTTTTGCGACATCGAGCAGACCAAGGAAGAGATGCTCCACGGAGACGAATTCGTCTTTGAGCGACTTGGCCTCGGCCTCGGCGCGGGTGAGGACTTCGTTGACCGACTGGGTGACGTAAACCTTCGACGTGTCCACGCTGCCGGAGACTTTGGGCAGACGGTCCAGCTCACGCTCGGCCGCCAGTTGCAGCGCGCTCACGGTGAGGCCGAGTTTCTCGACGAGCGCGGGCACGATGCCGTTTTCCTGCGCGAGGAGGGCATGAAGCAGGTGCCAGGTCTCCACCTCGTTGTGACTGCGCCGCCGCGCCTCGGCTTGGGCATCGGTCACGGCCTGGCGGGACATCTGGGTGAGTTGGTTCATATCCATAACACCACCTATCGCATGAGTCGCGCCACCGCACAATGGGGCGTTTACGTGGGAAACCCGATACAAGCCGCAAGCGCAGTGCGTCATAAGCGCCAACCCCTGCGTCATCGCCCGGCACAGACTGACTCATGTGCACAAAAAAAACCGCATCCGAAGATGCGGTTAAAAATGGTGGACGCCACAGGACTCGAACCTGTGACCCCATCCGTGTGAAGGATGTGCTCTAACCAACTGAGCTAGGCGTCCGAAAGGTTGGGCAAGCTGAGGTAGCCCCCTGGGTAAATCAACATCGTTTTCTGCCCGCCTTCGCCAGCCTCCCCGCCCCGCTCAACCAAGTTTGTCACTTAATAAGTGACAAACTTGGTTCGTCGTCTTCACGCCTTCTTCACGCGCACCGCCCGCAACCGCCCCGCGTTCACCGTGCTGCAAATCTCGCAACTCATCCCGTCGCACCCGCGCGCCGTGCAGTGCTCGCGCCCGTAATAAATGATCCGCAGGTGCAACGCGTTCCAGTGCACCTCGGGAAACAGCCGCTTCAAATCCCGCTCCGTCCGCACCACATCCGCCCCCGCCTTGGTCAACCGCCACCGCTGCGCCAGCCGGTGGATGTGCGTGTCCACCGGAAACGCCGGGACGCCCCACGCCTGCGACATCACCACCGACGCCGTCTTGTGCCCCACGCCCGGCAACGCCTCCAACTCCGCAAACGTCCGCGGCACCTCCCCGCCATGCTGCTCCAGCAACATCTCCGACAGCCCCCGGATCGCCTCCGCCTTCCTCGGCGCCAGCCCGCACGGACGCACGTGCGCATCGATCTGCCCGACCGTCAGCTTCACCATGTCACGCGGATTGTCCGCCCTCGCGAACAACCCCGGCGTCTGCAAATTCACCCGCTTGTCCGTGCACTGCGCCGACAACAACACCGCGATCAACAACGTATACGGACTCGTGTGATCGAGCGGTATCGGCGTCTCCGGATAGAGTTCCGCCAACCGCCGGTCCACATACCCCGCCCGCCCGGCCGGCTTGGAAAAATCAAAAGACGACAACGCCATCCCTCAACCACAGCCACCACCCCGCTCCGGCGCCACCCCATTTCTGACATCCCCCTGCAGGCCCGACGACCCCGTCGGGTCCACCGCCACCGCAGCCCGTAGCTACGAGCGTGAGCGAGTGGCCCGCCCGCCTCCGCCCCCTCACGGATCCAGCCGCCAGACGATCCGATCCGGATTATTCCCCTTCTCCGCCGCCGTGTTCACCCCATGCGTCACGATCTGCGCCCCGGTATAAATCCGCACACTCCCGTCAAAAAACCCCAGCGCCACCTTCCCCGTCTCCCCGCCGCGATTGGCCTGGGATCCGTTACGGTTGTAAGGACCCGTCGAGTTGGGACTCGAGATCTCGTTGATGTGCCGGTAGGCAACACCGCCCTGCAACGCCCCGCTGAAATGCGGCGTCTCCGCAAACATCACCGTGCGCGAAGGCTCCTGAATCGTCCTCCCATTGGCCACAAAGACCGGACTCCCCCGGTTCGAAGACCGCGGCGGCGCATAGCAGGTAAACGCCGCCCAACGGTTGGCCACGTGAATGTCCTCCGCCAGTGGCGACACCCAGATCGAATCCTGCCCCAGCCGCGGCAATGATCCCTGCGCCTTCAACTCCGCCAGCGTCGGCTGCCCGATGTAGGGCGGCAGCGCGTTCCACCACGGCAGCACGGGAATCTCCGCCGAAAAAATCTCCATCGAATCCACGATGGCCTCTCCCCCGCTCAAAGGCGGCCCGCGCCAGGGAATATACCCCTTGTGATCCTGCATATGCAGCATGTTCGCCACGGTCCACTGCCGCACGTTGCTCACATTCACCGACTGCTTCGCCGACCTCCGCACGCTCCCGATCACCGAAAAAAGAATGGCCGCCAAAACCCCGACGATCGCAATCACCGTCAGCAATTCGATGAGCGTAAACGCCCGCATCGCAGAACCCCGCGTCCGCCCTGAAACCGCCCTCGTGGAGTGAATAGTAATAAGACCCCAAACCTAGCATCGCCCGCGCCAACCCCCGCAAACCACCCGCGTGAACTTTGGGTAAACTTCACGGCCTGAAACCGCATCCTACTTCTTTTTCTCTTCCGGCACTTCGTCATTAAGGCGCACCACATCAGGCAACAACGCGGTCGCAGTCCTTGGTGGAAAGAAAATCAACAGATTACGCTGTCTAGGACCGAGATCCCAAGTGTCGGCAATCAAGAGCTTATGGTATTCCGGCTCTATCCGGGCCGCCATAAAGATCACCAGATCCTTGTCTGCCTTGATCGGAGCGCTCACCCCGCGAAGGATTTTTGTATCGTTTCCATTGATACGCGCAAACATCTCCATCTTCGAGGCGTTGATCATCACAAAATGACCCGGAGGCACGCTGGTCTCTCCATCATCCATCACAAAGATATCATATTTAAACCCTCCTATTGCCGCGCCTGGCCGCGGCATGAACAGCAGAAATACCTTGGTTGCTCCCGCCGGAATCGCACACACCGCCGTCGGCCGCAGCACCGGCTTCGGAACAACCTGCCCCGGCGATGCAGCCGCCTGCGCGGCCGCATAGGCCGTCAACGCGGCCGCCACCTCGGCTTCATCATAAAACCGCAACACCGATCCGCCCTCATAGTCATATACGGGTGATCGATAGGAGTTATAAAACTTCAGCAATGACGGCGGCTTTTTATCCCCTTCGGAGAAGTAAACCATGCCCTTCACCGCTCGCGGCGCGAAGACCGTGAACTTGACGGAGATCGTTGCGTTGGGATCTGTCGCCTCTTGGGCGCGAACACCCGGAGCACCCAGCCCCAGCACAACCAGAATGACGGTTAGATATCGGCGGAACTTAGCCATCGGAAGCTGATGATTTTATAACGACGCCCAAACAAATTGGCTCCCCCGCCCGGCTGCAGCACGGAATCGGCCGCCGACACGGTTTCAGGAAAACGTTGCACCGTCGCCTCGGCCCAAGCCTTGCCCTCCACCTGCGAGGTCACCGGGTTGATCACTTCTCCATAAGTCCGCACCTTGAACGTATCCGAACGCGTGCGTAAATAAGGTGCGGTCGCCGACAACAGATCCGCCTGCGTCAGCGTAAGACTGCTTAATCCGCTGTGGTCCGCCGCCACGGCAACCTCCACCGGCTTCACCTCGGCCGCATTCATTCCCGCCGCCTCGATGGCGTCTTCCAAAAGACTGCGCCCGCTGAAGGTCGTCGTTTCCGACAAAAAAGTTTCCAGGCTGCGAAACGGCCCCGTCGTCGCCGCCCGCGTGCGCAACCGCGACACGATTTCGCGCGCGAGCACTTCAATCTGGTCGGTCGTCACATGCTGACGCGCCGTTCCGACTTTGGCGCCGGATACCGAAGTAAACGTCCCGGCCGCTCCCGTGAACGGCGTGCTCGCGTTGTAACCGCGCACACCCTGCCTGAACGCCGACGTGTAGAATTTACGCGCATTACCCGAAATACCCGAACCCGGCGTCGGATCCGCCCAATAAAAAATTTCCTGCGCCGATTGCGGAAACCGGAAAAACACCGGTGCCGGACTGGTGCCCATGCTTGTGTCGGACACAAACGTCTCCGTGCGCGTGACCGCGCCGTTTTGCGTTCCGGCGAGGGGATTCGTGTTGCCGTCGGCATTCACGATATCCGCCACCACGAAGGGTTCCGTCGTGCTAAACCGCACACTGGAAAGGACCGCCCTCCACGCAGGAACACTCGTCGAATTGATGTTGAAACCACCCGCCTGCAGCAGCTGCCGCGAGGTCTCCTCAACATTACCCGCCAGTAACGCCGCGGTCGTCGTTACATCCGCCGGCCTCAGGTTCCAGTTCGGCAAAGGCTGCCCAAGCGCAATATCCGGCAACGTCCCCGCGCCGTTCAGCGGCAGGCCCGAAAGGAAAAACCGGTCGAAAACCGTATTGGCCGCCCCGCCCCATGAGTTCCCAATGGAGAAGGGTCGCCGGTCTTTGATCTGCACATGCTGCAACTCTCCCATCGAAAGCAGCGGCAGTCGCGGAAGCTCGAAGAGCGACACATCGTTGTAAGTGCTCATCGCCCGTGCGTTCTGACCCTGCACGCGATGGATCAGATTGCCGTTCAAATTCGAGGTTCCCGTGCTGTCCGTCGTTACGATCGTCCCGATGTATTTGCTCGGCAGCGGCTCCGTGGTGATGCGCGTGTTGAAGGGAATCAAAACTTCCGTGTTGGCCGCATCGGTCTGTTCAAAACGATCCGTCCTCGGATCGGTCCGCGTGAGCCAGCTGCGGTCCAAGTCGTAGTCACGGGGCTGGTTGATCCGGAAGGCATATCCGAAGCACCAATAATCGGCCGTCGCCGTCGTCGAAATATTGGAGTTGGGCACTTGATCCGCATCATATCGCGCCGTGTAGGTGGCCACGGTATCGCTGCCCAGCATCACCCTCACCGTAAGCGGCGTCCCATCCACTTCCGGAATATCCACATTCATGGGAATCCCCGCCCCGGATGGAGTCGATGCGACCGGATGCGTCCATCCCGTCATGCTCGTCGAATTGTTATAAAATCCCAACGTAGTTCCTGCCGACGCGCCGCTCGCCGTCGTCCAGGCATACACCCGCCCCGGCAACCACGTCGCCAGTTCTCCATCCGCCCCGAACGACGTGCTGCCACTGTAACGCGCCGCCTTGCCGAACGGCAGCTCCAACCCCGACCCCAGCACCGGGCTGGTCGCCTGCAAATCGACCGACACCACCGTCCCCGGCGTGGTCGCGTCCTGAACCCGGATCGTCGGCAATCCCGATATCTCCAGCCTCAGATTCGTCGGCGGCACCATCGCGGTCGAATACGGATTCCACATCGTCACATACACCTTCGACCTTACCTGCAACGGTCCCGACGCCGCCGCACTCGTCCGCCTCACCTGAAACTGGATCACAAAATTCGCCAACACCGGCGCCACGCTGAACGCGATCTCCGGCAACCCCGCTGCCGCGTTGCTCGTGTAGGGCTGAACCAAATACCGCCTCCTCGGTGAATCAGCATTCGCGATGCGCAAGCCCGACGGCACCAACGGATCGGTCGCCGCCGTCTCCACCGGCGTCTTCATGTAGCTCGTATAATCCGCATACTTCGCAAACGCCGTCCCCAGCAGATCCGGCTTGGTCGAGAGATCGCGCATCAACCCGCGGTTCGCATTCGTCGAGGGCAACGTGTTCGCCAGCACCGCATACGCCGCCGTGCCAAAATCGTGATACCGGTCCTTGATGAAATCCGCCTGGGTCACCGTGCCTCCCGCCGACGTCAACATCGCCAGCTGTTCGGCCGCCAACACATTGCCCAGCGGCGTCACCGTCAGATTCCCAAACGGATCAAACCCTTCCTTGCGCACCGTGGTTAACCCCGGCACCGCCGCCGCATCGCGAAAATAACTCGGCCCCGTCCCGATCTGCTGGCGTATCCGCTGCCGCAACGCCGCCGATGACCACGGCGCATACGTTACCTGCGCCGACCGGTCCGGCAACCCCAACGATGCCTTCACCCCTTGGTCACCCACCCACCACGCATACCGGCCCACCGTCACGTTCGTCCCCGCCGCGAGCCCCGCGGGCACCGCCTCGATCGCCACCGCCGGCACCACCACCCCCGCATGTTCGATATTCCCCGCCGGCAACGTGCTCATGCGCGCCGCCCCCGGCCCGACCAACCTCACTCGTCCCGGACTCGCCGCATTTGTCAAAGCCACCTCGGGCGCCGCCGCCGTTCGATTCAGACCGCTCGTTTCACTCACCGCCAACGCCGCCGTCTCGTTGCCACTCACCAGCCACGTGATCGGATTGGGTGAAACCGTGTCCGCATCCCACACGCCCGTAAACCAAGGGTTTTGCACCGCCGCCCCCCTCAAACTTCCCTGCGCCGTCACCCGGTTGTCCGGCCCCGTGTAGCGCTGCAATTGACCAATCGCGATGTTCATGGCCATCAACGCATTCTGGCGTGCCTGCATCATCTTTTGGTTATTCATCGCCACTTGGGTCTCCACACGCGTCAACGCGGCCAGCGACACCAGCAACAACACCAAAAGCGCCAGCAGCGTGATGGTGATCAGCAACGCAAAACCCCGCCGGTCTCGGCCGGCTCCAGACAGCGTGGATTTACGATCTGTGGTTAAAAATAACGAAGACACGGAATAACGAGAGAACACGGACCACCGGGCCCGGACCGTCAGGGAAACCCTGCTAAGGTCTCACTCCTCCTACAACCGGCAGGGGTTACATTTGAGTGAAGACCAACAGCCATTAAATTGATTGATTTCGTAAACTTGCATCCCCCATGCCAACCCCCACTCCACGCCACCTCCGCCCCGCTCGATTTACGCTTATATAGCACACCTAAAACCGCTTACCCGACACCCCCGAAACCCAGTTTTTTTCATACCCCGTCATCCCACTGTTCGGAACGTAGGCCGCCTGCTCGCAGGCGCGGTTCGCCTCTCCCAATCCGCGCCCACTCCTGTCTCGCCGAAGCCTCGGCGGAGGCGGATCCGCGTAATCCGTGGTAAAAAAATCCGACCCTTCGCCGCCGTTATTTATAAACAAAAGCGGCGACAGCCCAAGCCGTCGCCGCCAACACCAAAACACCTGGCAAAATAGCTATAAACAAATCAGAGGGCTTTAACAAAAGCCCGACGACGACGCTGCATTACAGCTCCAACCAAGATCACTCCACCAACGAGGAGCGCGGCGGAAGAGGGCTCCGGAACGGCAGCAATAGAAAGGGACAAATTATCAACCGCGATATGCGCATTAGAACTAGTTCCCGAGCCAGTAGCGAAACCCCAGCCCAAAACCAGAGACTGTCCGTTAGCCCATGCGGTAGAGAATGTTAGCGTTGATGAAAAAGAAGTTGATACAATAGAAGCCAACTGTGCACCAGAAACAGTAGCGCCAGTCGACGCAGTAAACACATTTCCCGTAAGTCCTGTCGTAACAAAACCCGTATTATTGAGATTGTAATTCTGAGTTATGGTGGGCGCACGTCCGCCAGCAGAATACTGCAAGGCAGTCCAAGATATGGTCACAGAATTAATATCCTGACCTGAATTATTTACAAAGCTCCAATTGAGAAAGTCTGTTCCACTGGTGGGGCCCTTTTGTCCAAAAGCAATGTCAGTAGAAAGAGCACTGGCCCTAAAAGCATAATTAGAATTTGCGCTAGTATACGCATCACTGAAGGTATAAAAGCCTCCGGGCGTATAATCCGTATCTGAAAAAGTGAAGTTAGTCGGGACACTTGCTTGAGTTCCCACAAATGAATTGAATCCCTCAGTGAAAGTTTGCCCCGCACCGGTAACGGACACTTGAGCAGAAACAGAGGCCGCTAAGGCCATCGACATGGAAATGAGTATTAATACGTGCTTTTTCATGTGAATTAAAAGCATCTAGCAGAGCCGGTGCCAACCCCCCGTGTCGAACCGCTGGCGTGACGTTTGAGTGAAGGTTGCATTAACCAAAGGCGTAGGGTCTTCACCCTATCCTCGCACATCCCCCATCCTATCTCATTATCCACTAATCAAAACCACACGTGCCTTTTCAGCCCTTCCCTCCCCAACTTATCGCATGAGACTTTTTCACACCTCGTCGAGCGTGGTTTAAAAATCACTCATCCCCCGTTTTTCAGGCATCTCCCCCGCGTAGCTACGAGCGTGAGCGAGTGGCCTCCCGAAGCCAGTCCCCCGACTCCAACACCCTGCCCATCCCGTCCCGCCGAAGCCTCCGCGAAAGCGGATCCGCGCAATCCGTGGTCAAAACTCCCCCTGAAGTCGGTGTGCTCCGGCTCTGTGTCTCTGTGCCTCCGTGTTGAAATTCCTGCAAAGCCCCCTGTCGCACCCGACCCAAGAGTAACCCAATAGGTTACTCTCTCTCCCAAAACCCTTCTCCCCCGGCGGTGTTTTTTGCACCCTTTTGTGCTTCTTGCAGCCCATCCTGCCTTTCATCCCGTTCATCCTGCCCAACTCCGTTTCGCTTCCTCCGCGCCCCTTAGTGCCCTTCTCCGACCTTCGCACCTTTGCGTTAAAAAAGCCTCTTCCGTCTCCTACCTGCGTCGACCATCCCACCCACCCCACCTCTTTCGCCAAAAACCATTTGCCGCCCCCTTACCCCCGCCTAGCGTGCAACCTTTCCACCATGCCCGCTTCCGCGAACTCCGCCGCCTCTTCGTCCCTTTCCGAGTTGCTCGCCCCGACCGACTCTTTCGCCCGCCGCCACAACGGCCCCGACGCCTCCGAACAGGCCGCGATGCTCAAGGCCCTCAACCAGCCGTCTCTCGACGCCCTCGTTGACGCCACCGTCCCTCCCCACATCCGCCGCGACGCCCTCGACCTCCCCGCCGCCCTCGGTGAATCCGCCGCCCTCGCCGAACTCCGTGGCCTCGCCAGCCAGAACCAGATTTTCCGCAGCCACATCGGCATGGGTTACTACAATACCCACACCCCCGGCGTCATCCAGCGCACCATCCTCGAAAACCCGGGCTGGTATACCGCCTACACGCCCTACCAAGCCGAGATCGCCCAGGGCCGCCTCGAAGCCCTCCTCAATTTCCAGACGCTCATCACCGACCTCACCGGTCTCGAAATCGCCAACGCCTCCATGCTCGACGAAGGCACCGCCGCCGCCGAGGCCATGATGATGTGCCACCGCCTGAAAGAGGGCGATGCCTCCGCCCACCGCGCGTTCTTCGTCTCCGAAAAGTGCCACCCGCAGACGATCGACATCGTCAAAACCCGCGCCGTCCCCCTCGGCATCGAGATCATCGTTGGCGACCATAAAACCTTCGCCCCCACCGCCGGCACCTTCGGCGTCCTCGTGCAATACCCCGACACCACCGGCAGTATCCACGATTTCACTACGTTCTTCGCCGCCGCCCACGCCGTCGGCGCGTTCACCATCGTCGCCACCGACCTCCTCGCGCTCACCCTCCTCCGCGCGCCCGGCGAATTCGGCGCCGATGTCGCCGTCGGCTCCGCCCAACGTTTCGGCGTTCCCATGGGCTTCGGCGGACCCCACGCCGCGTTCCTCGCCACCAAAGACGCTTTCAAACGCCAGATGCCCGGCCGCCTCGTCGGCGTCTCCAAAGACGCCAACGGCGACCCCGCCATGCGCCTCGCCCTCGGCACCCGCGAGCAACACATCCGCCGCGACAAGGCCACGTCCAACATCTGCACCGCCCAGGTCCTCCTTGCCGTCATGGCCTCGATGTATGCCGTTTACCACGGACCCGAGGGCCTCAAAAAAATCGCCCGCCGCGTCCACGCTTTGACCTCCCTCCTTGCCCAAGGCCTCCGCGCCGCCGGCGCCACCGTCAACGCCGAGCCCGTCTTCGACACGCTCACCGTCGGCAACATCTTCGCGACCAAGATCCACGCCGACGCCCTCGCGCAAAAGATCAACCTCCGCCCCATCGACGACGCCACCGTCGGCATCTCCCTCGACGAGACCACCACCCTCGCCCAAGTCGAACAACTCATCTCCTTCTTCGGTCCGACTCGTAGCTACGAGCGTGAGCGAGTGGCCTCCGAGATTGGTCATTCCGCCGTCCCCGCACCCCACGCCCGCACCACCCCATTCCTCACCGCGCCCAGCTTCAACCGCTACCACACCGAGCACGAGATGCTCCGCTACATCAAGCGCCTCGAAGCGAAGGACCTCTCCCTCGTCCACTCGATGATCTCCCTCGGCTCGTGCACGATGAAGCTCAACGCCACCAGCGAGATGTTCCCCGTCTCCTGGCCCGAGTTCGGACAACTCCACCCCTTCGCTCCCTCCGACCAAACCAAAGGCTACGCGCAGCTCTTCGCCGACCTCGAATCTTGGCTCACCGAGATCACCGGTTTCGCCGCCGTCTCCCTCCAGCCCAACGCCGGCTCCCAAGGCGAATACGCCGGCCTCCTCGTCATCCGCTCGTTCCACGAATCGCGCGGCGAAGGTCACCGCAACATCTGCCTCATCCCCACCAGCGCGCACGGCACCAACCCCGCCAGCGCCGCCATGTGCGGATACCAGATCGTCCCCGTCGCCTGCGACGCCAACGGCAACATCGACGTTGCCGATCTCCGCGCCAAAGCCGACGCCCACGCCAAAAACCTCGCCGCCGCGATGATCACCTACCCGTCCACCCACGGCGTGTTCGAGGCCTCCATCAAAGACATCTGCGCCCACATCCACTCGCACGGCGGCCAGGTTTACATGGACGGCGCCAACATGAACGCGCAGGTCGGCCTCACGTCCCCCGGCCACATCGGCGCCGACGTCTGCCATCTCAACCTCCACAAAACCTTCTGCATCCCCCACGGCGGCGGCGGCCCCGGCATGGGCCCCATCGGCGTGGCCGCGCACCTCGCCCCCTTCCTCCCCGGCCACGTCATCGTCTCCCCCGTCCACGACAAAGGCCGCAAACACCTCGGCGCCGTCTCCGCCGCCCCCTGGGGCAGCGCCTCGATCCTCGTCATCTCGTGGATGTATATCCGCATGATGGGTCCCGACGGACTCACCGCCGCGACCAAGCTCGCCATCCTCAACGCCAACTACGTCGCCGCCCGCTTGGAGAAATTCTTCCCCGTCCTCTACCGCGGCGCCACCGGCCTCGTCGCCCACGAGTGCATCGTCGATCTGCGCGGCTGGAAGAAACACGGCATCGAAGCCGAAGACGCCGCCAAGCGCCTCATGGACTACGGCTACCACGCGCCGACCCTGTCGTTCCCCGTCCCCGGCACGTTCATGATCGAGCCGACCGAAAGCGAAACCCAGGTCGAGCTCGACCGCTTCTGCGACGCGATGATCTCCATCCACGGCGAGATGCAGGCCGTGGTCACCGGCGAGTCCGACAAAGCCAACAACCCGCTCAAACACGCCCCGCACACCGCGAAAGTCGTCACCGCCGACGAATGGACCCGCCCCTACTCGCGGCAGACGGCGGCGTTCCCGAGCGAGTTCGTCCGCCAGTCCAAGTTCTGGCCCGCCGTCGGCCGCGTGGACAACGTCTACGGCGACCGCAACCTCATCTGCAGCTGCGCCGGCATGGAAGCCTACGCCGAGCCCGCGAAAGCATAACTCATCATCAGTCTCATCAGTCGCATCCACTCCAAAGGTCCCATCCGGCAAACCTTACGTGGCGCCCGCCCCGTTGACATCGATCTTCCCATGGCGCACGGTGCCTACGTGGACAAGAAGCCGAACAAACTCGAAGAGCCCCAGGCCACCTACACCGCCAAGAAGCCGGCGAAAGTAGCGCCTGTGACCCCGACCGGCCCGCATTTTGCAGACTTGGACAAAGTTCGTGCGACCAATGCCAAGCTGATCCGCGTTCACCACAAGGTCCTCCAAAAGCTCGCGCAATGAACGAGCCCGTCTTCCTGTCGAGGGAAGCCGTCGATCTCATCCACACCGCCTCACTTGAGGCATTTGGCGGAGCCGACGGCGTGCGTGACGAGAATGCCTTGGAATCCGCCTTGGCGCAGCCGATGCAGGAACATTTCTATCGTCAGTCCGACCTCTTCGCTATCGCAGCGGCCTACGCCTTCCACATCGCCGAAAACCAGCCTTACATCGATGGCAACAAACGCACCGGTTTGTTGAGCGCCCTGAACTTTCTCGCCGAGAATGGCATCATCGCCGACCAACCAGTGGACGAATTCTACGACGCCATGATCGCCATCGCCGAGAGGCGTCTGGACAAGACCGGTCTCGCCGAAATTTTCCGCCGACATCTTTCCCCGTGAAACTCCTCCGCCATCTCACCCCCTCCGGCCCCGCCTACGCCGCCCTCCAACCCGACGGCACCGCCCTCGCCCTCACCGGCGATCCGCTCACCGGCACCCTCCGCCCCTCATCCGATCCCTCGCCCGTCACCCTCGGCCCACGCCTCGCCCCCGTCGCCACCGCCCCGCTCATCATCGGCATCGGCCTCAACTACGCCAAACACGCCGCCGAAGGAAAACAATCCCCGCCCGAGCGCCCCGTGTGGTTCGTCAAACTCCCCGGCTCGCTCCAACACCCGAACACGCCCATCACGCTCCCTCGCAACCAGCCCACCACCCGCGCCGATTACGAAGCCGAACTCGCCATCGTCCTCGGCAAGGAGTGCCGCGACGCCACCCGCGAAAACGCCGTGTCCTACATTCTTGGATACACCTGCGCCAACGACGTCTCCGCCCGCGACTGGCAGCGCGACTGGAGCGGCGGACAATGGAACCACGCCAAAAGCTTCGACACCTTCTGCCCCCTCGGCCCCGTCCTCGTCACCCCCGACGAGCTCCCGAATCCCAACGCCCTCCGCATTCGCTCGATCCTCAACGGCGAAGTCATGCAAGACTCCACGACCGCCGACATGATCTTCGACGTCCCCGCGATCATCGCGTTCCTCAGCGCCGACAAAACCCTCCCCGCCGGCACGATCATCCTCACCGGCACCCCGGAAGGCGTCGGCTTCGCCCGCAAACCGCCCGTGTGGCTCAAGCCCGGCGACACCATCTCCATCGAAATCGAATCCATCGGCACCCTCACCAACCCGGTGATCTGATTTCCCAATCCTCGGAATTTTGCCACAGAGAACACAGAGCTCCGCCACAGATGGCACAGAGTCCGATCCGTCAGAAACAGAGATTCGCACAGGGTTAAAATACCCACCGTCTTGAGGTCCTCCCTAAACTCTGTGTCCGAGCTCTGTGCCCTCTGTGACCCTGCCTTAAACTCCGATTCCCTCCTCCTCTTCCCCCCAGGAACATCGTCTCCATCCCCGCCCTCCCCGAAACCGAAGCCCGCTCCCCCGCCGGCAAATACCACTCCTTCGCCAAAGACATCTCGCTCGCCCTCGGCGGCGTGCGCGACACCGGCACCTGGGCCGGCGGACACCCCTTCGACCTCCAGCAACGCCGCGTCCCGCCCGGCGCCTCCGTCTGCCCGCTGCACGCCCACGCGCAGCAATTCGAACTGTTCGTCGTCCTAGCCGGCACCGCCACCGTGCGCACCGGCGACGGCACTCGCACCACCGTCCGCACCGGCGACGCCTTCGTCCAACCGCCCGGCACCGCGCACCAAATCACCAACACCGGCACCGAAGATTTCATCTTCTTCGTCATCGCCGACAACCTGCCGACCGACAGCACGTATTATCCCGATTCCGACAAGTGGCAAATCAAGCCCCACCGAAAACTCTTTCGCATGACCGAAGTCGATTACTTCGACGGCGAAGAATAACCCCGCATCCCCGGTGGAGCCGCGAGCGCCAGCGAGTGGTCCGTAAGCTCGTAAGCGAGCCCCCTCACCCCACCGCCCACGGCGCGATCACATACTCATAGCGCCGGCCCTCCGACGCCTTCACATGCCCCAGCGCCGGAAACGGCATGTGCGCCCCGAACACCTTCAGCCGGTCCGCCGCCGCGCGATCCAGCAGCTTGCGCCGCGTCGCCTCCGCCAATTCCGGCTGCACATCAAACGCCAGCACCCACTCCGGCCGCGCAAACGAGAACGCATGGTGATGCACCGCGTCCACGATGTGCAGCACCTGCTCCCCGCCCGACGAAATCAAAAACACCAGATGCCCCGGCGTGTGCCCCGGCGCCGCGATCACCTCCAGCCCCTCGATCAACCGGTCTCCCGGTGCGATCAACTGCCACTTCCCGCGCCACGCCTCCAACGCCCCGCGCGCTCCCGCCACCATACCCTTGCGCCCTTCCTCCGGCTGACGCAGCGCCGACACATCCGGACTCGCCCCCGTCCAGAAATCAAACTCCGTGCGCCCCACAAAGTGCGTCGCGTTCTTAAACACCAACGCCCGCTCCTCGCCCGCGAACAACCCGCCAAAGTGATCCCCGTGCGCATGCGTGAGAAACACCGCGTTGATCTGCTCCGGCTTCACGCCCGCCGCCGCCATCTGCGCCGCGAGGCGCCCGCCCGCCGCGCCAAACGCCGCGCCGCAACCCGCGTCGAACAACACCCACTCCGTCCCCATGCGCACCAGCAGCACGTTGAACTGCAGGTTGACCGTCTCGATCGGCAGAAACGCGTCCCGCAACACCGCCACCTTCGCCTCGACCAACTCACCCACGCCGAACGGCGACTGCGCGACCGGCGGATTAAACGCCCCGTCATTAAACGCGATCGCCTCAAACGCCCCGATCTTAAACCGGTAAAACGCCGGCTGCTCCAACCCGACTCCCTTCGCACCCCTCGCGTCTTCGCCCGCTCCGCCTCCCGTCGCCTCCGCACCCATCAACCGTCCGCCGCCTCCCGCCGACGCCATCAACGCCGCCGCCCGCCCCACCCCATCCAACGCAGCGCCTCACGACGCGAAATCCCGCCCGACAACGTGTTTTTGGTATAAGGAAGCATCATAATTTCCGCCATTAAGCCCACCCCCCGCCACTTCGCAAACCCCCTCCTCACTTCCCCTCGCGCCCTCGCCCTCAAAAAGCCTTTCTTCCACCCAGCCCATTTGTCACTTAATAAGTGACAAACCTTCATTACCCACTCTTTTCAAACATTATAAGATTTATAAAAACCAACCTTTATCGCCCCTCTCATGCATTATTTTGCTAGATTTTGATAGTTTTTGATAAATTATGAAAGCGGGCTGGCATCACCCAATTCACAGCGGTAACGTTTTTCACCGCTCCGTTTCCACCTCGTCTCCGCTCGCCTTCTTTTCGCCTTCCATGAACCCCTTCAACCAGCACATCGAGAACCCCGACGTCCTCCTCATCGGCTCCGGCGTCATGTCCGCCAATCTCGCCGCACTCCTCAAGCGTCTCGACCCCAAGCTCTCGATCCAGGTTTACGAAGTCACCGAAGACCTCGCCCAAGAGGCCTCCCACGGATGGAACAACGCCGGCACCGGCCACGCCGGCATCTGCGAACTCAGCTACACCCCCACCCAGGCCGCCGACGGCACCGTGGACGTCTCCAACGCCATCAAGATTTTCGAGCAGTTCGAAAAAACCCGCCAGTTCTGGGCCTCCGCCGTCGCCGACGGACTCATCGCCAACCCCAAGGAGTTCATCAACCCCGTCCAGCACCTCAGCTTCGTCCACGGTGCCAAGTGGGTCGATTACCTCCGCGCCCGTCACACCGGCCTCGCCGCGCACCACTTCTTCGCCGACATGGCCTTCTCCACCGACCGCGCCGTCATCGGACGCTGGGCCCCCCTCCTCACCGCCGAACGCCCCGCCGTCCCCATCGCCGCCACCCACATGGCCACCGGCACCGACATCAACTTCGGCGAAGCCTCCCGCAAACTCCTCACTTGGCTCGGCTCCCAACCCAACTGCGGCATCGCCTCCAACCACCGCGTCACCGACCTCGCCAAAACCGACACCGGCTGGTCCGTCACCATCCGCGACCTCGCCACCAACCAACTCCGTCGAAACACCGCCAAATTCGTCTTCGTCGGCGCCGGCGGCGGCAGCCTCCACCTCCTCCAAAAAGCCGGCATCCCCGAAGCCCAGGGCCTCGGCGGTTTCCCCATCGGCGGACAATGGCTGGTCTGCGACAACCCCGCAATCGTCGCCCAACACGAAGCCAAGGTCTACGGCCAGCCCCTCGACGCCGCCCCCACCATGGCCGTGCCGCACCTCGACACGCGTATCCTCGACGGAAAAAAGACCCTCCTCTTCGGGCCCTTCGCCTCGTGGACCACCAAGTTCCTTCACAAAAAGGGAAGTATCCTCGACCTCCCCGGTTCCATCAAACCGCACAACCTCGCCACGCTCCTCAAGATCGGCGCCACCAACCTCGACCTCGTCAAATACCTTGTCCAGCAAGGCACGCAGTCGATGGAAGACCGCATGAAGGTCCTCCACGTCTTCTACCCCGCCGCGAAGAAAGCAGACTGGAAACTCATCGACGCCGGCATCCGCGTCCAAGCCATCAAAAAAACCGACGGCCAGGCCGGCATCGTCCACTACGGCACCGAGGTCATCACCAACTCCGACCGCACCCTCTCCGCCCTCCTCGGCGCATCCCCGGGCGCTTCGGTCTGCGTGCACATCGTCCTGGAAGTCGTCCAAAAATGCCTCCCCCACCTCGTCGCCACCGAGGAAGGCAAAGCCCGCATGAAGGCCATGATCCCCACCTACGACATCGACATCAAAAACCCTGCCCACGCCGACTTCTACCGCGCCCAAGCCCGCCGCGCCTCCGAACTCCTTCAACTCGCCTGATTTTTTCACCCACGAAACACACGAAAGAACCAAACCCGATTCCTAGGATTTCTTTTCGTGTCCTTTCGTGTGTTTCGTGGGCAACTCCTCCGATTCCGCCGGCTCGAACTCTGTGCCCTCTGTGACCCAATCCGAAATTCGCTTCCTCCCCATGCCCACCGCCCCCGCCCTCCACCTCGCCGCCATCGACCTCGGCGCCACCTCCGGCCGCGTCATCCTCGGCACTTGGAAAAACTCACGCCTCACCCTTCGCGAAGTCCACCGCTTTCCCAACGCCTTCCAGTCCCTCGGCAACCACGACTATTGGAACATCGCCGGCCTCTGGTCCGAGATCCTCACCGGACTCCGCGCCGCCGTCGCCGCCCTCCCCAAAGGCGCCAAACTCGCCTCCGTCGGCGTGGACACCTGGGGCGTTGACTACGCCCTCGTCAACGACACCGGCCGCCTCGTGTATCCGGTTCATGCATACCGCGACGACCGCACCCAGCCCGGACTCAAGCGCCTCGCCCACACCCGCGCCGCCCTCGAACGCATCTACGCCGCCACCGGCATCCCCAACGTCTTCTACAACTCCTCCCTCCAACTCGAAGAAACCGTCGCAACTCACCCCGCGATCACCGACCTCGCCACCCGCTGCCTCCTCCTCCCCGACTACTTCAATTTCCTCCTGTCGGGCAAGATGGCCAACGAGCTGACCATCGCCAGCACCACCCAGCTCCTCGACGTCCACTCCACGGACTGGTCTCGCGCCGCTCTCGACCACTTCCGCATCCCTTCCCACTGGCTCTCCAAACCCGTCCTCGCCGGCACCAAACTCGGCAAAGTCCGCGCCCTCCCCGAACTCCCCGCCCTCGCGTCCGCCCAAGTCATCGCCGTCCCCGGCCACGACACCGCCTGCGCCTACGACGCCATGCCCGCGTCCCCCGACGGCACCGACCTCTTCCTCAGCTCCGGCACCTGGTCGCTCGTCGGCTTCGAAAGCGACACGCCCGTCCTCGGCGCCGACGCCCTCGCCGCCCGCATTTCCAACGAACGCATCGGCGACGGTCGCTACCGCCCCCTCACCAACATCATCGGTCTCTGGCTCCTCGAAGGCATCATGAAGGATTTCGCCAGCCGCCCCACCAACGACGCCGCCTGGGCCAAACTCATCACCGCCGCGGAGAATCTGCGTGGGAGCGAGCTTGCTCGCGATCTCCTCGACATCACCGACCCCGCGCTCACGAACCCGAAATCGATGAAAGCCGCCATCGACGCCCAACTCAAAAAGCGCCGCATCCCCGCCCCGAAAACCCTCGCCGGCTACACCCGCCTCATCTGCGACTCCCTCGGCCGCGGACACGCCGATGCCAAGACCTCGTTCGAGCGCATGAGCGGCCGCACCTTCAAACGCATCCTCATGGTCGGCGGCGGTTCAAAGAACCGTCTCCTCTGCCAAGCCACCGCCAACGCCGCCGGCATCCCCGTCGTATCATTCGCCCTCGAAGGCACCGCCGTCGGCAACCTCGCCAACCAACTCGTCGCCCTCCGCGCCGTCAAAAACATCGCCGCTTTCCGCGCCCTCTTCGCCCCGACCCTCAAGCAGACGATCTACACGCCCCGCGACTGATCACCGCGAGAGTCGTTTCAGCTCCGCATACAACGCCTCCAACCGCGGCGTGCTCACGCCCTTCGCCTTCGCCCGCCGCAACGGCTCCCCCCAGATCGGCTCCACCTCCAGCGGTTTTCCCTCCACGAAATCAATCATCGTGGACGGCTTGTAAGGCCCCATCGGACGCGTGCGCTCCACCTGATCGACCACAAACTTCTCGGGAATCACCACGCCATACGCCGCGGCCGCCGCCTGCACTTCTCGCATCAACGCCCACACTTCGGCCTCCATTTCCGCCGATTGCAAAATCACGTCCGTCGTGATCCCGCCGCCGGCCACCGCCAGTCCGTTGAACGGCACGTTCCACACCAGCTTCCGCCACCGCACTTCGAGCAAACTCTCACTCACGCTCATCTTCACGCCGGCCTTCACAAACAACTCCTCCAACGCCCGCGTCCTCGCCTGCGACGCCCCCGAAAATTCCCCCGCCACGACATGCCCCGCCATCGTGCACTCCGCCGTCCCCGGCGCGACCCGGTTCACGCACACAAAACACAACCCGCCCACGGTCCGCTCCGCGCCCGCCACCGCCGCGACCTGCTCGTCCACACCCAACCCGTTCTGCAAATTCAACACCACCGTCCGCTCGTGCAACAACGGCGGCAACAACTTCGACAGTTCACCGTTCGCCGTCGCCTTGAGCGTCACGATCACCAGGTCCACCGGCCCGATCTCCTCCGGCGTCGCCGCGATCTTCACGTTGTCCGCACCCACCGTGAACTCCCCGTCCGGCGCCTTCACGGTCACCCCGCGTTCTCGCAACACCTCCAAATCCCCGCGCGCCAAAAACGACACAACGCCGTCGCCGCCCGCACGCGCCAGCCGCCCGCCATAATAAAGCCCGAGCGCACCCGCCCCGACCACCGCGATCGTTTTAAACTGCGAATCCATCCCCCCACACTAGGGCGCACCCGCACCCGCCCCCAGCGCAAAAACCTACTTCTTGGGCTCGCCCCCGCGCGCCCGTGGCACCGCGATTTCAAAACCCGTTTCCTTGCGCGCGCCCGCCACCACCGCGTTGGTCACCCCCTTCAGCTGTTCGCGCTGGGCCAGCGCCAGATTCATCAACCGCCGCTGCTCGGGCAACGGAGCGGGAAACCCGTTCAACAGCCGGCTCGTGACCAGCAACTCCTCCAAATACACCGTCACAATCACCCCGAACGTCTTCCCATCGGGCGACAAAAAAACCAACTCCCCCGGCTTGAGTTTTATCACCCCCGGCATGCCGGGCCCCGCCCCCTCCCCCAGCGCCGCGACCTCGGACGGACCATCCAGACACACCAGCTTGATCCCTTCGTTGTCGACCGCCTGCACCATCCACAATCCTTTGCCCAAACGCGCCGACCCCTTCGTGCTCTCCACCCGCCAGCCTGCACCCGGCGGCACGCGCACCAACGCCGTGCCCGCCATCAACCGCCCACCCTCCGCCCCCGGAATCAACACACCCCGCCGCCCCAGCCGCCACAACCCGGCCCCCACCTTCAATTCCACCAAAGACCGGTCTCCGGTGATCAACACTTCGCCCTCGGCCACCTCGCCGCCCACCTTGGGCAACGTCATCCGCGCCTGCTTCGCGTCACGCAGCATCACCCGTCCATCCACATGCGTCACCACCGGCCGCGTCGCCACCGCTGGCTCCGCCTCCGCCGCGCCCAACCGCGCCGCCGCCAGCCACACACCCAGACCCAAAACGCATAAAATTCGTGCCCTCATTTGGTCGTCATCCGGTAAACCCCGTCCCAGTTTTCCCCCGGCGAATGCTGCCTCAACGCCTCGCAGCGCGCCCGCATGATCAGCGACGGATTCGACTCCACCCCCGCATCACGCTCCGGCTGCAACGGCTCCAGCGGAGCCGATTCCTCGAAACAGCCGATCGCCTCGCTCCACTCCTGTTTCAGATAATGCGCCCGTCCCTTCTCAAACAACTCCAGACACCGCGCCCCACCCTCCGGCAAATGCTCCGGCGAAAGCGCCACGACTTCAAAAATCACCGCCGGCAGTTTGCGGCCTTTCACCACGATGCGGTCGAGTTCGCGAAACACGCACTCGCACCCGGCCGCCTTCGCCGCCTCGACCGTCGCGCCGGTCGCCGCCGTGTAGACGCCAAAGGTCTTCGCCCCGCTCTCGCAACGCGCCGCCAAGTTCACCGTGTCCCCCATCATCGTGTAGTTGAACCGGTGCTGCGAACCCATGTTGCCCACCACCACCTGTCCCGAATTCAGACCGATGCGCGTGCGCATGTCATGCACCAGCTTCGGCCAGCGGTCGCCCTGCGCCTTCCACTGCGCGCGCAACTCCGCCTGCTTCATCTGCATCCTCGCCGCCGCCTCGCACGCATAACGCGCATGATCCTTCACCGGCACCAACCCGCCGAACATCGCCACGATCGCGTCGCCGATATACTTGTCCAACGCGCCGCCGTTCGCCTGCAGGATGTCCGTCATCCCCCCGAGGTATTCATTGAGCAACTGCACCAGATCGACCGGCGACAACACCTCCGAAAACGCCGAAAACCCCTGGATGTCGCTGAAAAACGCCGTGATCTCATCCTCGTGCCCGCCCAACTGCGGCTCCGCCCGCGCCTCCACCATCCGCCGCACCAACTCCGGCGACACATAGGAACCGAACATCCGGCGGATGCGGTCGCGCTGCGCCTGCTCCTCGCGGATTTTCAACACCGTCACTCCGGTCTGCTGCAGCACAAACGCCACCAGCGGCACCGCCAGCGGCACCGTGTAGTTCGCGTAGATCATCATCGCCAACGCTGCCCCGAACACCAGGAGCACTGTCACCGCCAGGGCAAACGCATAGCCCGCCCTCCGTCGGTCCAGCAACCACGCCACGCCCAGCCCCGAGATCAATACCAACACCAGCCCCGGCCCCACCGGCACATGCCGGATATAATCTCCCCTCAAAATATTCTCGATCGCGTTGAGATGCACCAACACCCGGCCGCTCTCCTTGCGCAACGGACTCGGCCCGACATCCGTCAGCCCCGTCGCCGTCTGTCCCACCACCACGATTTTACCCGCGATATCCAGCTGCGGCATCGTATCCCCGAACGCCGCCCAAGGAGTCAATGTATCCAGAGTTTTTTGATACGAAGCCACCGGAATACCCGTCACCGCCCCCTTCTCACGCATCTCGTATCTGTCGTTGAGATGATAATACCCCTCATGATCGATGGG
>CAMBLN010000037.1 GCA_945868215.1 Opitutus sp. GAS368
TGGACTTGGCTTAGTAATCCATGCCGCCGCCGTGGCCGCCCTGGGGCATGGCCGGAGCGGGGTTCTTGTCCGGGGCATCGGTGATGATGCACTCGGTCGTGAGCAGGAGGCCGGCGATGGACGCGGCGTTCTGCAGCGCGGTGCGGGTCACCTTGGTCGGATCGACGACGCCGGCTTTCACGAGGTCTTCGTAGGCGCCGGTGGCGACGTTGTAACCGTTGTTGCCCTTGCTCGCGAGAACCTGCTGGACGACGACAGCGCCTTCGACGCCGGCGTTGAAGCAGAGCTGCTTGAGCGGGGACTCGACGGCGCGACGGATGATCTGGGCGCCGAGCTTTTCGTCACCCTCGAGGGCGGCGATGGCGGCATCGACGGCCTTGGCGGTGCGCAGGAGCGCGACGCCGCCGCCGGAAACGATACCCTCGGCCACGGCCGCGCGGGTCGCGTGGAGGGCGTCTTCGACGCGCTGCTTCTTTTCCTTCATTTCAGCCTCGGTGGTGGCACCGACGTTGATGACGGCGACGCCGCCGGCGAGCTTGGCAAGGCGCTCCTGGAGCTTCTCCTTGTCGTAGTCGCTGGTGGTTTCCTCGATCTGGCGGCGGATCTGTTTCACACGGGCCTGGATGTCGGAGGACTTGCCGGTGCCTTCGACGATCGTGGTGTCTTCCTTGGCGACGACGATGCGCTTGGCGCGGCCGAGATCGGCGACGGTGACGTTCTCGAGCTTGATGCCGAGGTCCTCGGTGAGGAGGCGTCCGCCGGTGAGGACGGCGATGTCTTCGAGGATGGCCTTGCGGCGGTCGCCGAAGCCAGGGGCTTTGACGGCGACGACGTTGAGCGTGCCGCGGATCTTGTTAACGACGAGGGCGGCGAGGGCTTCACCTTCGACGTCTTCGGCGATGATGAGGAGGGGCTTGCCGGTCTTGGCGGTGGCCTGGAGGATCGGGAGGAACTCCTGGAGGTTGGAGATCTTCTTCTCGTGGATGAGGACGTAGGCGTCTTCGAGGACGGCTTCCTGGCTGTCGGCGTTGGTCGCGAAGTAGGGCGAGAGGTAGCCCTTGTCGAACTGCATGCCTTCGACGACGTCGAGCGTGGTCTCGATGGACTTGGCCTCTTCGACGGTCACGGTGCCGTCCTTGCCGACCTTGTCCAACGCGTCGGCGATGATCTCGCCGATGGTGTTGTCCCAGTTGGCGGAGACGGTGGCGACCTGGCGGATCTCTTCGCGGTTGTTCACCTTCTTGGAGATCTTGGCGAGCTCGGCGACGGCGGCCTCGACGGCCTTGTCGATACCGCGCTTGAGGTAGATCGGGTTGGCACCGGCGGTGACGTGCTTGAGGCCTTCTTTATAGACGGCTTCGGCGAGCACGGTGGCGGTGGTGGTGCCGTCACCGGCGGCGTCGTTGGTCTTGGAAGCGACTTCCTTGACGAGCTGGGCGCCGATGTTCTCGTAGGCGTCGGGGAGCTCGATTTCCTTGGCGACGGTCACACCGTCCTTGGTGACGGCGGGGGAGCCGAATTTTTTGTCGATGACGACATTGCGACCCTTCGGGCCGAGGGTGACTTTGACGGCGCGGGCGAGGAGCTCGACGCCGCGGAGGATCTTCTGACGAGCAGCCTCGTCGAACAGGAGTTGTTTAGCAGCCATGGTATAAATTTAGGATTTGGACGTTTGAGATTTAGGATTTAAGCGGAACGCGTTACGCGATGACGCCGAGGATGTCGTCTTCGCGGACGATGGTGTATTTCACGTCGTCGATCTTCACTTCGGTGCCGCCGTATTTGGAGATGAGGACCTTGTCGCCGACCTTGACCTCGAAGGGAACGGACTTGCCGTTTTCGTCCTTCTTGCCGGTGCCGACAGCGATGACTTCAGCCTCCTGCGGCTTTTCCTTGGCGGAGTCCGGGATGATGATGCCACCACGAACTTGTTCTTTGGAGTCCTCGAGATGTTTCACGAGAACGCGGTCACCGATGGGCTTGATTTTAGCTTTGGCCATTTGGATTTAGGTTTGGGTTTGGTTTGGGGAGTTGTGTATTCGTTTTTTAACGACGCCTGTCCGCCGGCGCGGTTGCCAACGGACGGGCGAAAGGGAAAAAGAAGGGTTACTTCTTGTCGGATTTGTCTTCGTCCACGACCTCGAAGTCGGCGTCCACGACGTCGGCCTTCTTCTCGGTTTTCTTGGAGGAGGAACCGGCATCGCCCTCGGGGGCGGCGCCTTCGGGAGCACCGGCTCCGGCGCCGGCGGCTTGCGCGGCGGCGTAGAGTTCGGCACCGACCTTCTGGAGGTTTTCCATGGCGGCCTTCATCTTGTCGGTGTCGTTGGACTCGAGGTCCTTCTTCGCATCGGCAAGGGCGGTCTCGATCTTGCCCTTCAGTTCGGCGGGGAGCTTGTCACCGCTTTCCTTGAGGGTCTTTTCGAGGCCGTAGATGGAGCTGTCGAGCTGGTTGCGGGTCTCGACGCCTTCCTTGCGCTTGGCGTCTTCGGCGGCGTGGAGCTCGGCGTCCTTGGTCATCTTCTCGACCTCTTCCTTGGAGAGACCGGAAGAGCCCTGGATGGTGATCTTCTGCTCTTTGCCTGTGCCCAGGTCCTTGGCGGAGACGTGGAGAATGCCGTTCGCGTCGATGTCGAAGGTGACCTCGATCTGCGGGGTGCCGCGGGGAGCGGGCGGGATGCCGTCGAGCTTGAAGGTGCCGAGGTTCTTGTTGTCGCGGGCCATCGAGCGTTCGCCCTGGAGGACGACGATTTCAACGCCCGGCTGGTTGTCGGCGTAAGTGGAGAACACCTGCGACTTCTTGGTCGGGATGGTGGTGTTGCGGGCGATCATCGGCGTGGACACTTCGCCGGCGGTCATGATGCCGAGGGTAAGCGGGGACACGTCGAGGAGGAGAACGTCCTTCACGTCGCCCTTGAGCACGCCGCCCTGGATGGCCGCGCCGATGGCGACGACTTCGTCGGGATTCACGCCTTGGTGGGCGGGTTTGCCGGCGAGCTTGTTGGCGATCTCGACGACCTTCGGCATACGGGTCATGCCACCGACGAGCACGAGTTCGTCGATGTTGGCGGAGGTGAGCTCGGCGTCCTTCAAACAGTTTTGGAAGGGGCGGATGGTGCGCTCGAAGAGGCTGTCGCAGACCTGCTCCATCTTGGCGCGGGTGAGCGTGACGTTGAGGTGCTTCGGGCCGGAGGCGTCAGCGGTGATGAAGGGAAGGTTGATGTCGACGGACTGCGTCGAGGAGAGGGCGATCTTGGCCTTCTCGGCTTCTTCCTTGAGGCGCTGGAGGGCCATCGGGTCCTTGCGGAGATCGATGCCTTGCTCGGCTTTGAAGGAATCGACGAGCCAGTTGATGAGGGTCTCATCCCAGTTGTCGCCGCCGAGGTGGGTGTCGCCGTTGGTGGCTTTGACTTCGAACACGCCGTCGCCGATTTCGAGGACGGACACGTCGAAGGTGCCGCCGCCCAAGTCGAACACGGCGATCTTCTCGTCTTTCTTTTTGTCGAGACCGTAGGCGAGCGAGGCGGCCGTGGGCTCGTTGATGATGCGGAGGACTTCGAGACCGGCGATCTTGCCGGCGTCCTTGGTGGCCTGACGCTGGGCATCGTTGAAATAGGCGGGGACCGTGATAACGGCCTGGGTGACTTTCTCGCCGAGGTAGGCTTCGGCGTCGGCCTTCAGCTTGCCGAGAACGAACGCGGCGATCTGCTGCGGGGCAAACTGCTCGGTCTTGTCGCCGGCCTGAACCTCGATGAAGGCGTCGCCGTTTTTGCCGGCCACGACTTTGTAGGGGAGATTCTTGGCCTCTTCGCTGACCTCGGTGAATTTACGACCGATCAGGCGCTTGGCGGAGAAGATGGTGTTTTTTGGGTTGGTGACGGCTTGGCGCTTCGCGGCTTGGCCGACAATGCGCTCACCGGTTTTGGTGAAAGCGACCACGGAGGGAGTGGTGCGTGCGCCTTCAGCGTTGGGAATAACCACCGGCTCTCCGCCTTCCATCACGGACATACAGGAGTTGGTGGTGCCTAAATCGATACCAATAATGCGGCTCATAGATACCTGCCCCTAAGCAATCGACATGCGCACATTTTCACCAATTCCCTTAGAATATATTCATCAGTATCTTAAAAAGATTCCTCGTTAAAAAGGCCTCATATTTAAAGCCCCTGATACGCGCCACGCTGTCACACTATGGGTCACGCACAGACCGCCGGCCGCGCCATTTGACACAGCTCACACCACTCGCCTTTGTGTGTGTTGCGTGCTTATCCGCGCCCCTCTTTGTCCTGCCGAAGTCTCGGCGAAGGCGGATCCGTGCAATCCGCAGTTAAATCCCCTCATATTGCTCCCAGGGTTGATTTCCGCCACCTCCGCCCCACGTTCTCCCCCCATGGAAATGGAAATCGTGGTGCCTGACGAAGTCCCGATGATGACACTCCCCAACCTCGCGTTTTTCCCGCAGGCGTTGCTCCCGCTCCACATCTTCGAACCCCGTTACCGCGAAATGCTCCGCGACGTCCTCGCGACCAATCGCCTCTTCGCGATTGCTGGCATTAACCCGCGTAAACCCGACGACTTCGAGGCCCCACACCGCATCGCCACGATGGGCATCGTTCGCGCCTGCCAGGAAAACAAAGACGGCACCTCCAACCTCCTTCTCCAAGGCCTCGCCCGAGTGCGCATCGAGGGCATCATCCGCGAAGAACCCTACCGCAGCGTCCGCATCCGCGCCCTCACCAGCGAGCCCGGCGCCGACGAAGAGGAAAACATCAAACTCCGCGCCCGCCTCTCGCGCCTCCTCGCGACCCGCCAACGCCTCAGCGGAGAAACCTCCAACGAACTCTCCCGTTTCCTGAAATCCGTAAGCGACCCCGAAATCTTCGTCGATCTCGCCGCCTTCAGTTTCTGCAACAAACCCCGCCTGAAACAAAAGCTCCTGGAAACCCTCGATGTCCACCAACGCCTCGCCCTCTTCACCGAAGACGTCCGCGCCGACATCGAAACGATCAAACTCCGTCAAAAACTCCAAGGCCGCCTTGGCGACGACCACATCGCCAACAATTGAAAAACCGGTTCGGTCGCGCCCGTTCCGCAAAGTAGCGCAGGCTTCCAGCCTGTCTTCCTAGTTCTCGTTCGCCCCCGCCTGCCACATCCCGACCAACGCTGCTCCAACCTTCGTGGTGTCCACTGCCCCTTCCCCCGATATGCGCGCTCACGACGCTTACGAACCGTAAGCCGTCACGCGTTTGAAATCACTCCACCGGTATTCAACCGGATCTCCGAACTTCGACAGGACCAGCTTCGCCGTGCTTCCCGCCTTCACGTCGCCACCGGCATCGCCTTCCTTTTTTTCGTCGGTGTCGGAGTCGATATGAATGTCAAAATCCAAGTCCGTGACCTTTGCCAGGCCGAGCGCGATTTTCATGGGCTCGCGCAGCAACGCGGCGATGTGGGTGATGTCCCCCTGCGCCTTGTCCACCGTGACGATGACGGACAACTTATCCACCGCGACCAACCGCGCCGCCTCCGGTCTCAGCCCGATTTCGAAACGCGTGCTGTCGGCGTTTTCTTCCAGCACCTTGGCATGCTCCAAGTCCAGATACTCGGCCAGGGACTTGACCGCTTTTTTGCGCGGGCGGTCGTTCTTTTTCTTTTCCCACTTGGCACGCTCCGCCTGTCCGGGCGCCTTGCCGTTCAACTCGATTAATTTCCAGCGCTGGTTGTCGGGTAGCGACGGGTCGTAACGCTCCACCCAGGTCTTTTTCTCCCCGCCGTTGTCGTCGAGCGTCTTCGCATGCTGCGTGAATGCCAGGTCCTTTCGTCCGGCGTCCCACTGGGAAACCGCTTTGACCAATAACGCCGGCGCTTCCGCCCTCAGGCCGCCCCCGATCACAACCCCGATTGCCGCCATCCATAAAAAAATCCGTATGCGCATGATTAAGCCAGCAGACACACCAACTGGCTCCCGGTTCTAGATAGGCCGCCCGCCGCGGAAGCTTCGGCATGATTAACTGCCTGTTTTACCTCTCAAACACTGGAGCCGATGGTCGGGATCGAACCGACGACCTGCGGTTTACGATACCGCTGCTCTACCACTGAGCTACATCGGCTAACTTGTTAGCGTCACCAAACTCCTGCCGGCCGGCTAAGGCGGTAGGGAGGGCGTTACTACGGTCTGTTTTTCACCGGTGGCAAGACTAAGTTTACCCCGCCCAAATGCACGTGAAGGAAGATCATCTCCAAATTACTCTCACGAAAAGACGGCATGCAAAAGAAGCCGGCCCGCAACCCGCGGCGATGAAACAACCCTGCTGCCCGGCGCGATCTTCCCCGAAACACCGACGCGAATGGATCGCCTCCCCCGGCGTCACCCTTCGCAAGCACCCTCTTTTTATGAGTTAAAAATGCAATCGAGTGCAACTTTGTTAACCGTTTATCCCCGACTTGGTCATTTCATCGATATCCTAAAGGCCAAAAGTAGCGGCAACTCACGCAGCCTTAACTATGCAACTTAATGCACTTTTATCCTTGAATCATCCTCTCCCGCGGATGAACTTTGGCCATGCTTTCCGTCCTTACCCCGGGCAGGTCGCGCGGACTCCGCCGGCTTGCCCTTGCCTTTGTTTTCTATTCCGCCGCCGGTTGTGTCGCGGCGTTTGCCCAGGCTTCCGTGGTGAAAATCGCCCCCGCCGGTTCCGGCTGGAAACTCACCCGCAACGGCCAGCCTTACGAGGTCCGCGGCATCAGTGGCTTTGAACACCTCGATCTCGCCCGCAAGCTCGGCGCCACCACCATCCGCATGTGGGGCATCGACAAGCTCGAATCCAGCGTGAACGGCCGGCCTTTCCTCGACCACGCCCACTCCCTCGGTCTCACCGTGCTCGTCGGCATCTGGGTCGGCCACGAGCGCCACGGCTTCAATTACAGCAATCCTTCGCAGGTTAAGTCCCAACGCGACGCCGTGCGCGCCGCCGTCCGCAAATACAAAAACCACCCCGCCGTCCTGGTCTGGGGTCTCGGCAACGAAATGGAAGATCCGCGCAACGCCGGCGGCAACGTCAAGGTCTGGCAGGAACTCGAGGTGCTCGCCAAAATCATCAAGGAGGAGGATCCCAACCACCCGGTGTGCACCGTCATCGCCGCCGCAACCAACGCCAAAGTCTCCAGCCTCATGGAGCACTACCCGTCCATCGACATCCTCGGCGTCAACGCCTACGCCGCCGCCGTCGGCACCGGCCGCACCCTCGCCGAGGTCGGCTGGAAAAAACCGTTCATGCTCACCGAATTCGGCCCGCTCGGCCACTGGGAGGTCGGCAAAACTTCCTGGAACGCCCCGCTCGAACCCACCAGCCGCGAAAAAGCCCGGCGTTATCTCGACACCCACCAGACGGTCATGAAGGACGGCGCCGGCCGTTGCCTCGGCACGTTCCCGTTCACTTGGGGACAAAAACAGGAAACCACCGGCACGTGGTATGGCATGTTTCTGAAAACCGGCGAAAAACTCCCGACCGTTGACGCCATGGCCTTCGCCTGGACCGGCAAGTGGCCCGCCAACCGCAGTCCCCTCATCGGCAACGTCACTTTCCCCGCTTTCAAGCAACGCGTCAAAGCCGGCTCCGCCCAGACCGCCCGCGCCGAAATTTCCGATCCCGAGAACGACCGCTGGACCGCCACCTGGATCGTTCAATCCGAAAGCACCGACCGCCGCACCGGCGGCGACAAGGAGGCCGAGCCGCCCGCCTTCCCCGAGCTCACCAAAAAAGCCTCCGGCAACCAGGTCGAGTTCACCGCCCCGTCCAAACCGGGCGCCTACCGTCTCTTCCTCTACGTGCGCGATGGCAAAGGCGGCGCCAGTGCCGACAACTTTCCTTTCTTCGTCGAATAACCTCACCGGCCCGCCCGCAACTCCGTGCCGCCGTCGGCGGCCTCCCGCTACTCAAGCCTCGCCGCGCACCGGGCCGCGCCCGCGAGCCGTCTGATCCCTCCGTTTCCCTCCAACTCCCGCGTCCTCCGTCGTCCTCTTCAACTCCGATGTCCGCATCCGCCTTCCCGGTCCCGCAATCCGAACTCAACGAAACCCGTCCCGACGACGGTTTCGTCGACCGCTTCGGCGGACGCTACTACCGCATCGCGAATGTCGACCGCATGCCGGTGTTCTTCATGAACGTCGTCAGCAGCTCCGACGTCTGGCTTTTCCTCGCCAGCAACGGCGCGCTCAGCGCCGGCCGCGCCAACGCCGACCACGCCCTCTTCCCCTACCAGACCGTTGACCGCATCTACGACGCCTCCGCCCACACCGGCGGCTGCACCGCCGTTCTCTGCGAACGCGGCGACGAGACCGTTCTTTGGGAACCGTTCTCCGCCCACGGCCCCCGCTACCACCCGATCGAGCGCCACATCTACAAGAGTCTCGAAGGCGATCGTGTCTGGCTCGAGGAAATCCACCCCGCCCTCGGTATCGCCTTCCGCTGCGGCTGGACCGCCACCGATGAACACGGGCTGGTCCGCCTCGTTGAAATCGAAAACCTGGGCGGCTACGACACCACCGTCCGCATCCTCGACGGCGTCCGCAATCTCATGGTCCCCGGCGTCTCCCAACGCCTCCAAAACGAATACTCCTGCCTCACCGACGCCTATAAATCCGCCGAGTCCGTTCCCGGCACTTCCCTCGCCGTCTTCTCCCTTGCCGCCGGCATCGTCGACCGCCCCATCCCGATGGAGTCCCTCCTCGCCACCATCGTGTGGTCCGAGGGCTGGTCCGAAGCCCGCATCACCCTTGCGGCCGACGCCTACGACCGCTTCCTCGCCGGCCGCCCTTCCGACGCCTCCCGCGCCCGCGGCACCCGCGCCTGCTACGCGCTCGAGGGCAAACTCACCCTCGCCCCCGGCCAGTCCCGCCGCTGGCGCATCGCGCTCGACACCGACCGCTCCCAAATCGACATCTCCGAACTCGCCGACCGCCTGCGCGATCCCGTCCACATCCACAGCGAACTCGACGCCTGCCTCGCCGCCGGCTCCGCCCGCCTTCGCGCCTTGGTCGCCTCCGCCGACGGCCTTCAACTCGGCGGCGACGAGATCGCCACCGCCCACCATTTCGCCAACACCCTTTTCAACATCATGCGCGGCGGCGTCTTCGCCTTCGGCCATGAGGTGGACACCCCGGACTTCCTCGACTTCGCCCGCCTGCGCAACCGCCCCGCCGCCGTCCGCCACGCCGCGCTCATCGCCGGCCTCCCCGCCCGCCTCGCCCACCCCGACTTCATCGCGCGGCTCTCCGCCCCCGGCGATCCCGACCTCGAACGCATCGCCCTCGAATACTTGCCCCTCACTTTCAGCCGCCGCCACGGCGACCCCAGCCGCCCGTGGAACCGTTTCAACATCCGCGTGCGCGACGCCGCCGGCAACCGCGTCCTCAACCACGAGGGCAACTGGCGCGACATCTTCCAGAACTGGGAGGCCCTCTGCGTCTCCTTCCCGTCCTTCTGCGAAAGCATCGTCGCCAAATTCGTCAACGCCTCCACCGCCGACGGCTACAACCCCTACCGCATCACCCGCGCCGGCATCGATTGGGAGGTCCCCGAGCCGCACGATCCCTGGGCTTCAATCGGCTACTGGGGCGACCACCAGACCGTCTACCTGCTCAAACTCCTCGAATGGTCCGCCCGCTTCCACCCGGGCCTCGCCGGCTCCTGGCTCCGCCGCCCCGTCTTCGCCTACGCCGCCGTTCCGTATCGGATTTCCAACTACGCAGCCATCCGCGCCAACCCGCGCTCGACCATCTCGTTTGACGCCGATGCCCACCGCCGCATCGCCGCGCGCGCCGCCGAATTCGGCACCGACGCCCGCCTGCTCGCCGGTCCGCAGGGCGGCGTGCTCCACGTCAACCTCTCCGAGAAGCTCCTCCTGCTCGTCCTCACCCGTCTCACCAACTTCGTGCCCGGCGGCGGCATCTGGATGAACACCCAGCGTCCCGAGTGGAACGACGCCAACAACGCCCTCGTCGGCAACGGCCTTTCCGTCGTCACCCTCGCCTACCTGCGCCGTTTCCTCGCCCACCTGCGCGACCAGGTGCTGCCCGCCCTCGGCCGGGCCGACGTGCCGGTGTCCTCCGCCGTCGCCGTCCTGCTTCGTGAAATGACTTCCGTCCTCGACGGCCACGCCGCCGCGCTCGCCGCGCCCGATGGTTTCGACGACGAACACCGCCGCGTCTTCGTTGACGCCGCCGGCGAGGCCGGCTCCCGTTACCGCGACACCGTTTACCGCGAGGGTCCCGGCTCGCCCGTCCCCGTCTCCGTCGAGGCCGTCGCGCGTCTCGTCCGCAGCGCCCTCGACTACGCCGATCATTCGTTGCGCGCCAACCGCCGCCCCGACGGCCTCTGGCACGCCTACAACCTCCTGCGTTTCTCCGAAACCCCTCCCGCTCTTTCCGTCGGTCATCTCGCCCCGATGCTCGAGGGCCAGGTCGCCATCCTCAGCTCCGGCGTGCTCGCCCCCGACGAGGTCGTCGCCTTGCTCCGCGCCCTGCGCCAAAGCCCGCTCTACCGCGCCGACCAGCACAGCTACCTGCTCTATCCCGACAAACAACTTCCCGGCTTCCTCCTGCGCAACCACGTCCCCGCCGCCGCCGTCGAGGGCAACGAGCTCCTCACCCGTCTCGCCCGCGACGGCGACCGCCGTCTCGTCGCGCGCGACTCCGCCGGTGGTTTCCGTTTCCATCCCGATCTAGGCCTTCGGCGTTGGCGATGGCCTCGCCCATGCGGCCGGCTTCGCGGGACACCTTCATGCCCTGATCGAGAGCACGCAGCATGTCGCGGGTCATGCCGCGCAGGCGGTCGCGCAACGATTCCTCGAGCACGCCGGCGTTGCGATACTCGGCCTCCATCTTGGCGGTCTTGTCCGATTGGGCGAGCAACTGGTCCGAGGCTTTGTTGATTCGTTCGGTGCGGCTGGCGATCCGGCTGTCGAGCACGTTGCGCAGCAGCTTCACGCGGCGCAGCGCACGCTCTGCACCGCGCTCGTTCATGGGCTTGGTCATACCGTCGCCGCCGAGGCGGGCGGAGATTGAGCCGGGCGTGCGGCTTTCCAGTTTCTCGCGGATCGTGGCGGGGTTGTCTCCTTTGCCCACCAGCTTCCAGAACCTGACGTCATCCATGTCGGGCGCGGCCTCTTTCTTGGCGCGTTCCAAAGAAGGAATGACTTCATTCAGGCTGGCGCCTTCAAGCCGGTCCCACGCCGTCTGCCGGTCGAGGTCGAGACCGCCGGCGGTGAAGCCCGCGGGAACGGCTTCCTCGCGGAATCGGGCGTCGGCGGGGTTGATGAGGACGCCAGTGAGCGGATCGATGAACTCGGGCAGGTTGCCGGGAGTCGTGTTGTCCGAGTTCTCCTGAGCGGTGACGCGGTCGGCAGGGGAGGCAGGCAGGAACCGGTCGAGGATGTTGATGAACGCCCATTCGAAATCCCCGCCCATCGTGCGGCGAAGCTGGTTGTCCCACCATCCCAGCGTCAGGCTGTCGATGATGCGCGGATCGGTAACGCCGACGCCTTGTAGGAGCGCGGATGCCGAACGCAGGTAAACCTCTTTTGCCCACCGCCACAGCGCGCCGGCGATACTCTGTGATTCCACCACGCCGGCGGCGGCAATCTCCTGAGCTGTCGTCTCGACCAAAGCCTCCTCGGGGTTGAGGTCGAAGTTGCTGGCAACGCGCACGCCGGTTTTGTTGCTGGCGGTGCGAGCCTGAGCACGCAGCTTGTCCATTGCGCGCGCGGCGGCCGAGGATACTTTTGCCTGCGTGGCATCGGGAAGTTGGGCGAAAAGGGCGTGACCGCCTTCGTGAATGACGGTCACCAGCCCCTGCATGCGGCCGAAGGCGACGTCATCGAGGGCGACGGCAATCAGGTTCGGGCTGAACTGTGCACCGGTCGCGCTCGGGCTGCCCATGATCTGGGCAACGCGCAGTGTATTCACGCCACGATAGCGCAGCCGTTCGATGGCGCGCTGAGTGTTTGCGTTCTGCTCGGCGACCTCGCCCGGCGAGGTTTGGCGCAGGTTGCCCGGGCGGTAGAAGATCACGGGGTCGATGAACGCGAGCTGACCGTCACGCTCGTCGATCACGACGTTCTCATCGTGCAGGTCCTCGATGATCAGTCCGTCGGCGTTGCGATAGTTGTCGGAACCCGTTCGGGCGAAGCCGAGCTTTGCCATTTCCGCTTCGACTGCAGCACGCGGCGCAGGTTTTCCGATAACTGCGCGCTGGGAAACAACCGGAGCCAGGCCACCGGCGGTTTCGACAAACCCTTCAAGGCGGTAGGCGGTGGCAGGGAACAGCGCATTGTGGATCGCCATCCGTTCAAAGTAGTCGGTGTAGCTCGTATGAAACGGTAGCACCATCTCCCCGGCGACACCTTCAGCAAAACCACGTTTATAAACGCGATCACCACGGAAGATCACCTGGTGCTCTTCTCCACCCCGGGAGCCTTGCTCTTTCCAATCACGCTCGAATTCGGCCTGATCAATGAGGCCTCCATTGGCTATTGACCAAGAACGAAGCGCGGTGGCCTCGGCCTGCTTTACGCGTCGCGTTTCGACCGGAGACCCTTGGCGCGCCCCGCTTGCGCGAGCATTAATTTCTTCAGCTCGGCGAGCTGCTTCGGCGATCTGACCTGCTTGTCGTATTCCTGCGCTTTCGCCTGCTCCATCTTCACGCGCGATTTGTGGTAGTCGTTTAAGAAAATCATCGGGGGCGATCATACCACCCTCGTCAAGTCGCTGCGCACGTCCACCGCGCAGCAGAGATTCAAACTCCTCGAAATTCTGCGCCGTATCATACGCATTTGTCGCTTCAGTCAGTCCGATGCCGAGGTCCGCCAGTGCATCACGAATATCCGAGAGCTTCACCTTCTTACCCTCGACCGTGACCGTGCCGGAACCGCGCTCGAGGATGCCGGCGGCGCTGTCCACGTCTCCCTTGGCTTTGGTGATGATGGTTTCCCAAAGGCCGGCGGCGGTGTTCGAAAATGCAGTCGCCGAGTTCGTCGGCGCCGGCGGTGGCGTGTTGGCTTGCTCAGTAGTTCTAGCCTTGGCTTTGCCAGTCGCCGCCTTGCCGCCCTTTTTCCCAAGGGCGGCGGCGGCTTCGATTGCGGGCGCAGCGGGGGCGGAGGGAAGGGCGGGCAGGCTGCGATTGTCCGCCAGGCTCACAACCCAGCTGGCGGCTTCGCCTCCGATATCTGCAAACGCCTCGGGGTCGCCGGCGGCATCCAGATACATGCGCTCGATGGCGAGGTCCGCGTTCTCAACGCCGTCTGTGACTTCACCCAGCCACGCCTCAAGGGTGCGGGCGAGTTTCGCCTTCGAGTTGCCGATGCGAATACGAGCGGCTTGCATCTTGCCTTCGCTCTTTTCGAGCTGGCTGAACAAGTTGATGGCCTGGTCGCGACCATCCCGCCACGATTGCGCGGCCTCTTCGCGGATAGACTCCTGAGTGTCGGCCGTCTGGCTGCTCTCGATGGCGGCTTGTGCCTCGGCGATTTGCGCGGCGTCCTGGTTCGCGCCCTGATCGGCCGCGCAAATCCAGGCTGTCACGCCATCGCGCGTGCGTTGCAGGACGGTTTCGCGGGCCTGCTCGATAAATTTTTTATCAGGTCCTTTGGCGATGATGGCATCCTCCAGCCTGAGTGGGAAACCCACCGCCGTGAGTTTTTCGAGGTAAGCACTGTAGCGGCGAAGGGCCCAACCCGCTTCGACGCCGTATTTCCATGTGAAAAAACCGATGCGACGATGACCGGCCGCGATGAGCGCATCCACCACTCGGCTGATTCCGCGATAGTGATCCACGTCGACGCAGTTGAGTGATGACGAGCCATATTGCTCAACGAGCGAAATGACCGGGTAGGTCGCGAGCAACTCGTCTACAACGGGCCGGGCGAACGGGTAGATCAATAAGACGCCTTTCCATCGCCGGCGGCGCGAACCCGCGATGCGCCGGTAAGACTCGGAGGTGACATCGCGATCCGCCGAGCGCACATAGTGCAGGTCGATGGTGGTGTCCACGGTGCGGAAATACTCGGTCACGCCGGTGAGAATTTTTTGTCCCGGGTTGTCGTAGAGGGTGTTTTCGAAGCTCACCAAGCCTACGATCTCATCGCCTGGCTCGAATCAAAGGGCGTGAAAGTCCCGTCCGACTTGTCGATCACCGGGTTTGACGGCATCTCGCCCCCGTCAGGCGCCCCGCTCCTGAGCACAGTTGAAATCCCCTTCCGGCAGATTGGCATCACCGGGGCCAAACGTCTCAGCGACATGGTCCACAAACGCTTTGACGCGCCGCAACACATCCTCCTCGACTGCAACCTGCGCGCAGGGGAGACGATCGCGGCACCTTCAAAAAAGAAGCCTGCGGCTCATCGCTGATCATTCAAAAATCAAAAATGACCTTGAGGGCGACCGGCGGCAAGGGCGCGAAAGAAACTCGCCCTGCCCCCGATCCCGCGCCTCATTTTCGCTGACGTGCCGCTACCGACCGATCTCTTCGATTACACCTTGCCTCCGCATCTCGTCGCGCAAACCCCCGCCGCGCGTCGCGACGGTTCGCGTCTCATGGTCGTTGATCGCGCCACGCGCACCGTCTCCCACCACACGTTCGCCGACCTCCCACGATTCCTCCGCGCCGGCGACACCCTCTTTCGCAACAACGCCGCCGTTCTCCCCGCCCGTCTCCACGCCAAACGCCCCACCGGCGGCGTGATCGAGTGTCTCCTGCTCCGCCCTGACACCACCCAAGGCGATAACATCTGGTGGTGCCTCGTGCGCCCCGGGAAAAAACTCCCCGTGGACGCCTCGTTTGCACACGGCGACGACTTCTCCGGTAAAATCCTCGCCAAAGATCCCGAAGGCGCCGCGCTCATTCGCTTCACCACCCCCGCCGGCCAGTCCATAGTCGATGTCGCCAACCGTCTCGGCGACGTCCCGCTTCCTCCCTACATCGAGCGCGCCGATCCCGCCGCCGCCCGCCCGCGCGACATCGAACGCTATCAAACCGTTTACGCCGACCGCGCCCGCCAGGTCGCCGTCGCCGCGCCCACCGCCGGCCTCCACTTCACCCCCGAACTCCTCGCCACCCTCGCCGCCCAAGGCGTCGGCGCCGCCGAAGTCACGCTCCACGTCGGGCTCGGCACGTTCAAACCCATCGACGCGTCAAACGTCGAAGACCACGCCATCCACCGCGAACTCTACGAACTCCCCGTCGCCACCCAACGCGCCCTGTTCCCCGCCACGCGCTCTGCCACCGGCCGCCGTATCGCCGTGGGCACTACAACCGTCCGCTCCGTCGAAGACTTTTTATCCAAACACACCGCCCCGCTGGACCACCCGCACTTCGCCGAGGCGGGCATCTTCATTTATCCGCCGCGCACTTTCGCCGGCGTCGATGCGCTCATCACCAATTTCCACCAGCCGCGTTCCACGTTGCTCTGCCTCGTCTCGTCGTTCCTCACCCCCGGCTCCACCGACGGCATCGACTGGCTCAAGGAAATCTACGCCGAGGCCATCGCCCGCGAATACCGCTTCTTCAGCTACGGCGATGCCATGCTGATTTTGTAACTCGCCCGCTTGCGCTTTCATCCGCGTTGGATTGCCTCATTCGCAACCGCATGACGACGTCCCCGCCTCCTCCTTCCGGCACCCCCGCCTGGCGCGTTCTCTTCCGCATGCTTGCGGCCTTCCTCGCACTCTTCGCCTTCGCCTTCTGGGCCGCCGCCGGTTGGAACAAGGGCTGGACCAAAAACCAGATCGCCATTCCGCAAACCGACGAGATCACCGGCATCGAATTCATCACCTATCAGGACCATTTCGCTCCCGGCCTGGAACTTCTCTCGGCCGCCTTTTTCTTCAGCATCGCCCTCTTCGGCATCACCTTCCTACGTCGCAAAAACAAATCATGAAACTCCCCGCACTCCTCGCCTCCCTCGCCCTAGCCGCTTCCGTCACCGCCGCTCCCACCTCCTTCGATTTCAAAGACCCGAAGGGCGTCAACGCCGTCCAATTCCATCTCGATTCCCTCCTTGAACCGATCGCCGGCACCGCCGGCGGCGTGACCGGCACCGTCAGCTTTGATCCCGAAGCCCCCGCCGCCACCACCGGCAAAATCGTCGTCGCCGCTTCTTCACTCAAGGTTCCCAACTCCACGATGACCGAGCACCTCCTCGGCGACGGATGGATCGACGCCGCCGGCCATCCCGAGATCACGTTCGAACTCGTCAAACTCGACAACGTGAAGACCGCCGGCACCACCACGACCGCCGACGCCACCGGCAAATTCACCCTCAAGGGCGTGACCAAGGATGTCAGCCTTCCCGTGAAACTCACCTACCTGCCAAACGCCCTCGAAAAGCGCACCAAGCCCGGCAACAAGGGCGACCTCCTCGTCGTCCGCGGCGAGTTCACCATCCTCCGCGCCGACTACGGCATCAAACCCGGCCAGAACGAGGACAAGGTCGCCAACGAGATCAAACTCACCCTGGCCATCGTGGGCAGCGCCCCGAAAGCCTGAGTTTCATCGCACCTCTTCCGCGCTCTCCGCCGGCCTCATATTAGGGGCCGGCTTTTTTGTGGCCCTCCGAGCCCTCTGCGGCCTCTGTATTGCCCATGACCGACGCCGACCTCCAAACCCTCATCGAAGACGCCACCTTCGACTACACGATGGGCGACACCGATGCGGCCCTCGCCAAACTCGCCCGCGCCACCAACTCCGCGCCCGCATCCTTCGAAGCCTGGCACGCCCTCGCCGAAATCCATTTCAGCCTGCGCCGCTTCGACGACGCTCTGCACGCCGCCGAAAAAGCCCACGCCATCCGCAGCGACGACCTCTTCATCAACACCACGCTCTCCCGCATCTGGATGGAAAAGGGCGACAAAGCCGTGGCCGAGAAATACGGCGCCCAAGCCAAAATTCTCAGCTGGAAAGACCAGCTCAAAAACCCCGAGGCCCACCAAGGCGGCGTGCAGTAATCACGCCCGTCTCACACTTCATAGCTCGCGCAAAATCCGTGCGCGTTGCTCCGCGTATTCCGCCTCGGTAACGGTTCCCTGCCCGCGCAGTTTATCGAGCGAGCGCAAGCGCTCCTCCACCGAGGATGCGCGCGACGTTGCCCCGCCATCTCCCTCCGTTTGCCGGTGCTGACGTCCGAAGCGCGCATTGAGCGGATCCTGCTCCTGTTCTTCGGGCACGACGTCCACCAACGAGTTTCGATCCCGGGCCGTGGCGTTGCGCACATCATAAACCACCCGGAAAATTCCAAACAAAACAAAGCCGATCCCGAATAAAGGAAAGATCGTCCCCACCATCGGAAACGGCGAATTCCGCGTGATCGAAAATGCCAGGATCGTCCAAAAAATCCCGAAGATCACCGCCCCGATTCCCGCCAGTGCCCCAAAAGCGGACGGTCCGCGCCCCGGCTTCACACTGAAGCCGCGACGCGAACGGTTATTGGATCCGAAGGGGTCGTGTTCCATCATCAGACTTTGTCTTCAGACTCCCCCGATTTCGGCGCTTCCAGCGGCGTCGTGCCGAGGAACGACGGCAGATTCAACCCCACGCTCTTCGCGAGTTCGTTGATCGGCAGCACTCCCTTGTAGAGGTCCTGCACGAACTGCCCGGGACCCGCGGACGCACCGCCACCGCCCGCGCCACCACCCATGACGATGACCTTCTCGAACGAGAGGCCCTTGATCGCACCGGCCTGGATCTCGGCGATGCGCACGATGTTTTCGGCGATGAGCAACTGCGTCGCTCCCGCCGTGTCGTCGGCCACGCGAAGCAGTTTCTCGAAGCCCTGCGCCTTCGCATCCAGCAGCGCGCGTGTGCCTTCGGCCTCGGCCGTAAGTTTTGCCTGGATACCGGACGCCTCGGCGGAAAGCTTCGCGCGGATACCGGCGGCCTCACCCTCGGCGACGCGCTTCACGCCTTCGGCTTCAGCATCCTTCTGAAGAATGTAGGCGGCGGACTGACCCTCTTGGATAATCTTCGCCTGCGCGGCCCTCGCCTCGGCGTCGATGCGCACCTTCTGCTTGTCGATCTCGGCCTTCACGATCTGGTCGGCCTGCTGCGCCGCCTTGTCGCGGTCGGCACGGGCGAGTTCGGCCTCCTGCTGGGCTTTGTAGCCTTCCTGCAAAACGCGGGCCTCGGACACTTTCTGCGCGGCGTCGGTGCGGCGTTTGGCCTCGGCTTGGTCGGCGGCAAGATCGGCGTCGGATTTGGCGATGATGGATTGCGCGGTGTTCTGACCGCGCTTGGCCTCGGCCTGCGCGTTGGCGACGCGGATGGCCTGCTCGCGTTCGGCCTCGGCGCGACCAATCGAACCGCGCTGGTTTTCCTGTGCGACCTTGATCTGCGCGTCGTTGATGGCACGGGCGGCGGATTCCTTGCCGAGCGCGTCGATGTAGCCGGACTGGTCTTTGATGTCGCGGATGTTGCCGTTGATCATGCGCAGACCGACCTTGTGAAGCTCGACCTCGACGCCCTTGGTGATGGCGGCGATGAGTTTTTCGCGGTCATTGTTGATCTCTTCGATCGTCATCGAAGCGAACACCACGCGCATCTGTCCCATGATGATTTCGGCGGCAAGTTGCTGCACCTCGTCGAGAGAACGACCGAGCAGGCGCGTAGCGGCGTTTTGCATCACCTCCAGATCGGTCGAAATGCCGATGGTGAACGAAGCCGGCGCATCGATACGGATGTTCTGGCTGGATAGAGCGCCGCGCAGCTCGATATCGAGCGTGATGGGCGTCAGGTCGAGATACGAATAGCTCTGGAAAAACGGGACCACAAACGTCGCACCACCGTGGTAACATTTGGATGAAAGACCGCTCGCGACCTTGCCGTAAACCACCAGGATTTTGTCCGGCGGACACATCCGGTAACGGGAGATCAGCGTCGATGCGATGATCAGCAGGAAAACGACGACGAGGGAGATAACGATGATTTCAATCATGGGGAGATAGTTGTAACTGGACTGGAAAAATGACTTCGGCCTCAGAGCGGCTCCACCACGACGGTGCGACCGTCGATGATCTGGACAACCCTCACCGGCTGGCCGCTGGGCACCACGCGGTCAGAGGTGTTTAGCGCGGAAAACGTCTCCTGCCGGCCCCGAAAACTGATCACCACTTGTCCGCCCGCCGCCTTGGACGGAGGCAGCGTCACATAAACGGTGCCGGTCGCATTGAGCGCGTCTTGAATGCGCATGGTTCCGTCGCTGCGCATCCCATGAATCGCACGGAACATCGCCACGATGATCGCCATAAGCGCTCCGCCGGAAACCAGACCCACCGCGATGGCGGCAAACATTCCCAGTCCGCCATCCAGCGAGAGTCCGCCTCCCCAGCCAAAACCGAGGAAAAACCCGGTCAGAGGTTTCACGGAGAATATGCCGCCCCCGCCATCTCCCGTGTCGATGTCCCCGATGGAGTCCACCGCGTCATGCTGGTCCAGACCAATGATCGACAACAGACCGAGAATAACCGCCACCAAACCGGCGATGACTCCGATGCCATAAAACACCTGACGGGCCAGGTTGAGTTCATCCCACCATTGCGACACTTGATTGAGCAGGGCTAGGGTAGTCATTTAAGCGTTTGAACTATCGCAGATAGCGCACGCCGCGAACATTACAATGTCGATTGCAATTTCCACGTCGCGGCGTGTGGAATGCCGCCAATTGACACCACCCGAGCCGCCCCCCTAGCTTTCCCCGCTTCACATGGAAAAACCCGTTTACACCCTCGAGTTCGAGAAGCCACTGCGAGACCTCAGCGTCCAGCTTGAGCAACTCAGCCAGCAGTCGCTCGAAAACAACCTGGACCTGGCCAGCGAGATCAACGCCATCGAGAAAAAAATCGCCGCCACCCAGCGCGAAATCTACGCCAGCCTCACTCCTTGGCAAAAGGTCCAGATCGCCCGCCATCCCAAGCGCCCCTACGCCCTCGATTACGTCAATCTCCTCTGCGAAAATTTCACCGAGCTCCACGGTGACCGCCAATTCAACGACGACCGCGCCCTCATCGGCGGCACCGCCTTCTTCAAGGGTGAGGCCATCATGGTCATCGCCCAGCAAAAGGGCCGCGACACCAAGGAAAAGATCGCCCGCAATTTCGGCATGCCCCAGCCCGAGGGTTACCGCAAAGCGCTTCGTCTGATGAAAATGGCCGAAAAATTTGGCATCCCCGTCATCACTTTCATCGACACCCCCGGCGCCTACCCCGGCCTCGGCTCCGAGGAACGACACGTCTCCGAGGCCATCGCGACCAACCTCCGAGAGATGGCCATGCTCCGCGTCCCCTCGATCTCCGTCGTCGTCGGCGAAGGCGGCTCCGGCGGCGCCCTTGGCATCGGCGTCACCGACCGCGTCCTCATCTTCGAAAACAGCTACTACTCCGTCATCTCGCCCGAGGGTTGCGCCGCGATTCTCTGGAAGGATCCCGCCGCCGCACCCAAAGCCGCCGAAGCCCTCAAGCTCAACGCCGACCAACTCGAGAAACTCGGCGTCGTCGACGAAGTCATCTCCGAACCCTTCGGCGGTGCGCACAACGACTACGAAAAAGCCGCGTCCACCCTCGGCTACGCGTTACAAAAACATCTCAACGATCTCCGCGGACTCAAGGCCGACGCCCTCCTCGACCTCCGCTACGAACGTTACCGCCGCCTGGGCCTCTACGAAGAAGCCGGCGTGGTGCACAACTGATCGTCTGATTCATTCCCACATAAAAAAAGCCCCGGCACAATTCGCCGGGGCTTTTTGTTGTCCGCACCTCACCGCCCGCCGCCGCCCCGCCGCACCGTGATCAACCTCACCTCCGTCGCGCGCTTCGCCACTTCGTCGTAATCCACCAGCGCCGCCGAGATACGCACATCATTCTCCGCGACCTCAAACCGCCGCGGCATCCCGTCCAAAAAACGTCCGATCACCGGCGCGACCTCGCGCCCCAGCACCGAGGCATATGGTCCCGTCATCCCCACGTCGCACATGAAGCCCGTGCCTTTCGGCAGCACGCACGCGTCCGCCGTCGGCACATGCGTGTGCGTGCCGAGCACCGCGATCGCCCGCCCATCGAGATGCCAGCCCAACGCGATTTTTTCGCTCGTCGCCTCGGCATGGATTTCCACCAGCACGCCGTCCGCCTTGCCCTCCAACTCCTTCAGCACCGCATCCGCCCCGAGGAAAGGACACTCCGCCTTCATCCCCATAAACGTCCGCCCCAGCACCGTGAACACGCCCAACTTAAATCCCTTTACATCCACGATCACATAACGCGCCCCCGGACACGACTCCGGCAGATTCGCCGGACGGCACACGGTCGGCAGATCATCGATGTCATCTTCCCAACCCCGCTGATCCCACACGTGATCACCCAGCGTGATCGCATCGATTCCCGTGCCGAGCAGCGTCTTCGCCAACGTCGCGGTGATGCCGTTCCCCGCCGCGACATTTTCCCCGTTGGCAATGACCACATCCGCCTTCAGCTCCGCACGCAGCCGCTGCAAGCGCTCCATCAAAATCTCCCGCCCGGGCTTCCCTACAATGTCACCGATAAACAAAATTTTAAGCACGCCGCCCAAAGTGCACAGCACGCCCGCCAAACCAACCTCAAATGTCCCCGTTTTCCGCTCTTGCCAGCGCAGGGCCCGACGGGTCTTATCTCGCCCTTACGTTATCACGTTTAAACGCCTATGAAATCGTCCACCTCACCCTCGTCGTTTCCCCAACCTGAAATTGGCCGCGCCATGAATGGTGCCGACGTGGTCGTAGAGTCCCTCTCCCGCGAGGGCGTTGACGTGATCTTCGCCTATCCCGGCGGCGCCTCTCAGGAACTCCACCAGGCCTTCGCCCGCAGCGACAAAGTCCGCGTGATCCTCCCGCGCCACGAGCAGGGCGGTTCCTTCGCCGCCGAGGGCTACGCCCGCGCCACCGGCAAAGTCGGCGTGTGCATGGCCACCAGCGGACCCGGCGCCACCAACCTCATTTCCGCCATTGCCGACGCCTACATGGACTCGACTCCCATGGTCGCCATCACCGGCCAGGTGTTCACCAAGTTCATCGGCAAGTCCGCCTTCCAGGAGACCGACTTCTTCGGTATGACCCTGCCCATCGTGAAGCACTCCTACTTGGTGCTTAACGCCGCCGATCTGCCCCGCATCATCAAAGAAGCCTTCTACCTCGCCCGCACCGGCCGTCCCGGCCCCGTGGTCATCGACATCCCCAAGGACGTCCAGCAGGCCAAGCTCACGCCCGTTTTCCCGGCCACCGTCTCCTTCGCCAACCCGACGCTCGGCTCCCTCCCCCAGGCCTCCGATGACGAACTCAAGCGCGTGCTCGACCTGATCTCGACCGCCAAGAAGCCCGTCATCTACGCCGGCGGCGGTCTGATCTCCGCCGAGGCTCACGCCGACCTGAAGGCCTTCGCCGAGAAGACCGGCATCCCCGTCGCCACGACCCTCATGGGCATCGGTGCCTTCCCCGAAACCCACCCGCTCTCCATGCGCTGGTTCGGCATGCACGGCGCCGCCTACGGCAACTGGGCCGTCGATCAAAGCGATCTCGTGCTCTGCCTCGGAGCCCGCTTCGACGACCGCATCACCGGCGACGTCTCCAAATTCGCCGCCTCCGCGACCATCGTCCACATCGACATCGACGCCTCCGAGCACAACAAGAACAAGCACGTCCAGTTCCCCGTCGTCAGCGACGTCAAATACGCGCTCACCCGCCTCAACGAGCTCATCGCCGCCGCCAAGTTCACCTCGCCCGACATCAAGCCGTGGATCACCCAGATCAACGCTTGGAAGCGCGACTACCCTTTCTCTTACGAGGACCACAAACACATCCTCCCGCAGGAAGCCATCAAGGTCCTCTACGAACTCACCAAGGGCGACGCCATCATCGCCACCGGCGTGGGCCAGCACCAGATGTGGGCCGCGCAGTTCTACCAGTTCGACGAACCCCGCCGCTACATCAGCTCGCTCGGCCTCGGCGCGATGGGCTACGGCTATCCCGCCGCCATGGGCGCCAAGGTCGCCTGCCCCGACAAGCAGGTCATCGACATCGACGGCGACGGCTCCTTCCTCATGAACGTCCAGGAACTCGCCACGTGCGCCGTCGAGAAAATCGCCGCCAAGGCGATGATCCTGAACAACCAGCACCTCGGCATGGTCGTTCAGTGGGAAGATCGTTTCTACGGCTCGATCCGCGGCAACACCATCCTCGGCCACGCCGACAACATCGGCAGCCCCGACAACCCCGGCGGCCTCTACCCCGACTTCGTGAAAATCGCCGAAGGCTTCGGCGTGAAAGGTCGCCGCGTCATCAAGAAGGAGGAGCTCAAGGAAGCCATCCAGGAGATGCTCGACCACGACGGCCCCTACGTCCTCGACGTCATCGTGCCCTACACCGAGCACGTGCTACCCATGATCCCCGCCGGCAAGACGGTGAAGGAAATGATCCTCAAGTAAGCCGCGTCACCACCGCGCATCCGATTTTCGGATACACACAAAAAACCCGGGCTTTTCGGCCCGGGTCTTTTTTTTAGTTCAAGCCGAAGAGTAGCAGCCGAGG
>CAMBLN010000038.1 GCA_945868215.1 Opitutus sp. GAS368
GGTGGTGCGGGACGTGGCGGATGCGGTAGAGGAGCGGGTCGCGCAGCCACATGTTGGGCGCGGACATGTCGATCTTGGCGCGGAGGGAACGGGCGCCGTTGGGGAATTCGCCGGCGCGCATGCGTTGGAAGAGATCGAGGTTTTCCTCGGCCGAGCGCGTGCGGAACGGGCTGTCCTTGCCGGGTTTTTCAGGGGAGCCGCGGTAGGACTCGGTGTCCTCGGCGTTGAGGTCGCAGACGTAGGCTTTGCCTTTTTTGATGAGTTCGAGGGCGTAGCCGTAGAGCTGTTCGAAGTAGTCGCTGGCGAAGAAGGCTTCGCTGTCGGGGCCGGGGGTGACGGGTGCGCGGTAGTGGTCGGGGCGGCCGTTGACTGACTGGGTTTCGGGGTGGGAGCCCTTGGGTTTGAAGCCGAGGCAGTGGTCGGCCCAGCCGGCGATGAGCCACTGGACGTCGGTCGTGATGGATTCGACGTATTCGATGTCTTCCTTGGCGGGATTCGTGTCGTCGAAACGGAGGTTGCAGGTGCCGTTGTTTTCGCGGGCGATGCCGAAGTTCAGGCAGATCGACTTGGCGTGGCCGATGTGGAGGTAGCCGTTGGGCTCCGGCGGGAAACGCGTGACGATTTTTTGGTGGCGACCTGCGGCAAGGTCGGCGGCGACGATGTCGCGGATAAAATCAGTGGGCGTGGCAGCGGGCTCGGGAGCGGCGTTGGTCTCAACGGTCATAAAGGGAGCACGTTGCCTCGTGGGAAGGCGGGCGGCAACGCTGCAATTCGGGGGCGCAAAATCGTTCAGGAGGCTGCCGGCTTGTCGAACGGTGCGGCGGATGCACCGGCCGTGGGCATGACCCCGTAGGTGTGCATTTCCTTGAGGATGCCGCCGATGTAGGGGATAAGCTGTTTCTTGCGGCTTACGACGCCCGGCATGTCAAAAATCTCGTCCTTCTGCACGGTGGGATAGCTGATGCGGTTGATGAACTCGGCCTCACCTTTAACGAGCAGCAGTGAATTTTGCGTGTTGATGTCGGTGATCAGCACGCAGGCGAAGAGCAGGGATTCTTCATCGCGCAGGTGCTGAAGTGCTTTGGCGAGGTCGCGCGAGTGCTGCCAGAAGTTGCCGAAGCCCAGTTCTTCGATCTGGGAAACGGCAAAACGTGCTCCGTCATCCTCATAAATTTTGAAATCGGAGCGGATGACTTTGTCCGGCGGATTGGCGAGAATCACCGAGCCCGAACTGAAAATTTCATTGGCGAGCTGACGCGAATCAACGCAGGCGATCTTTGAAAGCCAGGCAAGGAGGCTGCCGTCCTTTTCGGTGGTGGTGGGGCTATTGAGGTGAAGGGTGTCGGAGATGATTCCGCTCATCATGATACCGGCGATGTCGGGCGAGGGGACGAGACCCTCGCGTCGATAGAGATCGGCGATGATGGTGCAGGTGGATCCCACGGGTTCATTGATGAACAGGATGGGCTGCTGGGTGTTGAGCGAACCGAGCCGGTGATGATCGATGATCTCCGCGATGGTGACCTGGTCGGCGCCGCTCACGGCCTGACTCATTTCGTTGTGATCAACGAGGACGAGGCGGGTTTTGACGGGCTTGATTACGTCGGTCTTGGTGAGGATGCCTTGGAGTTTCCCTTCGTCGTTTACGACCATGTAGGCGACGATGGTGGAGGTCGCGAGTTTCTTGCGCAGGTCGCTTAGGCGGATATCGGCGCTGAGCGAAGCGAACTTACGATCCACCAGACGTTCCAGCGTGGTGGCACTGCGGATGACCCACGCCGTGGTGGCGGAGTCGAGCGGGCTGATGATAAGTGATACGCCACTATGTTTAGCGGCTTGGATGATTTCTTCTTCGACGGGAAGATTTCCAGTGATGACGAGTGCGCGCACGCCGAGTTCGATGGAGCGTTGCTGAATGTCGCGCCGGTCGCCGACGATGATGATGGTTTTTTCGAGCGGGACGCCTTCGCCAGCGGACACTTTGCCGAAGGATTTAACGTCCATTGCACCCACTCGAATAAACAGTTCTTCGGCCAGATCGGTGCGTTCGACATGAAGGGCCTTGGCTTTCAGAGCGCGGGTAATGTGCGTAAGACTGCTGAATACCTTCCGCATTTCGCGTGGTTCGCGCATGTGCGGCACAAAGAAACTGCCAAGTTGAAAAATGGAAACCGAGCCGACGACGCGATGATCATCGGTCAATACGGGAAGAATGCGCACGTCGTGCTGATCGATGAGTTCGAGGGCTTCGGCGCAGGTTGCCGACTGGCAGATCGAAACTACGTTGCGCACCATGACATCACGCACGCGGGGGGTGACATCGCTAAGATAGATGGGAAGGGGTTGGTGAAAACGGGCGAGGATGGTATCGATGCGGGCGTTTGAATTCCCGCAGCGGGCGGGGGCGTAGCCGAGTTCACCCTTGGCCTCTTTCAGGGCGGCGTAAGCGATGGCAGAGCAGATGGCGTCGGCATCGGGGTTCTTATGGCCGATGATATAGGTGGGAGATGAAGCGGCTGTCATCAATAGATAGATTCTTTCCCGAAAAACTCATGTTCGGGAGAGGTGATGAAAAATAAGAAGACAAAAAAGGCCCAGCGGAAAACGCTGGGCCGTAGACGGGAAATATCAGTATCCTTAACTTCCAGCTCCGGCAGTGCCAACGGCTGACGAGGTATCTCCAGTATTACCGTTCGCAAAAACTCGCCGGGTTGTCTTGATGGTCTTGAGAATATTATTGGTTTTTACTCCCGAGGTGTCAATCAGTTCACCGTCTCCGGCCGGACCGTCGCTGGATCCCAAGCTCTTATAGTATGCGAGGTTGCCGCCAATAAAGTAGATGAATCCGCCTTCATCTTTATAAACTCCGTGTGTAGCGGTCCATTTGCCCGTAGTCGAACTTACGCCCCGGGTAAACATAATCGGAGTGGTAGCCGGATCGGCGCTGGTCAAACCTGCAACTACCGCGTAGGCAGGCTCAGTGCTGTCAAAGTCTCTAGTATACGCCGTCTTATCTCCGTTTACTATCGTAGAAACTGAAGAATTGGCGATTTCGCCAGGTCCTGTCAGAGTTTCGTCAATAGACGATACCCAGAAATTGGCGTCATTTACGCCACCTGATACTGCCAAAGCAGCAGCATAGAGATGGACAGTAGTTCCGCTCGTTGCGCCGGTTCTGGGGCGCGCAAAATTCGTTGTGGATGAATCAAGATTGAGGCCAGGGAGCCGGTCTTTGTTATCTTGGGCGTAAATCAACGCGGATTGTCCTAGCTGACGAAGGTTACTTCCGTTTGCAGTTCTCTTGGCTTTTTTCTGAACACTGCCGACGGTGGGGATGATGATAGCGGCAAGAATACCGATGATCGCGATAACCGTGAGGAGCTCGATCAGGGTGAAACCTGCGCGGAGACGTTGGGAATTTTTAGTCATGGGGGGAGTGGAAGAGGGTAGTTGTGGGAGTATGACAAAACTGTCCTCCGGTTTTTTCGAAACTCAAGAAGAAAGTCCCCGCGAAGCTGGACAAAATCCATCGTGCTTTCCTACGCTGGCACCGAATGAAAATTTACCTCGACGGAAAATTCGTGGATGAATCCGAAGCCAAGGTCTCCGTGTTTGATCACGGTCTCCTCTACGGTGACGGTGTGTTTGAGGGTATCCGCCTCTACGGGGGTAATGTTTTCCGTCTGGAGGAGCACTTGGAGCGGTTGGAGTATTCCGCCAAAGCATTGCTTTTGAAGATGCCTTGGTCCCGCAAGGAGATATCCGACGCCACGCTCGAAACCTGCCGCCTGAACGGACTCACCGACGGCTACATTCGTCTCGTGGTTACGCGCGGAGTGGGGGATCTCGGCCTGTCCCCCTGGCTTTGTCCGAAGCCTTCCATTTTTATCATCGCCAGCAAGATTGCTTTGTATCCGGCCGAGCACTACACGACCGGTTTGTCGATCGTGACGGTGGCGACCCGACGCATCAATTCCGCCGCACTGCCGCCGGCGGTCAAGTCGCTCAACTATCTCAATAACATTCTCGCCAAGATCGAGGCCCGCCAGGCCGGGGCTTTGGAGGCGATCATGCTGAATGATCAGGGCTATGTGGCGGAGTGCACCGGCGACAACATCTTCATCGTCCACAAGGGGACCATCATTACTCCGGCGGCCTCGCAGGGCGCACTGAAGGGTATTACCCGCGCCTCGATCGTCGACATCGCGGAAGAGCTCGGAATTCCGCTCAAGGAAGCGGACATGACGCGTTATGATGTGTGGAATGCGGACGAATGTTTCCTTACGGGGACCGCCGCTGAAGTCATTCCCGTGGTGAAGCTCGACGGTCGTGAGATCGGCGACGCCAAGCCCGGTCCTGTTACGCAGCGTGTTCTGGAAGCTTTCCGGCGCCGTGTGTTGACCGAGGGCACGCGGCTTTGATTTCGCGGCTGATTGTTGGACGGCAGTGCGCTTCCGCTTGGGGTGACGGATATGCGACAATCTCGCCCATCTTGCCGTCCGGCGGGTGCCGTGCTGTCTCATGCAGCCGTCCGATCATCCGCGCCGTTGCAGAGCTGATGCCTTGCCTTGTCACCGGCTCAACGGTTGGCATGGTCGGTGCAAAGGCATATTCTTTGGTTAATCGTCTTAAATTCTTGTTCGTGGAGTCGAAGTTTAGGTTCGACGTGCTAATATAATCTCATGGCCAGCCCCTTAAAGTGTGATCTTTGCACCAACCCCGCCACCGTGCACCTCACGCAAATCGTGAATAACAAAGTGCACAAGGTGGACCTGTGCGAGTCGTGCGCCCAAGCCAAGGGTGTGACGGATCCCAGCGGGTTCTCATTGGCCGACCTTCTGCTTAAGGCGTCGCTCAACCCGGAGGCGACGACTTCGGCGGCCCGTTGCGAGCAGTGCGGATTCACCCAAGGCGATTTCAAGAAGCATGGGCGCTTTGGTTGTCCGCAATGTTACGCGACTTTCTCCACTTTGGTCGAACCCATGCTCGACAACATGCACAAGGGCACCGCCCACACCGGCAAAATCCCGGAGCGCGCCCTTGAGCGCAAAACCCTTCACGACCGCCTTGGCGAACTTGAGCTTAGTCTCGAGGACGCGGTCAAAACCGAACGTTACGAGGATGCCGCCCGTTATCGCGATGAAATCAACCAGCTCAAACAAGCCTTCGAGCAACCGAAGTCCGCGCGCTAAGTCCATGACGATCTCGTCACTACTGGCCACCCCCTCCGAGCTCACCGATGCGGCGAGCAGCAAGTCGGCTATCGTCCTTATGACGCGCATCCGCCTTGCGCGCAACCTTGCCGGCCAGTCTTTTCCCGGCTGGGCGCGCGAGGCGCAGCGCGCCGAAGTGCTCACCGCCTGTCGCGAGGCTTTGCTCGCATCGGCTCCCATGAAGCGCAGCGCCCATGCCGCGGTTTCCGAACTGACTGAATTGCAGAAGCAGATGTTGGTCGAACGACACCTCATTTCCCGTGAACTGAGCGGGTCCTCGGCCGGCTCGGGTGTGGTTATCAATAAAGACCAAACCCTCTCGGTCATGATCAACGAGGAAGACCACTTGCGCATTCAGGTGCTGCGCGCCGGTTTCCAGCTCAAGAAGGCTTGGAACATTATCAACGCACTCGATTCGGAACTCGAAAACCGCCTGGACTACGCGTTTTCCCCGCGTTTGGGCTACCTGACCGCTTGCCCCACCAATCTGGGCACGGGGTTGCGCGCCTCGGCCATGATGCACCTGCCCGCTCTCGTGATCTCCGGGCAGATGGAAAAAGTTGTCCGTGCGGTCAACCAGCTCGGTATGGTGGTGCGCGGACTCTTTGGCGAAGGCTCCGATGCCAGCGGCAGTATTTTCCAGATTTCCAACCAGACAACCCTTGGTGAATCCGAGGAGGCCATCATCAAGCGCCTTGGCAGCGTTTTGGAATCCATCATCGAGCATGAACTCAATGCTCGGGGCAAATTGCTCGAAGCGGATCCCACCAAGCTTTTCGACAAGATCGGACGTGCTTACGGAATTCTCCAAAACAGTCATCAACTCACTTCGACCGAGGCGATGAACCTGCTTTCGCTTTTGAGGCTGGGGATTGATTTGGGGGTTTTTGCCGAGGCGAGCCGTTCGGTCATCGACCGCCTCTTCATCGAGTCCCAGCCTGGTCATATTCAGAGCACCGCCCAACACGACTTGGAGTCGAATCAGCGGGATATTCTTCGCGCCAGCCGCCTGCGCACGGAGTTTGCTACGTTTGCCAAACCCACTTTCACGATCAACGGTCAGAACTAACCCATAATTATACACGCCCTATGGAACCGATGAACAATTTCACCCCCCGCGCCCAGCAAGTGCTGGCGCTGGCCCGCAAGGAAGCCGACCGCTTTCACCACAATTACGTCGGCACCGAGCACATCCTCCTGGGATTGATCAAGCTCGGCCAAGGCGTCGCCGTCAGCGTCCTTCAAAAGATGGGCCTTGATCTCGAAACCGTGCGCAACGCCGTCGAAAAGCAGGTCGGCACCGGTCAGGAAACCAAGACCCAGGGCAGCATCCCTTACACGCCCCGCGTGAAGAAGGTCCTCGCCCTCGCAGGCAAGGAAGCCAAAGCCCTCAATCACTCTTACGTCGGCACGGAGCACATCCTCCTCGGCCTTCTCCGCGAAGGCGAGGGCGTCGCCGCCCGCGTGCTTAAATCCTTGGACATCGACATCGAGCGCACCCGCAACGAAATCCTCCGCGAACTCGATCCGCAGTTCTCCGGAGGCGAAGGCGGCGGTGGTGGCGGCGAAGAAGCCTCCGCAGGCAATCCCGCCCGCAGCGGTGGTTCAGGCAGTGGCGACGAGGGCAACAAGAAGGAAGTCAAAACCCCCGCGCTCAAAGCCTTCGGCCGCGACCTCACCGAACTCGCCCGCAAAGGTGAACTCGATCCTGTTGTCGGTCGCAAAAACGAGATCCGCCGCGTCATCCAGATTCTCTGCCGCCGCACCAAGAACAACCCCGTCCTCATCGGTGAGGCCGGGGTGGGCAAGACCGCGATCGCCGAAGGTCTCGCACAGGAAATCGCGGGTGGCCTCGTTCCCGAAATCCTCCTGGACAAAAAGGTCATCACGCTTGATCTCGCCCTCATGGTCGCCGGCACCAAATACCGCGGCCAGTTCGAGGAACGCATCAAGGCGGTCATGGACGAAATCAAGCGCGCCAAAAACGTCATCATCTTCATCGACGAGATGCACACCATCGTCGGCGCCGGTGCCGCCGAAGGCGCGATGGACGCGTCCAACATCTTCAAGCCCGCCCTCTCACGCGGCGAGTTGCAGTGCATCGGTGCGACCACCCTCAACGAATACCGCAAGTATATCGAAAAGGACTCCGCCTTGGATCGCCGCTTCCAGTCCGTGAAGGTCGAGCCGCCGTCCGTTGAAGACACGATCACCATCCTGAAGGGCATCCGCTCCAAGTATGAGGATCACCACAAGGCCATCTTCACCGACAAATCACTCGAAACCGCCACCAAGCTTTCCGACCGCTATATCACCGGCCGTTTCCTTCCTGACAAAGCCATCGACGTCATGGACGAAGCCGGCTCGCGCGCCCGTATCTCCTCCCTCAGCCGCCCCACCGACATCGAAGACCTTTCCAAGGAAATCGAACAGGTCTGCGCGCAAAAGGAAGAGGCCATCGCCAAGCAGCACTTCGAAGAGGCCGCAAAATATCGCGATACCGAAAAGCAGCTCCGCACAAAGCAGGAGCAGGCCACGGAAGCATGGAAAAAAGCCCGTGATGAACACCGCATCACCATCGACGAAGACCTCATGATGCAGGTCGTCGCCGACTGGACGGGCATTCCGCTCTCCCGTATGGAAAAGAAGGAGAGCGAAAAACTCCTCGGCCTCGAAAAAGAAATCCAACGTTCCGTTATCGGCCAGGAACTCGCCGCGAGCGCCATCGCCCGCGCCCTCCGCCGCTCGCGCGCCGACCTCAAGGACCCGCGCCGTCCGATCGGTTCGTTCCTCTTCGTCGGTCCGACCGGCGTCGGCAAGACCGAGACCGCGAAGCAGCTCGCCGTGCAGATGTTCGGCAATCAGGAAGCGCTCATCCAGATCGACATGAGCGAATACATGGAAAAATTCGCCGTCTCCCGCATGGTCGGCTCGCCTCCCGGCTACGTCGGTTACGACGAAGGCGGCCAGCTCACCGAGGCCGTGCGCCGTAAGCCCTATGCCGTGATCCTGTTCGACGAAATCGAGAAGGCCCACCCCGACGTGCTGCAGATTCTCCTGCAAATCCTCGAGGACGGACGCCTGACCGACTCGCTCGGCCGCGTGGTCGATTTCCGAAACACGATCATCATCATGACCTCGAACGTCGGTGCGCAGCTCCTGCAGCGCCAGACCTCGATGGGCTTCGCCGCCGCCGCGTCGAGCTTCAGTGACAACGAGAAGATGCGCGAAAAGGTTCTCGAAGAGGCCAAGCGCGTCTTCAAGCCCGAGTTCCTCAATCGTATCTCCGACATCGTGTTCTTCCGCCCGCTGGAGAAGACCGATCTCGTCAAAATCGTGGACCTCGAAGTCACCAAGTTTGCGAAGCGTCTCACCGAGCGCAAAATCGAGCTCGAGTTCACCGACGAGGCGAAACTCCTGCTCATCGACAAAGGCTACGACGAGAAATACGGCGCGCGTCCGTTGCGCCGTGCCGTCGAGCACTACCTTGAAGATCCGCTGGCCGAGGCGATCCTGCGCGGCGACGTGAAAGACGGCGAAACCATCCTGGTGGAACGCGCGGGCGAGCAGCTCTCGTTCAAGCAGAAGAATCCCGCCGAGCCGTCACCCGACACCAACGTGGCATCCTGAGCTCAACTCGGGCCGGGCCTGCGATTGCCCGCTGTTCACGCCCTGCAACCCTATCGGTTGCGGGGCGTTTTGTTTTGGCTCCGTTGCGCTTCACGCCTTATTCATTCGCAACCCATGAGCCGTCTCATAACGACCCTGCTTTTCGTTTGTTTTTTTGGTGCGGCCGGGTTGCGGGCGCAGGTGGCTTTTCCCGACGATTGGTTCACCCGTCCACCCACTCCTGAACGCATCAAGGCTGTGCAGGCCGCCGTGCTGAGGGATGGCTGGCAACCCATCGCACTTCGCCTCTATGCCGGTTCCCTGAAAGCTTACGAACTCCGTCAGGAAGATGCGGCCGTTGCCTGGTATTATGTGGCGCGCTGGAGCGATCTTCTCGGGCAATCGCAGGCTGAATTGGCGAAGGTGTGGATGGAAAACCAGTCGCGCGCCGGGATTCCGGGACTTCGATCCGATCTGGATAAAATCAGCAAACTGCCCGACCAGCAGATGTCGCTTTTGCTGACGGAGGAAACCGTGACCTGGCTGCTGGGTGATCGCGCCTTTTCCGAGGCGTTTTTCAATCAAGTTTCCCCTCACGATCTTTTGCCGCGCGTGATGTTTATATTGGAAAATTTGCGGGAGTCGGATGCGCGCCGTTTCGCCACCTACACCCAACTCGCGCTGGCGATCGCCTTGGTTTACGATGCGGCGCCTCCGCCTCATTGGCCGCACGGACAGGTCTCGGTTGAAGTGCTTCCACGCCGTTTGCCCAATCCAACGGACGCGTTTAAGTTTCTCACAGAAGCCGATCAACGCGGGGTGACGCTTCATAAACTGGCGAACCTGCCGGTCGGCGAATTGAGATTTGCGGTGGATTTGTCGGCGCCTTTTGGCGATCTCGTCTGGGCCCAGCGTTCGGTGAAATTTCCTTTGGCGACATTGGTGAAATCTTACGAGGCGGTGCGCTACAGGACGGATCGCATTGAAGCCAACGAGTATGCCTGGGCGTCGGAAAGCTACAGCCTCCCCGAGATTCTCAAGGAGGGCGGGATCTGCGTGGACCAGGCGTATTTTGCTACGCAGGCAGGCAAGGCGCGCGGCGTGCCCACCCTGCTTTTCGCCGGATCGGGAAAAGACGGGCGCCATGCTTGGTTCGGTTATCTGGGAACCGGTCAGCGCTGGGTGCTGGATGCGGGGCGGTATGCGGAGCAACGTTTCGTGACCGGCGTCGCGTATGATCCGCAGACTTGGAAACTCCTGTCGGATCATGAGCTGCTTTTTCTCAGCGAGGGCTTTCGGAAACTGCAGCCTTACCGGCAGTCAAAACAGCAGCAGATTTTCGCCGAAGTTTATTTCAGGATAGGCAAAAAAGAAGCGGCCGCCGTGGCTGCGCGCAAAGCGGTCAATTTTGAACGGCGCAATGCCGACGCCTGGGCGATCCTGGTTGCGGCCAATTACGGGCTGGCGCCCCTCGCAAAAGAAGCGTTGCTGCGTGAAGCCGCGCAGGCCTTGCAACGCTACCCCGACCTGGCCGCGCGATTCACCCGTGAGTTGGTGGCGAGTCTGAATGCGCGAGGAGAGAAAAGCGCCGCCGAGTTCGAGGAGCGTTCCTTGGTGCGTCGCGGGCAGATGCGTGGACGCGATGACTTTGCCGTCACCCAAGCCGCCGCCGTGATGGCCGCGGCGATTCAGAAAGGCGATTATATCGAACACATGCGGGTTTACCGGCAGGTATTGAAACAATACGGCAAAGACGGCGGCATTGATTTTTACGACCGGGTGACGGAGCCCTTCGTCATCGGTTTGCTCCAGCAGGGCAAACGAGGGGAGGCCGTGCAAATGCTCGCCCAGACCCGTGTTGCGCTGACTCCGGAGCCGGACAGCCAGATGGACCGTGAGATGAAGGAGCTTGCGGACAAGTTGAAGTGATCAGTCCGCATTCGCCGGGCGATCCACCGCGACGGACAGGAATGCCGCCAATGCCGGATCAAGATCCCCCGTGTTTTTCCAGCCGATGACCAGCCGGCTTTCCGGCCCCGGTCCTTCCAACTCGCGGAAGATGACCTCGGGCGGCAGCTGTTGCGCCTCGGAAGGGCACATGAATGTCGCGCCGATTCCGGCACGCACGAAGCCCACGCCGTTGGCGCGCGGCCAGACCTCTTCCGCTATGTGCGGAGCTATGCCGGCCTTGGCAAAGGCGGCCAGAATCCGGTCGTAGAATCCGGGGTTGTAGGCCCGTGGAAAAAGCACGAACGGTGTCGCCGCGAGATCGCGCAGGTGCAGGGAGGGCAGGGAGGCGAGGGCGTGATCGGCAGGCAGCAGCACGCCGTTTTTTTCGCGCAGCAGCACCTGGGTTTTGAGCCCCGGCGTCGGCGTGGCCTCCGGATGAAAAAAACCGCACGCCAGGTCGTCCGCCTGCAAGGCCGCAAGCTGCGCCGAGGTGGGCGACTCGTTGAGTTCCAGCCGGATTCCGGGAAACTTCCGGTGAAATTCGCGAAGGATGGCCGGCAGCACCGTAGCCATCGCCAGACCGGTGAAACCCGCCTTGATGTGTCCGCTGCCGCCTTCGGCCAATGAGTGCAACTCCGCCGGAATCTTCGACAATGCCCGCAAAACCGGCTCCACGCGTTCGGCCAGTGCGCGACCGGCGGGCGTGAGTTCGACTTTGCGACGCGAGCGCACGAACAACGGCGTGCCCAGCGCCGCCTCCAGTTGCGCGATCTGCCGGCTCAGCGCCGGTTGGGCGATGGCCAGCGTTTCGGCGGCCTTGCGGAAATGCAGCTGCCGCGCGACCTCGCGAAAATAAACGAGGTGTCGAAGTTCATAATCAAACTGATACTCACGAGGCATCACAGATGACTGAACAAGTATTTCCCAGGTATGCAAGAATCTGGTAGTCTCAGTGCCTTGTTTGACCACGGGAGCGCTTGCTTCCGACAACCTCGACCACCCTGAACATGGCTAAATCTCTCTTCCAAAAAGTCTGGGACGCGCACTCCGTCCGCAAGCTGGCCAACGGCCAGACTCAGCTGCTCATCGGCACGCACCTCATCCACGAGGTCACTTCGCCCCAGGCCTTCGGCATGTTGCGCGACCTCGGTCTGAAGGTCGCCTTCCCGCACCGCACGTTTGCGACCGTGGACCACATCATCCCCACCAACGAATTGGTCGAGCCTTACGCGGACAGTTTGGCGCAGGCCATGATGGATGAGATCCGCAAGAATTGCGCGGAGTTCGGCGTCACTTTCTTTGACCGCGCCTCCGGCAAGCAGGGCATCGTTCACATCGTCGGACCGGAGCAGGGTATCACCCAGCCCGGCACCACCATCGCTTGCGGCGATTCGCACACCTCCACGCACGGCGCGTTTGGCGCGATCGCGTTCGGCATTGGCACGAGCCAGGTGCGCGACGTGCTCGCCACGCAGACGATGGCCCTCGGCGCCCTCAAGGTCCGCCGCATCGAGGTCAACGGGAAGCTGCGCGCCGGCGTGTATGCCAAGGACGTCATCCTCCACATCATCCGCCTCACGGGAGTGAACGGCGGCACCGGCTTTGCCTACGAATACGCGGGGACCACCTTCGACGCCTTCACCATGGAAGAGCGCATGACCGTGTGTAACATGTCCATCGAGGGCGGCGCACGCGTCGGTTACGTCAATCCCGACGAGACCACCTTCGCCTACTTGAAGGGGCGTCCCTACTCGCCGAAGGGCTCGGAGTGGGATGCCGCGGTCGAGCGTTGGAAGTCCTACGCCTCCGACAAGGGCGCACATTACGATGACGTCATGATCATTGATGCAGCCGACATCGCTCCGTCCGTCACGTGGGGTATCAATCCCGGCCAGGGCATCTCGATCACCGAGAACGTCCCCAGCCCGGAGACTGCCACCTCGGCCGACGACAAGGCCGGCATCATCGAGGCGCTCGAATACATGAAGCTGCCCGCCGGCAAGCCGATCAAGGGCACCAAGATCAACGTCGCGTTCCTCGGTTCCTGCACCAACGGACGCCTCTCCGATTTCCAGGAAGTCGCCAAATATATCCAGGGCCGCAAGGTCGCCGCCGGCGTCAAAGCCATCGCCGTCCCCGGCTCGCAGATCGTCGCGCTCCAGTGCGAGAAGCTCGGTCTCGACAAGATCCTTGTCGAAGCCGGTTTCGAGTGGCGCGCCGCCGGTTGCTCCATGTGTCTCGCGATGAACCCCGACAAGCTCATCGGCGACCAGCTCTGCGCCTCGTCCTCCAACCGCAACTTCAAGGGCCGCCAGGGTTCCATCACGGGTCGCACGATCCTGATGAGCCCGGTCATGGTCGCCGCCGCCGCCGTCACCGGCGAAGTCTCCGACGCCCGCGAGGTCTTTTCGGTCAACTGACCGAAAAGACAGTTGAAGGGAGAAGTTGAAGTTTAAGTTCCGGCATCCGGACACACTCAGCTTCTCCCTCCTTAAACTTAAACTTCCGACTTAAACTTTTAAAAATGGCTCTCGCAAAAATCACTTCCGTCACCGGCCGCGCGGTCAACGTCCCCGGCAACGACATCGACACCGACCGCATCATCCCGGCGCGCTTCATGAAGTGCGTCACCTTCGACGGTCTCGGAGAATTCCTCTTCTTCGACGTCCGTCACGATCCGCAAGGCAACAAGATTGAGCACCCGATCGACAAGCCCGAGCACAAGGGCGCGACGATCCTCCTCTCCGGTGCCAACTTCGGTTGCGGCTCCTCCCGCGAGCACGCCCCGCAGGCCATCGCCAAGGCCGGTTTCAAGGCCGTCATCGCCGAAAACTTTGCCGAGATCTTCTTCGGCAACAGCACCACGCTCGGCATGCCCTGCGTGACCGCCGGCCGCGAAGATATTGCCAAGATCGCCGCCGCGGTCGAGGCCAACCCGCAGACCGAGGTCACCATCGACCTTGAGAAGCTGGAGGCCCGTTTCGCCGGCCAGTCCGTCAAGATCGCCCAGCGCGAATCCGCCCGCGATGCGCTTGTCAACGGACGCTGGGACGCCATCGGCGAGCTCATCGACGGTTTGCCCGACGTGCGTTCCACCGCCGCCAAGCTGCCTTACATGGCCGCCTGAGGCTTGCGCCCCTCCAACCGGCAGGTCTTCGTAGGACCTGCCGGTTTTTTTGCGACCTTTGCCCGCGTCTGCGGTCGTAACCGCCACCACTCTCCATGTTTCTCGCCGTCATCGACATCTTCAAGGGGGCAGACGTCCTTCTTTATCCACTCGCCCTGTGCTCCCTCGTGCTCGTGTTCATCCTCGTTGAACGCGGCTATGCGCTCCGCCGCTCGGCCATCCTGCCCGACGATCTCGTTGACGCCATCGTAGCCGGCCGTCCGATCAGCGGCGGACAACACTCCGTCCTCTCGCGCATCGTCGCTTTCGCGGAGCAACACCCCGCCGATCCCGACGCCGTAAAAGCCTTTGCCCGGCTCGAACTCGTGCGCATGGAGCGCGGCCTTCCTTATCTCGACGTCATTTACGCCGGCGCGCCGCTCATCGGACTTACCGGCACCGTGTGGTCGCTCATCCGCGTGTTTTCCAGTATCTCCGGTGAGACCGGTCTGCCCGATCCGGTGAAGTTCACCAGCGGCGTTTCGCTCGCGCTTTCGGCCACGGTGCTCGGGCTCGTGATCGCCGTGCCCGCGCTCTTCGGCGGCGGCATTCTTCAGCGTCGCGTGGACAAATACGCCGCGCAACTCGACGTGCTCCTTGAGCGCATCCTCGCCCGAAAGCCGGCGAACTAAGCGTTCATGAGCACGCTTCAACGCCGCCGCCGCCGCAAACGTCCCGAGCTGAATCTTATTCCGCTCATCGACGTGCTCGTGCTGCTCGTCTTCTTTTCGTTTGTGACGATGCAGTTCCGTTCGTCGGCGACGCTCAACATCACGCTGCCCAAGGTTGAGACCGCGGGAAAAAACGAGTTCAAGGGCCCGGTGACGATCGGCATCTCCGCGGAAGGAGTGCTGTCGTTCAACGGCAAGGAGGCGACCGAGGAGCAACTCACCGAATTGCTGCGTCAGGTGCGCGACCTCGACAAAGACGCGCCCATCCTGATCCGCGCCGACGAGACGACGCCGCTCAAAATGCTGACGCTCGTCATGGATACCTGCCGCAAGCTCGGGCTGAACCGGTTCAGCCTGCAGAGCCGGTAGGCGAAACTTTTTTGTCGGCCGGATTGAGCCGGCTGAGCAGGACGACCGCCACGAGTCCCGCCACCAGCCAGGGCAGTGCGGTCACAAAGGCCGAGGCGCCTGCCTCCGGGAAAATGTTGATCTGCGTGAGCGGGACTTCCTCGCCGCGACTGTTGATGCGGGTGGCGATGGTTTCTTTCCACGGCCAGACGGTGCGCAGAGCGCCGGCCATGATGCCGGTCAGCGCCACCAGCGTGACCTGCCGCCAGGTGCGGAGAAGCCAGCTGACCACGCGCACAAACGACAGGATGCCCACGATGATGCCGGCGATGAAAGCGCCCAGCGCCGCGAAGTCGCGATGGTTGAGCGCTTCAAGGACCTGATGGTATTTGCCGAGAATCACCAGCAGGTAGGAGCCGGAGATGCCCGGCAGGATCATCGCGCAAATCGCGATCGCCCCGGACAAAAACAAGAGGGGCAGGGTGGGCGGGGTCTGCATCGTGTGCAGGCCGACCAGCCAGTAGGTGACGGCCGCCGCCACGATGAACGCGATCCAGTCAACCACCCGCCAGCGCCAGGTTTCTTTTGCGAGCAGGAGAATGGAGCCCAGCACCAGTCCGAAGAAAAACGTCCACAGTTGAACGGGGTGACTCTTGAACAAGGCGGACAGCGGATGCGACAGGCTGAGGATCGCGGTGATCAAACCCGCGCCCAACGTCAGAAAAAACACCACCGGCACGCGTTCAAAAACCGCGGCTAACCGCCCCTTGAGCAGCAACCGGAGCGTGACGACATCGAGACTTTTGAGGCCGTTGATCAGGCGGTCGTAAATACCACCGACGAAGGCCACGGTGCCTCCCGACACCCCCGGAACGAGGTCGGCCGCGCCCATGCAGAAACCGATCAAAACAATGCGCAGGTGGGTGAGGATGGAAGTCATGGTTGTTTGTAAAAAGGCGCAAAAAAGGCAGGCCACAAATGAAGCGGCCTGCCATCAGGTAAACAGAAATTTACCGCGAATCAGACGTCGGGCTTGGTCTTGCGGAGGCCGGCGACGCGGTCGCCCTCTTTCCATTGGCCGCGCTTCTTGAGGACGGCGACGCGCTCGAAGCGCTTGAGGACGTTACGCTTCACGACGATGCCGGAGGCGCCTTGGAGACTTTTGTGCTGTGACATGGTATTAAAAAGAGAGGGTTTCGATTCGTTAAAGGGTCAGTTGCTACGGACCGCACGAGCCCATGACAAGTATTTTTCTGCAACATGGTCCGCCTTTACCACGATCCATTCGGGGACTTGGTAGGGGTGGCGCGCGTGAATCCAGGTTTCCAGAGCGGGAAGCTGGGTCGAAAGGAGTTTAAACGTGAGCCGGTATTCCTCGGATTTTTCCTCCACGCCTTCCCAGATGTAGTGGGAGACGACCGGACCCTCGACTTGCACGCACACGGCGAGATGCGCGTGCACGGCCGATGCGGCCAGTTTGTCGGCGATGACCTTGGTCGGCACGGTGGTCCAGGCGATGAGCATGGTTTCAGGGCAAGCAAGGAGCCTGCCGGACGCAAGATCGGGCGGGAAATAAACCCTTGACCGAGCGGAACGGGAGCTGTGCTATCTCCCTTTTATCGCCATCGCCCAAGCCCTGCCGACCATGAGAGACGACTACCTTAAAGAAGCCCACAAAGTCATTCCCGACGCCAATATCCTCATCAACGTGGTTTCTCGCCGCGTGAAACAACTCCGCCGCGGTCAGCGCGCGCTGGTCGAATCCCTGGAGAAGCTTTCCCCCGAAGACATCGCCCTGCGCGAGATCATCGAAGGCAAGATCACCTTCCAAGAGGCCGAGGCCGCCAGCTAAACGGTCGCCGCCGCGGGAACGCCCGCGTGCTCAACGGGTCATTCCGTGCCAGGCAGGAGTCGGGCGGCCGCCAGCCGCCGTTTGATTCTTCGCCTCGCGCGGAGTGACTTTTTTTATAGCTTCTTTCCGGGTCCCGCCGGCCCAGTCCCATGTCCGCCCAAAAAAAAGATACCCAACGCTTCACGGAAGTCCGCAACGCCAAGGCGCTGCGTGATTTTCACGTGGAGGAACGGTTCGAGGCGGGCATCGCGTTGCACGGCACCGAAGTGAAGGCGATCCGCGGCGGGCGCGCCCAGATCGGGGACGCGTTCGGCAAATTTGAAAAAGGCGAGCTGTGGCTGTTCAACGCGCACATCGACGAATACGCGTTCGGCAACATCAACAATCACGCCGCGCGCCGCACGCGGAAGCTGCTCCTACATCGCCACCAAGTCCGCAAGATCGCCCAGGCGATGCAGGTCGGCGGCCTCGTGCTGGTGCCCTTGCGGATGTATTTCAAAGAGGCGTTGGTGAAAGTTGAAGTGGCGCTCTGCAGCGGAAAACAACTTCATGACAAACGCGCGGACCTCCGCAAAAAAGCCGAGATGATGGAAGTCGAGAAAGCCATGAAACCCACCCGCCGCGCATGAGCCATCCTTTGACAACGGTGACGGTCCGCGTGCCGGGCAGCACGTCCAATTGCGGCTCGGGTTTCGACACGCTGGGGCTGGCCTTGCAGGTCCACAACCGCGTGACGCTTGGGCGCGAGGACGGGGAGGCGCCCCGGCCGGTGTCGGCCCCCGACGGTCGCGCGCAGGCGATGGTGGAGACCACGGCCGCGTCTTTTTTCGCGGCGGCGCGCATCCGGCCATTCGGATTTTCGTATCAGATTTCTGGAGACGTGCCGCCGGCGCGCGGACTCGGTTCAAGCGTTACAGTGATCGGCGGGGTGCTGGGCGGGTTGAACGCGCTTTCGGGCGTGGCGCTTTCGAAACATCAACTGGTGGCGATCGCGACGGCCATCGAGGGGCATCCGGATAACGCGGCGGCGGGGATATTGGGCGGGTTTTGCGTGGCGCGCTGCGATGCGTCCACCGGAGCCTATGTCGATACCATGCGGGTGGAGCTTCCGCCCGAGCTGGCCTTTGTGGCGACATCGCCGGATGTGGAAATGCTCACGAAAGAGTCGCGCGGCGTGCTGCCGGCGACGTTGTCGTATTTCGACGCGGTGAAGAGCATCAACAGCGCGACTTATCTGGTGGCGGCGATGGTGTCGGGCGAATACGAGCGGCTGCGCCACGCGGTGAACGACTACATGCACGAGCCTTACCGGTTGCCCCGCATTCCGGGCGGGCGCGCCGCGATCACCGCCGGTGTCGCCGCGGGTGCGTATACGGGGTGGTTGAGCGGAAGCGGTTCGACGGTGTTGTGCGTGGCGCCCCTGTCGGTTGCGCAGGCGGTTGCGGCGGGCATGCAGGCGGCGTTTGCGGAAGCGGGATTGACGAGCACCGCGCGCGTGCTGGCGGCCGACAACACGGGGCTGGTCCTAGAATGAGGGTTCGCTCGCGCGCAGGGGCGAGGGAGCGTCGGCGGGCCAGTTTTTTCTATCAGGGCGGCCAGTTGCTGCCAGCGAAACGGCTTGTAGAGAATCGCCTTGAAATGAATCAGGCACTCAAGCTCGTCGTCGTTATTCTCAAGCGAATGGCCGGTGATGAGAATACAAGCCGGGGCGGCCGGTCCCAAATCGCCCGCCTTGCGGATCAATTCCAAGCCGTTCAGATGCGGCATGTAGTAATCGGTCACCAACACGCCGACATTGAGGTGCGGCAGTGCTTCCAAGGCGGACAGCGGATTGCTGAAGGTGAGAATGGGGGAGCGAAAGTGTTCGGCCAGCAGGCGTCCCAATAAATCGGTGAAGGACATTTCGTCATCCACGATCACGATGGTTTTGCCCGGGTCATCCTCCACGCGTGCGATCATGGCTGGGTGCCAACGGGGAGCAAATGCAAATCAGATGACGGCGGGATTGGGGTGGACGCGTGGCTGTCGTGGGTTGGAGTAGTCGTTTTCGAGATGATTCATCTGATCCTTTTTCAGCCCGAGATTCCTCAGAACACCGGCAACATCGGCCGGATGTGCGCGCTCACGAAATCACGGCTGCATCTGATCCATCCGCTGGGGTTTGAGATCACGAACAAGCACCTGAAGCGCGCGGGTATGGACTACTGGCATTCGCTCGATGTGCATCACCACGCGGATTGGGCGGCGTTTCGCGCGAGCCAGTCGGGGCCGAAGCGGCTGTGGTTGTTTACGACGAAGACCGAGCAGAGTTACTGGAGCGCGAGTTTCGCGGATGAAGACGGGCTGGTTTTCGGAAACGAAGGCCACGGCGCGCCGGAGTGGTTGCACGCGGAGTTCGGCGCGGATTGGAGGCTGACGATTCCGCACGCGAATCATGAGGTGCGTTCTCTGAACCTGAGCACGGCGGCGGGGATCGCCTGCTATGAGGCGTTGCGGCAGACGAAGTTGATCGGGTGAGGTGAGGAAGGTAGGAGCCTGCTTGCAGGCGATGCGGAAGATTAGCGACGGCGGTTGGTTCTCATCGCCTGCAAGCAGGCTCCTACTTTTCGAGCATCGAGCCAATCGCCCATGAATGGGCTCCTACCTTCAGAGAAAGCGGCGCTGGTTGAGCCAGAAGAGCAGATCGACGTCCCAAGGCGGCACGATGTTCCCGGGAGTGGGAAGACCTAGGCCGTGGACGCCGTGTTCGTAAACGTGCAGATCAAACGGAACACCGGAACGGCGCAGGGCCGACGCGAAGAGGAGCGCGTTTTCCACGGGCACGGCTTGGTCGTCGGCGGTGTGCCAAATGAACGTGGGCGGGGTCGTGGCTGTGACTTGAAGTTCGTTGGAGAGGAGACGGACGAGGTCGGCGGGCGGGTTTTCGCCGAGGAGGTTTTTCTTGGAGCCTTCGTGGGTGAACTCGCCGAGGGAAATCACGGGGTAGCAGAGAATGCCGAGGTCGGGTCGGGAGCTTTCGCGTTCGATCACGTCGGAGGCGGTGTTGAGGCCGGCGTCGAAGTGGGTGAGTAGGGTCGAGGCGAGGTGTCCGCCGGCGGAGGAACCGATGATGCCGATGCGGGCGGGATCGAGACCGTCGCGGCGGGCCCAGGCGCGCACGGTGCGGAGGGCGCGGGCGGCGTCGTTGAGCATGACGGGGTGGCGGTAGCCGTGGGAGCCGAGACGGTATTGGAGAACGTAGGCGGTGATGCCGTGGGCGGCGAACCACTCGGCGTAGCCTTGGCCTTCGTGGGGGGCGAGTCCGCCGTAGCCGCCGCCCGGGAGGACGAGCATGCTGGCGCCGTTGCGTTTATCGGAGGGCGGCAGGTAGGCTGTGAGCGTGGGGATGTCCTGCGGCTCGGTGCCGAGGGCGTGGGGGACGGGACTGGACCAGAGCGGATGGGAAAGCATTGCATCGAACGCAGCAGGCTCGACACGTGCGCTCCAGTCGAAAATCCTGACCGGCTTCATGCCTGTCTCGCCGCGCGAACTTCCCATCTACGAACTCGAGTCCACCCTGGTGGCGAGTCTGCGCGCCCAAGGACGTGTGATCGTGCAGGCGCCGACGGGGTCGGGCAAATCGACGCAACTGCCGCAGATGCTGCGGGCGCATGGTTTTTTGACCCAAGGCGAAGTCGTCGTTTTGCAGCCGCGGCGGCTGGCGGCGCGCATGTTGGCGAAGCGTGTGGCGGAGGAAGTCGGGTGTGAGTTGGGCGGCGAAGTGGGTTACCAGATCCGGTTGGAGTCACGGGTATCGGCGAAGACGAAGATCCGTTTTGTGACCGAGGGCATTTTGCTCCGGCAGATGTCGTTTGACGCGACGCTGCGAGGCATCGCGGCGCTGGTGTTCGACGAGTTTCACGAGCGGCATTTGTATGGCGACATCTCGCTGGCGCGGGCGTTGCAGATTCAGCAGACGGCACGGCCGGACCTGAAGATCGTGGTGATGTCGGCGACGTTGGATGCGGTGGTGCTCAAGGACTACCTGGCACCGTGCGAAGTGCTCACGTCGCAGGGGCGGAGTTTTCCGGTGGCAATCGAGTATCTGCCGAAGGCGGTGAATTTTGAGAAGGACAACGTGTGGGACGTCGCGGCGCGCGAAGTGGCGCGCGTCGCTGGCAAGACGAGCGCGGGGGATTTTTTGGTGTTCATGCCTGGTGCGTATGAGATCAGCCGGACGTTGCAGGCTTTGCAGTTTGAGAGCGCGTTGCGGGACTTCGTGGCGTTTCCGTTGCATGGCGAATTGCCGCCAGAGCAGCAGGATCGCGCGGTGGCGCGGAGCGAGCAGCGGAAGATCATCGTTTCGACGAATGTGGCGGAGACGTCGCTGACGATTGATGGCGTGACGGTGGTCGTGGATTGCGGACTGGCGCGCGTGGCGCGGTTTGATGCGAACCGGGGGATCAACACGCTGCTCATTGAAAAGGTTTCGATTGCGAGCGCGGATCAACGAGCGGGTCGTGCGGGGCGCACGGCACCGGGCGTGTGCGTGCGGTTGTGGACGGAGCGCGAGCACAGTGGGAGGGCGTTGCAGGAGTTGCCGGAGGTGAAGCGGCTGGATTTGTCGGAGGTCGTGCTGACGCTGAAGGCGAGCGGCATTGAGGACATCGCGGCGTTTCCGTGGTTGGAGAAACCGGAGCCGAAAGCGCTTGAACGGGCGGAGGTTTTGTTGGCGGATTTGGGGGCGCTGGGTGGCAAGCGTAGGGTGATTACGGATACGGGGCGGCGGATGCTGCGGTTTCCGGTGCATCCGCGGTATGCGCGGATGTTGCTGGAGGCGGATGCACGTGACTGCGTGCGGCCGGTGGCGTTGATGGCGTCGCTCACGCAGGGGCGTTCGTTTTTGATGCGCGGGGTGCCGCGTGACGTGGAGGAGGCGCGCGAGAAGATTTTGGGCGATGAGGACGAGAGTGATTTTTTCCTACTGATGCGGGCGTGGAAATTTGCGGAGCAGAATAGTTATTCGGTCGATGCGTGCCGGAGGCTGGGCATTCATGCACAAGGGGCGCGTCAGGTGGGGCCTTTGTTCAAACAATTCTTGGAAATCGCGGCGAAGGAAGGGCTCGATGCGAGCGAGAAGCCGGTCGATGGCGTGCAGGTGAGGAAGTGCGTGCTAGCGGGATTTTCGGATCAGCTGGCGAAACGGCTCGATGGCGGGACTTTGCGCTGTGACCTCGTGCACGGGCGGCGCGGGGTGCTGGCGCGGGAGAGTGCGTTGCAGCGGGCGCCGCTGTTGGTGGCGGCGGAGATCAGTGAAATCGAAGGGCGCGGCGGTGAGGTGAGCGTGTTGTTGTCGCAGGCGACGGCGGTCGAGGAGTCGTGGTTGAAGGAGTTGTTCCCCGAGGACTATCGCGATGCGGTGGGCGTCGTATATGACGAGCAGGCGCGGCGGGTGATTGCGCGGCGCGAGCGGAGGTTTCGCGATCTGGTGCTGGAGGCGAAGCTGACGGCGGAGACTCCGCCGGAGAGCGATGCGGCGACGTTGCTCGCGCGCGAGGTGATGGCGGGAAATATTTTGCTGACGGAGTGGAATGAAAATGTGGACCAGTGGATCGTGCGTGTGAACCGGTTGGCGGAGTGGTTTCCGGAACTGGAGGTTACGCCGATCACGGAGGCGGATCGCGCGACGCTGATTGAGCAGATTTGTTATGGCAGCTACGGGGCGCGGGAGTTGAAGGACAAACCGGTGATGCCTGCGTTACGTGATTGGTTAAGGCCGGAGCAACTGGCGGTGCTGGATGATTATCTGCCGGAGCGGTTGGTGATGGGCAACGGGCGCAAGGCGCGGTTGACGTATAAGGCGGAAGGTCCGCCGGTGATGAGCGCGCGCATTCAGGAACTGTTTGGTGTGGATGGGCGGTTCACCATAGCGCACGGACGGGTCGCGGTGAAATTTGAAGTGCTTGCGCCGAATCAGCGACCGATTCAGGTGACGGATGATCTGACGAGTTTCTGGCGCGACATGTATCCGAAGGTGAAGGCGGAGTTGTCGCGGCGGTATCCGCGGCACGAGTGGCGGTGAGGGCGGGTTATCCTTAACTCGCCTGCTGCGAGGACCGGAAGACGGAAGGCGCGTTAGGGATAACGCGCCCTACCTTCAAACGGTGACGGCGCCGCGGGCGTGTTCGGCTACGAAGCGTTCCAGTTCGGCGACGGCGGCGACGGGGCCGTTTTCGCTGAGGAGTTGGGTGCGGACGGCTTTGGCGCGTTGGGCGTGGGAAGGGTTGGCGGCAAGACGGGTGAGGGCGCCGTGGAGTTGTTCGGGCCAGAAGGTTTTTTTTGAGGCGGAAACCGCAGCCGAGGCGTTCGACTTCGGTGCCGAAGAACGTCTGGTCGCCGATGTGGGGGACGACGATCTGGGGGACGCCGGCGTGGAGCGCGCTGGCGGTGGTGCCGGCGCCGCCGTGGTGGATGACCGCACTGGCGTGTTGGAAGAGCTGGTCGTGGGAAACCTTGCCGATGACCTTGATGTGGGCGTCGTCGCCGAGTTGGGGGAACTGGGCCCAGCCGCGCTGGACGATGATTTTTCGGTCGCGGGGCCAGGCGCGGACGAAGCGTTCCATCCAGGCGCCGGGATTGTCGTAGACCATGCTGCCGAAGGTGAGGACGGG
>CAMBLN010000039.1 GCA_945868215.1 Opitutus sp. GAS368
CGTTGAGGGCGGGAAGGGACCACCCGGTTTTGGTGGAGTTGCACAACAACAAGCAAGTGCTGCCGGCCTACGGACTGTGGTTTGAAATCGGGGCGACGGGCGAAAAAAAGGCGATGCGACTGCCCTTGCGCGAACGGCTCGAGGCGCGGGGCGAGACGTTTCTGGAGTGGACGCTGAAGCCGGCGACGCGCGGGCGGTTGACGGTGGAATTGCTGACGGTGGGGTCGCTGTTTCCCTTTGGATTTTTAAAAAAACTGATCGGGAGCGAACTGAAGCGCGAGGTGCTGGTGTGGCCGGCGCCGGTGGAGTATCAGAAGTTCCCGCTGGCGTCGTGGCACCAGCCCGGGCACGTCGAACGGGCGTCGCGGGCGGGACAAGGGAGCGATCTGTTTGCGTTGAGGACGTATGCGCGCGGCGATTCGCACCGGCAGGTGCATTGGAAGGCGAGTGCGCGGTTGCGGCGGTTGATGGTGCGGCAATATGCGGCGGAGACGCAGACGGGATTCGCGATCTGGGTGCAGACCTCAAGCGAGGCGTGGGCGCGGCCGGAGCAGTTTGAGCTGATGTGCAGCCTGGCGGCGACAATGGCGGAGGATCTTTTCCGCGCGGGTCGGCTGACCTCGGTGGCGATCGACGACGAGGCGCCGCTGCCGGTGAGGCGAGCGCATGATTTGGAGCGTTTTCTGGACCGGCTGGCTCTGGTGAAGCCGGCGGCCCTGTCGTATCAACCCTCCGGCGGCGCGCCGAGCGTGCGCCGGACCAACGTGCTGACCTTCGCGCCCGACGGCGCGCGCGGAGTGCTGGCCTATGTCGATGGAGAAAAAGCGGCCACAGCTTAATCTCACGGAGCTCCACCAGCTCAAGTGGCTCCTCGGCGGCGCGCTGGCGGTGCTGTCGGCGTGGACGGTGCTCTACATGGACATCGAGGCGTGGTTGTGGCTGGTGGTGATCACGGTGGCGACGCCGGTGGTGATGCGCTGGCCGGTGCTCACGCTGCATGTGCCGCGTTGGGCGCACCGCCTGGCGTTTCCCTTGTTCGTGGCGCTGTTTGCGGTGGATTTTTATCTGAACCGCGAGCCGCTGCCGGCGATGATCCGGCTGGCGTTGATGCTGGTGCTTTACCGTGCGGTGACGCCCAGGAAGCGGCGGGACGACCTGCAGTTGATCGTGCTGGGATTGTTCCTGGTGGTGGTGGCGGGCGTGATCTCGTCATCGCCGGCGTTTGGAGTGCAGATCGTGGTGTTCACGGGATGCACGCTGATGTTTCTGCTGGTGATCACTCTGATCGATTCGGCGGAGACGGGGCAGGTGGCGGCGGTGGTGTCGGCGGACGATCCCCCGGCGTGGATGCGGATCGAGTGGGGCCGGCTGGCGAGGCGGCTGCATCAGGCGACGGACTGGCGCGTGACGCTCTTGGGCGCGGGGCTGTTCGGCGGTGTGGTGGGGTTGTCGGGGTTGTTGTTTTTCGTGCTGCCGCGCTTCGAGATCACAAACACGTTTTTCCTGGATAACATGATCTCGAAGTCGTCGAAGACGGGCTTCAGCGAGAATGTGAAATTCGGCGACGTGACGAAGATCCAGGAGGACACCAGCGTGGCGCTGCGCGTGGAGGTGTCGGACAACCGGCTAATTCCGTCAGACCCGTATTGGCGTATGCTGGTGCTGGACCTTTACAAGAACGGGGCGTTTGGCGTGTCCGACGAACTGAAGGATCAGATGCGGCCGGAGCGGCGGAGGTCGGCTCGCGTGGCGGGCAGTGCGCGTCCGCGGGCGGGGGATGCGGTGTGGACTTTTTATCTGGAAGGCGGTGTCTCCCGTTATTTGCCGCTGCTAGGGTCGTTCCAGCAATTGCAGTTCAACGACGGACCTCAGGACTACGCGATCAACGATGAGTTGCGGATGCTGCGGGTGGAAAAAACGCCGCCCAAGATGTTCGCCTACCGGGTGGAAGGGATGCGTTACGCGTCGGAGCTGGGCAGGCCCGAAGTGAGGCAGCGGCGCGACGCCTATCCGTCGATGAGGGAAGTGCCGGAGGATGCCGAAGGTCGGCGCTCGGAAGCGCCGGGTGCGCCGACGTTTTTGAAGCTGGAATTGTCAGATGCGGATATGGCGAAGGTGAAGGCTTGGGTGGACGCGCTGGACGCGCCGCCGGAAGATGCGAAGGCGTTCGCGGAACGGGCGGGAGAGTGGCTGAAACGAAACCATGCGTATTCGCTCAACATGAATCTGGGCGAAGGCGATGGCGACGTGCTGGTGCGCTGGATCGAGTCGAGCCAGCCGGGGCATTGCGAGCTGTTTGCCGGGGCGTTTACGATGATGGCGCGAGCAGCGGGTTATCCGGCGCGGATGGTCACGGGGTTTCGCGGCGGGGTGTGGAACGCGGGCACGGGACACTTGAGTATCCGGAATTCGGATGCGCATGCGTGGTGCGAGATTTTTGACGGGGCGACGGGGACCTGGGTGAGGGTGGACCCGACACCGGGGGCGACGACGGCGCCCGCACCGGGAGCGCGCGCGGAGAGCACCGAGGCGATGTTGCAGCGAATCAGCCACACCGGCTGGACGGCGAAACTCGATGGGATGCGTATGTTCTGGTATCGGCGCATCGTTGATTTCGACCAGAGCTCGCAGATCGAGCTGGCGAAGGATGCCAAGGATGTGATCGAGAACCGGGCAAAGAAACTGAAGGCCATGATCGGGAAAAAACTGGAGGCGATCGGGGCGTGGTTGCGCGAGCCGTGGGATGTGATGCGGCTGGTGGCGTGGGTATTTGTGGTGGTGACGGCGTTCGGGGTGGTGCTGGGCTGGCGGAATTACGGGCGCGGCCTGTGGATGCGCTGGCGCAGCGGCATGACGAGGGGCGGAGTTGATCCGGTGAGACGCGAGGCCGGAAGGTGGCTACGCAAGATCGCGGAGCGGAAGAAGCCCGAAGGCGCGGATGAAGAATGGGGACGGGTGCGGGCGGAGTTGGAGCGGTTGCGCTATGGTCCGCGCGTAGGCTGGCCTAATCCGCAAGGAGCGTTTCGCAGGGCGAAGCGGGTGTGCCGGAAGCGGGACGGGTCGGTTTGAGCGACGCGTGCGCCTGGCGCGCCGACGCTCAAGGTGCCGGTGTGAGATGCGTGGGCAGCATCGAGGCGGGCGGGGACTTTTGTTTTTCATCCCATTTTTTGAGGATGGCGCCGGCTACGGGGACGGCGTAGCGGCCGCCGCCGGTTTCCTCGCCGGGGGTGTCGCCGGCGATCATGACGGCGATGGCGATGCGCGGGTTTTCGACGGGGGCGAAGCAGATGAACCAGGCGAAGTTGATGGTGCCCTCGGCGGTCTGTTTCTGGGCGGTGCCGGTTTTTCCGGCGATGCGCAGGCCGGGGATTTTCATGAACGGGGCCTGGAGGACCTTGGCGGTGCCGGTGACGGTGCAGGCCTCCATGCCGGTGATAAGCGCGGTGTATTGCTCGCGGGTGAGACCGCTGCGCTCGCTGTGCCGGTCGGGGCGGTCCGGCTGGTGAAGCAAGGTGGGCGTGGTGGTGAGTTCGTCGCGCGCCACGGAGGCGGTGAAGGCGGCCATTTGTAGTGGACTCACCAATACGTCGCCCTGGCCGATGGACATGTTGGCGGTGTCGCCGGGATACCAGCGGGAATCGCGGCGTTCTTTTTTCCAGGCGGGGTCGGGGATCAGCATGCCGCGGGTTTCGGCGGTTTCGATGCCGGCGGGGCGGTCGAGTCCGTGGCGGCGGGCCTCGGCGGCGAGGGATTCCACGCCGGTTTTCAGTCCGTAGTCGTAGAAGAACGTGTTGCAGCTTTTTTCGATGGCCTGGGCGAGGGTGATGGGGCCGCGGTCGCGGTGGTTGTTGCAGACGTAGGTGCGGCCGCCGACCTGGTAGGTGCCGGTGCATTCGACGACGGAGTCGGGCTGGATGTGGCCGGAGCGAAGGCCGGCGATGGCGGTGAGTATTTTGAAGGAAGAGCCTGGCGGGTAGAGCCCCTGGGTGGCGCGGTTGAGCCAGGCGCCGCGAGCGGTGATGTCGCGGGCGGCCCCGTGGCTCAGGCGTGGAATAAAATCGGTGAGCGTGTAGTCGGGCTTGCTGGCAAGGACGAGGACCTCGCCGGTGCGGATGTCGATGGCGGCGGCGGCGCCGGCGAGTTCGGTGGAGTCGATGGCCTTTTCGGCGGCGAGCTGGAGATCGGCGTCGAGGGAGGTGTGCAGGTTTTTTCCGTGGACGGGCTGGCGTTTGGACAAAGGCGGGTTGACCCGGTAGCCGGAGGGATCGACGCGGTAGATGGCGCCGCCGGTCTGGCCCTGCAGAAGTTCATCGAAACGCGACTCGAGGCCCTCGCGTCCGATGGTGCCTTTCATTTTGAACGTGGTGAGTTCGGCGCCGGGGAAATCCTCGGCGGCCTCGATGGCGTCGTTGGCGGTGACGTAGCCGAGCGTCTGGGCGGCGATGGAGCCGAGCGGGTAGTCGCGGATGCTGGATGCGTAAACCTGGAGCGGCGAGGTTACGGGAAGTTGTTCGATGAGGCGGGCGTATTCGGACGTCTGCAAGTCGTCGACGAGCAGGTAAGGCAGGAGCAGTTGCTGGCGGAAGTGTTTTTCGAGATCGTTGGCGTCGAGTTTTTCGTTGCGGGAGAGGGCGCGGTTGACCTGGTCGAGGTAGCGGCGGACGACGGTGAAACGGGCGATGCGCTCCATCTGGGACGGGGACGGGACGTCCTTGTCACCGGTTTCCCGATACGCTTTGCGGATGCGGATGTATTCGGAGCGGAATTCCTTGCGGAGTTCTCCGAGGTAAAGGGTGACGGCGAAGCGCGGGCGGTTGGCGACGAGCGGGCGTCCGTCGCGATCGTAGATGTTGCCGCGGGGGCCGGGGACGAGGATGCGGCGCTGGTTTTGAAGACGCTCGCTTTCCCGGAAATTACCGGCCTGGAGGAGCTGCTGGTAGGCGAGACCGCCGGCGAGGGTGAGCAGCAGGATGGCGATAAAAAGATAAAAGACGATGACCCGGGGATTGTAGCCCTTGTGGGTTTCGACGAGGCCGCCGCCGCGTTCAGTGCCGTTGACGGACATGGCTAGATCGAGCGGCGCGAAAGGTCGCGGAGATTGTTGCCCGAGAGTTCAAGCAGACGTTTTTGCATGGCGAAGAACCACGGGGCGATCAGGGCGAGGACGATTTGCGAGGCGAGGAGGTCGGCGAAGCCCCGCAGCCAGGAGCGGGCGGGCTCGACGGTGGGATCGATGCGCAGAAAGCCCAAGGCGAGGAAAAGGGCGAGGTTGGCCAGCAAGGCGACGACGACGCCGACGACGGTTTCATCGCGCGGGGCGCGGGCGCGGACGTTGAAGATGACGGCGTGGGCGGCGAGAAAAAGAAATCCCTGGGTGCCGAAGGCGACGGGTTCGCCGGCGTCGAGCAGGAGGCCGGCGATGAAGGCGGAGGCGGCGCCGGTGCGGTAGTCGAGCCGCAAGGCGGCGAACGCAACGAACAGGCCGCCGCACCAGACGTTGACCTGCCAGCCGCCGAGAAGGTGGTTGAGCTGGCCGAGGATGAGGGCGAGCAGCAGAGACGCGAAGGCAAGGATGAGCACCCGGAGTTTCATGTCATCAGCGGGCGGGCGCGGGTGATTCGGGCACGAGGACGGTGACCTCGTTGAGGGCGGACAAGCCGGGATCGAGACGGACCTCGCCGGTTTTGAACAGGCCGTCGGAGCTGGGTTCGACCCGGGTGATGTAGCCTACGGTGAAGTTGGGCGGAAATACGCCGCCCAGACCGGAAGTGACCAGCCGGCGAGGGGTGTCGGGCGTGACGAAGACATCGAGCGGGACATACTCAATGAGCCCGGTGGCGGGGCCGTAGGTGGGATTGACCCCTCCCTGGTAGCTGATCGGCCGGGTGTCACCCTCGGCGGCGGCGGCGATGCGCACACCGGGACTGCTGATCAATTCGACGACGGCGGTGTAGGCGTGGACCTCGCGCACGCGTCCGACCACACCGCCCGCATAGATGACCGGGGATCCCTCGACGAGGCCGTGGTTGCGACCCTTGCGGATGACGAGTTGCTGCCACCACGAAGTGAAGTCGCGTTTGACGACCCGGGCGGTTTCGGCGCGATAACCCTGGGGGACGGGAAGGTTGAGGATACTTTGGAGACGTTCCAGTTCTGCGCGCAGGGAGGCGTCCTGCTGGATTCGTGATTCGTAGGCGGCGTTGAGGCGGGCGAGGTCGCGGCCGGCCTCGATGAGCTCGTTTTTGGAGCGGGTTTTGAGCGCCCAGAAATCCTGCAGGTCGCGAACGTAGGATGCGGTGGTTTCGAGCGGGGCCTGGAGTTCGAAAAAGCCGGCGCGGGCGACGCGTTTGACGGCGGTCGGCAACAGCAGCCACGCGAGCAAGGCGATGCCGAGGGTGAGGAACGGTTTGGCCTGGTCGAAACGCTGGGGGAGCACGGGTGAAAGCGGGAGGCTGCGGACGCCGGCGGCGGTGCGGAGAGGAACCCCTTGCCGGCGCCCGCGGCGGCCGGGTGTGCTCAGACGTTTTGCAGCACCCAGTTGAGGTCGTTGAGGACGGCGCCGGTGCCGTTGGCGACGGCGGAGAGGGGGTCGTCGGCGATGATGACGGGCAGGCCGGTCTTGTCGCTCAGGAGGCGGTCGATGCCGCGGATCAGGGCGCCGCCGCCGGCCATGACGAACCCGCGGTCAACGAGGTCGGCGGAGAGCTCGGGAGGGCAGCGCTCCAGGGTGGAGCGCACGGCGTCGACGATGGCGGAAATGGGGTCGTTGAGCGCCTCGCGGATTTCCTGGGAGGTGATGTGGATGGTCTTGGGCAGACCGGCGACGGAATCGCGGCCCTTGACCTCCATGGTGAGTTCCTCGTCTAGCGGGTAGGCGGAGCCGATGCGGACCTTGATCTCCTCGGCGGTGCGTTCACCGATGAGGAGGTTGTAGGCGCGCTTCATGTAGTTGACGATGGCGCTGTCGAGCTCGTCGCCGGCGACACGTATCGATTTGGAGAATACAATGCCGGAAAGCGAGATGATGGCGATCTCGGTGGTGCCGCCGCCGATGTCGACGATCATGTTGGCGGCGGGTTCGTCGATGGGCAGGCCCACGCCGATGGCCGCTGCCATGGGTTCGGGGATGGTGATGACGTCGCGGGCGCCGGCGTGGGTGGCGGAGTCCTTGACGGCGCGTTTTTCGACTTCGGTGATGCCGGAAGGGATGGCGATGACGACGCGGGGGGCGACGCGCAGGGAGTTGTTGTGAACCTTGCGGATGAAATACCGCAGCATTTCCTCGGTGACGTCGAAGTCGGCGATGACGCCGTCCTTCATAGGGCGGATGGCGGTGATGTTGCCGGGGGTGCGGCCGAGCATCTTTTTGGCTTCCTCGCCGACGGCGCGGACCTTGCGGGTGACGGTGTCGAGGGCGACCACGCTGGGTTCGCGAAGGATGATGCCCTTGTCCTTGACGTAAACGAGTGTGTTGGCGGTGCCCAGATCGATGCCGATGTCGTTGGAGAAGTAGCCAAATAGATTCGATGCCATGTGCGGTAGATTACGACGACGCCTGCGCCGTTGAGACTACAAACGATTGATGCTTGTGAGTGTCAAAGATGAAAACAACTCGCCGTCCAAACTGGCGCGGAGTGAAAGAAATTAATTTCAAGGCGGGCGGGGCCGAGGTGACGATGTGATTGCAGCGCGTTAACCCCTTTAATTTGCAATCCCCGCAGCTGAAGTGTCGGAAAATTGTGTCACCATAAAATCGATACAACTTTATGTTTCAGAGGAGAAACGGAGTGTGGGAAGGGCCAAATGGCCCTGATGAACCGAGCTGGCACGCGATGTGGTATGTAACCTGAACACACTATCCTACCATGGGAAACAATCTAGCCATCAATCAAATCATGCAGGCGCCCAATGTCATTGGGTATGTCCGCTGTTCAGAGGCCGGGGACGTCATCGAGCAGGAAGGCAACGAAGTTGATGTTCTCGCGAACGTCATCGTCTACTTTCAGCAAATTGCAGTGCTCATCGGGGAGTCTTTCGGGCTCGAGCACTTTCATGAGGCGCAGATTCAGGGCAAATCGCTCACGGTGGTTTGCATCCCTGTAAACAACGAGGTGGTCGGGGTGATTCTCAATTCGCGTGCGCGCGTGAATGAGATCGTTTCCCAGATGCGCCAAATTCTTAACCTTAGCTAACCTACTACCGTCATGGTTCTTAATAAAGTTTTCGACAACGTGTTGGATATTCCCGGGGTGGATGGCGTGTGCCTTTTCGGGCTCAACGGGCAAGTATTTGTGAATCGCATGCCCGCGTTTTTATCGCCGGAAGTATTTGCCGATGCGCTGCGTCGTATCACGGCGCTCTATGAGACGATGGATGAAAATTTCCTGCCGTGTGACGACTATCTGCTGAAGTTTGCGGAGAAGTGGCTTTTCTTCCGGCGGACTGACCAGGCGGTGTTGCTGGTTTTGGCGGCGGAGACGGCCAATTTTGCATCGACGCGCATGGTAACCAACATGGCGTTGAAACATCTTACGCCCGCCGCACTGGCCGAGTTTACCCCCGAGTCGGCGGCGGCCGCACCGGCTGCGCCGGCCGCCCGGGTGCCGACCGGATCAACGGCCACTCCGTTTTCTACCGCGCCTTTTCCGCAGACGGCACCGGCACCGGTTCCCGAGCCTGCCGCCGTTGCACCCGCCGTCGCCGCGCCGGAGCCGCACAAAACGGTGCGCATGTTCCGCGGCCGCGCATATTAACCAATCAACCTATTACATACAGGTTTTTCGCGGTTCTTACGTCCGCTGTATATTTTTAAATGAGTTCACAAGCGCTCCTTTGCATTCCGGATGCCCGCCTGCGCAGTTTGTTTTCGCTTTTGCTGACGGACAGCGACGCGCAGGTCACGGCGTGCAATGATACCGAGGAGTTTCAACGGGTATTGGTGACCCGGTTTTATGATCTGTGCGCAATAACCTTGGATGCGACGGCGGATATGGCGGCGTTTATCAAGACGGCGCGGTATCTTTCCCCGGACAGCCGGCTTTTGCTCATCGCAAACAAGGATGATGTGGAGCGGATCATTCCGCTGTTTCCGTTGGGTATCAGCGAAGTTTTGCTTCAGCCGATCAATCCGAAGAAGGCGATTGCGGCGATCCACAAGCTGCTTGAGGCGCGAGAAGGGGGAAATTCCCCGGAGATGGTCGAAGAAGGAGGGGCGGAGCATGCAGGGGGCCAGCAAACGTCAGCCCATCGCACGCATCATATTGTGGCGCGCAGTCCGGCGATGAGGGCTATTGTGAGCCAGCTTTGGCAGGCACGGCAGGAACCGTTGGGGGTAATATTAAAGGGCGAGCCCGGGAGTGAGTTTGAATTGATAGCGCGGGAGTATCAGTCGATGTGCGGTGATCCGAACGGGTATCTGTATGTTTTGGGGCATCATGAAATCACGTCCGAGGGATTGGCCACGGCAGCTTCTCTGGATCGTTTGAACGATGGGATTCCACGCACGTTTTTGATCAAGGATCTCGAGCTTTTGGCGGCGGTTCAACAGGCCCAGTTGCTGGATTTCCTGCGGCTTGCAAAGCGTCGGCGGGACAAGGACCGGCCGTTGAGATTCGTATTCACCGTTGCGGAGTGCGACGAGCAGGGGCGCAATCTGGAGCTTCCGTTTATCGAGGAGTTGTTATTTGTGGCGCCGGTCGTGGTGAGGATTCCCGCGTTGCGCGACCGCAAGGGGGATATCGAGCCGATCTCGCGCAAGGTTTTGCAGGATCTTACCGCGATTTATCCGGAGTATCGTGCGCGGGCGATGAAGACGGGCGTGGTGGAGTGGCTCTCCGGGCGGTTGTGGCGGGGGAATTACGACGAGTTTTGCGCTTATCTGCGCCAGGTGATCATGGAGTGCCCGAGTAGGGAGATATCGATGGCGTATTTGACCACACGCGAGGCTGCGTTTGCCGGACGACCTGCGGGTAGTGTGTGTCCGCCGCCTCCCCTTACGACCACGACCTCGATGGATACGACGGTGGCCACCGCAAATGCGCTTCCTGTGAAGAGCACGAATACGACGTCTCCGTTTGGTCAGAACAAATCGGGTCGCATGACGGCCAAAGAGTTGTTGGCCACGTTGCGTTGATCCCCGAAATGCGGGGATTGGACGCTCAGGCGGTAAGATTAGGGCCGGCTGAAGTAAGTTTCACGGCTCCATGATTTCTTTCTCATATCCCCGCAGGTAATGGGAGCGGGGATTTCGGACGGCTAGGAAATACAGGGCACAAAAAACGCGCCTCGAAGCAGGCGCGTTGAGAAGAGTCTGAAGTGTGGGGCGAAATTTAATTCGAACCGTGGGTCTTGGTGCTTTCCGGTTTGTCGGACGGTTTTTTGACGACGGACTCGGGTTCTTCTTCGTCGGTTTCGTTGGAGGCTTTTTTGAACTCCTTGATTGACTTGCCGAGGCCTTTGGCGAGGGCGGGGAGCTTGGTGGCTCCGAAGAGCAGGATGAGCACGCCGAAAATGAGCAGGAGCTCGGGCGCGCCCAGACCAAAAATCGCCAGCGTCGGGTTGAGAACAGTGTTCATGTCAGATGCGAATGTGAGTCGCGCGGCTCAGGCGAGGCAAGGGGGAAAGCGTCGCGCCACTGGGTGGCGCGAAATGACCAATGACCAATGACCAATGACCAATGACCAATGACCAATGACCAATGACCAATGACCCGAAGCACTACGGGGTGACGGGGAGGAAGACGACTTCGTCGCCGACTTGAGGTTGTCCGGCGAGAAGGCGCGCGCCGAGGGTGCGGCCGCGCAGATAGGGCGAGGATTGCAGGCGCGCGGTGGGTTGGAGGTCGTCGCGGCGGGAGATGAGCTGACGCGTGGCGAAGTCGCCGGGCAACGAAACGTAGGGGGCGAGATCGATGATCACGGACAGAGTGCGCATATCGACCGCGATGACGCGGCCGAGGACTTGCACGGGGCCGGGGACGGTGCGGGGGGCCGCGGCGGATGCGTCCGGCTTGGATGGACCGGTGCCAGACGCGGAGGGTTTGGAGCCGGACGTGGCACAACCGGTTCCAAACAGGGTGCAGAGTGCGATGCTGAGGGCGAGTGACGGGCGGGTGATCAAGGGAGGGGCGGGAGGCGAACCGGACGGCTCGGAGAGTCGTCCCTACCTTTTGGATACACCGGCCGGTTACGGCATCTGCGGGATGACGGGCTTGTTGGCCTGAACCTGCTTGAGGAGGTTCTGCGCGTTGTCGATCTGCTCGGCATCGAAGAAGCCGTGCAGCTGGCGAATGCGCGTCGGGTGACGCATCTTGCGGAGCGCTTTCGCTTCGATCTGACGGATGCGTTCGCGGGTGACCTTGAATTGTTTGCCGACCTCTTCGAGCGTGCGGCTGTAGCCGTCCACGAGACCGAAGCGGAGGGACAACACGCGGCGTTCGCGCTCGGTGAGAGAGTCCAACACGTCGATGATCTTCTCGCGTAGGAGCGAGTAGGCGGTCATGTCGTAGGGATTCTCGGCGGACTTGTCCTCGATGAAGTCACCGAAGGACGTGTCGTCACCGTCGCCGACGGGGGACTGGAGCGAGATGGGCTGTTGCGCCATCTTCATGATCTGCTGCACGCGTTCGACGGGCAGGTTCATTTCGTCGGCGACTTCCTCGGGCGTGGGCTCGTGGCCGAATTCCTGGAGGAGCTGCTTCTGCACCTGCATGACCTTGTTCAAGGTCTCGATCATGTGGACCGGGATGCGGATGGTGCGGGCCTGGTCGGCGATGGAGCGGGTGATGGCCTGGCGGATCCACCACGTGGCGTAGGTGGAGAATTTGTAGCCGCGGCGATACTCGAACTTTTCGACGGCCTTCATGAGGCCCATGTTGCCCTCCTGGATGAGGTCGAGGAACGAGAGACCGCGGTTCGTGTATTTTTTGGCGATCGAAATCACGAGACGAAGGTTGGCCTCGACCATCTCGGTCTTGGCTTTGTGCGCTTCGCGGACGTGGACGTTGGTCTGCGCGACGACGCGGAGGAAGTCGGCGGGCGTGATGCGCTGCTCAGCCTCGATCTGTTTGAGGCGGGCGTGGATCGCCTTGGTGTCGATGGCGGCGTCCTTTTTGGTTTTCGGATGCTTGGCGCGGTCGAGCTGGTGATGGAGCTGTTCGATCTCGCTGAGGACGGGCTGGAGGGCTTCAAGCCACTCTTCGTAAACCTTCAGCTTGAAGAAGAATTTGGAGAAATTGGCGCGGAGGGTGGCCTCGCGCTTGGTGTGTTTGGCGAGGATCTTTTTGCGGTCGGCGTCGTTGCGGGCCTTCAGGTATTCCTCCCAGGAGTCGGCGACGGATTCCTCGTTTTTCTGGGTGAGCTCGACGAGCTTGGGGAGGCCTTTGAAGTAGGCGTCGCGGCTCTCGATTTTTTTGTCGATGACGATGCGGTCGAAGCGCTCCTCGCGGTTGATGAGTTTGGCGCCGAGGGTGGCGATGTATTTGCCGATGGCGGCGGCTTCGAAGAGGGCGGTCTGAGCCTTGAGCTCGGCGTTTTCGATGCGCTTGGAAATTTCGACTTCCTGTTCGCGGGTGAGCAGCGGGACCTGGCCCATCTGCTTGAGATACATGCGGACGGGGTCGTCGAGGATGTCGTGCTGCGAGGAGCGGGACTCTTCTTCTTCGGCTTCTTCCTGGCGCTGTTTGTAGTCTTCGACCTGGTCGGGCTCGAGGATCTCGATTTCGAGATTCTGGAGAATGGAGAGGACGTTATCGATTTCCTCCTGGTTTTCGACGGAGTCGGGGAGGGCTTCGTTGATGTCGTCGAAGGTGAGGTAGCCCTGTTCCTTCGAGAGACGGATGAGGTTGCGGATCTTGTCGTTGATACCGCCGGCGGGCAGATCAACGCCGGGAGCAACGGCATCGCCCGACGCGGGGCGGATGCGTTCGATGGCGGCCTCGACGGCGTCGGAATGAGTATCGGTATCGGCTGACTTGGCTTTGCGCGGCATGGTGTCGTGAATCGGGGGAAATGAATCAAGCTGCGGGCAGCCTCAAGGGCGCGCGCAGCTGGCGTTTGATATCTAGGAGTTCCTTAAATAGAGAATTTGCGTCAACGTTACTGTCCGAAGCGGTGTTGGCTAGGGCAAGTTCTATCTGACGGACGCGGGGTTCGAGAGATCGGGATTGGATGAGGGCCAAACCGAAGTTCACGACTTTGACCGGATCATCGATCTTGGGTGTCTCAAAAAGCAATGACGCAACCAAGGTGCGTTCTTCGGCGGTTTCAAGCAGGTCGTCGAGATGGTCGCGACCGGGCCAGGCGTTTTGTTCGAACTCGGCGAGGAAGCGGTTGAGGAGGGAACCGGCGGGGTGGGCAAGGTCGATCCATTCGTGGGGGAGAGTGCGGGCGAGGGTGGGGCCGATGTTTTCGAAGTGAAGGATGGTCAGCAGCAAGTGATGCTCGGGGGTGTCCTTGGTGGCGATTTGAGTGGGAGGGGCGACGACCTCCTGGGTTTCGGTCGGGGCGGGAGCGGGACGGCTGGCTTGCTGGCGTTCGTGGCGGAGGCGTTGGCTGTCGAAGTCTTGCTGGAGGGCGGAGAGCGGCAGGCGGAGAATCGATGCGGCTTCGGCGATGAATTGGGAGCGGGCGACGGCGGATTCGACGTTGAGGATAAGAGCGTGGAGTTCGGCGGCGATGCGGGCTTTTTGTTCGGGCGTGGCGGTTTCGGGCGACGGCAGGAGGGCGCGACAGGCGAAGGCCATCGCGGAGAGAGCGCCGGCGCGGACTTGATCGTAACCGGCGAGGCCTTTTTCGAGGAAGAGGAGATCGGGGTCGATTTTGGTGTCGGTGGCACCGCCGAGGAAACGGACCTCGAGGCCGGCTTTGAGCGCCATCGGGAGGAAGCGGAGAGCGGCTTTTTGTCCGGCGCTGTCGCCGTCGAAGAAACATTCGACCTGCGTGTGATAGCGGCGGAGGAGAATGAGTTGTCCCTCGGTGATCGACGTGCCTTGGGGGGCGATGGCGGTTTTGAGGCCGACGCTCCAACTGCGGAGGGAGTCGAGCTGGCCTTCGACGAGGACGAAGGGTTTGCCCTCGCCGACATGGCTGCGGGCGCGGTCGAGGTTAAAGAGCAAGTTGCTCTTGCTGAAGATGGGCGTCTCGGGGGAGTTGACGTATTTGGCTTCGCGGGCGGGATCGTCCTCGGGAGTAAGGTCGGTCTGGCGGGCGGTGAAGGCGACGACGCGGCCCTGGTGGTCGCGGATCGGAATCATGAGGCGTCCGCGGAAACGGGATTTGAAGGCGTTGAGACCGAGCACCGAGCCCTCGCGGATGAAAAAGAGCCCGCATTGGCGGAGAGCGTCTTCGGAGTGTTTTTTGCGGAGTAGGGTGGCGGCGAGTTCGTTGCCGGAAGGTTCGGCGGCGCCGATTTTAAATTCGTCGGCGAGCTCGTGCGTGAAGCGGCGTTTGTCGGTCCAGTAGGCGCGCATCCAGTCGCCGGTGGGCGAGGCGGATTTGAATACCTGGTGAAAGTGTTCGGCGGCGGTTTCGTGGATGTCGAAAATCTCCTGGCGCAGCGAACGCTCCTCGCGGCTGGGGCCGCCGGAGCCCTCCTCGTATTCGATGGGAATGCCGAAGCGTTTGCCGAGGGTTTCCATGGCCTCGGTGAACGTGAGTTGTTCGGTTTCGCGGACAAAGGTGATGACATCGCCGGCTTTGCCGCAGCCGAAGCACTTGTAGAAACCCTTGTCGGGATCGACGTGGAACGAAGGGGATTTCTCGTTGTGGAACGGGCAGAGGCCTTTGAAACGCGAGCCGGCTTTGCGGAGGGTGGCGACCCGGCCCACGACATCGACGATGTTCACGCGCAACTTCACATCGCGGAGACAGGTGGGTTTGATGACGGGCATGGAGCGGCGGACGGCGCGAAAGGAAGTGCGACGAAGTTTGCACTTTTACCCTAGTGTGGGGTCTGTCAAGAACTGCGGGCTGGACAGCTCGCGAAGGTCGTTAAGCGGGTTCTCTTTATCTCCATGTTTAATTTTCGATGTGTGCTCGGTGGTTTGCTGGCGCTCGCGGCGGGCGGGGCTTTGGCGTCGGCCGCGCCGGCGGTGTCGCCGGTGATTTGGGAGGCGGATGTCGGCGGGTTTTCCGACGCGCGCTATGCGGAGCAAGTCGAGCGGTTGATTGCGGAGTTCGAGAAATCGTTAGGGCAAAAAATTGCGCCCGGTGAAAAGGGGAAAGTGGGTTTGAAGATTTATGCGGATTCGGGGCCGGGGCTGGCGACGCCACTCGGGCTGACGAAGGCGGTGATCGCGGCGTTGGAGCGGCGTGGATATGTGAAAGAGAAAATTTTTCTCGTCGGGCTTAACGGGCAACGGCTGCGGTTCACGGGTTATCTGCCGTCGCTCGTGACGGGCAAGTCGGCGTTCGACGGGCATCCGGTTTACGTTTTGGAGTCGGAGCGTTACTTCGATCCGGTGTGGTTTTACGACAGTCCGCTGCCGTCGCGGTTTGATCCGATTCTGGCGGAGAAGAGTGTCGAGGCGTTTGATCCCGAGACGACGCTGGAGCAGGACCGGAAGAGTTTTTTGGCGACGCCGCTTTTTGTGGATGCGGATTTTTGGATCAACCTGCCGGTTTACACGGATCATACGGTGCTTGGCGTGAACGGGGCGCTGGTGAACGCGACGCTGTGGAACGCGTCGAACACGGCGCGGTTTTTCCGGAGTCCGGCGAGTGCGCCGGCGGCGGTGGCGGAGATGAGCGCGATCCCGGAGTTGCGCGGGACGTGGATGTTCACCCTGGCGAGTTTGGAGCGATATCAGTTCATCGGCGGGCCGTGGTTTAACTCGCTTTACACGATTTCGGAGCCGCGGCTCTGGCTGGGAACGGATCCGGTGTTGATGGATGCGTTGATGCTGGAACGCATCAACCGCCACCGGTTGCGCGAGGGCTTCAAGGCGGTGTCGGACGACATCCGCACGCTGGAGTTTGCGTCGATCCTGGGGGTGGGCTCGCGCAAGGTGGAGGACGCGAAAATCATTCCCGTGGGGAATTGATGTAAAATGCCCTTGTCTCGACCTCGGTCCTGCGCCCATTTCTAAAGCTTCATTTTATGTCCGACGCGTATCTGCCGCTTCTTATTCAACTCCTGCTCGCCACCGGTCTGGCGGTTACCATCGTGGGCGTGAGCCATTTGCTGGGTGAACGTCGCAAAAAGCAGACGGCGATCACGGACACCGCTTATGAGTGCGGCGTGAAGGCCGAGGGGCTGGTGCACACGCGTTTTTCGGTGAAGTTTTACGTCACCGCGATGTTGTTCATCCTTTTCGACATCGAGGTGGTTTTCCTGATTCCGTGGGCGTTTATCTATCGCGATTTTCTGGCCAACAACCTGTCGATTCTCGGGCCGATCCTGTTCTTCTTCGGCGTTTTGGTGCTCGGTCTTTTCTACGAAGTGAAGAAGGGCGCGCTGGAGTGGGAGAAGTGAGTGATCACGGCGCGGCTTGAACGAGTTGAACCCTGATGAAACTCGACAAGATCATCGCCCGCAGCCGCATCATTGATTTGCGGAGCACGGACATGAAGGGGGCGCTTACGGAGCTCCTGGCGGTGTCCGCGGCGAAGTTTCCGGATCTGAAGCCGGACTCATTGTTGAGGGGGTTGCTGCAACGCGAGAGCACGATGACAACCTATCTGGGCTCGGGCGTGGCGCTGCCGCACGTGCGGGTGAAGATGGGACGGCGCTACATTCTCGCCATCGGACGCAGCCGCGAGGGTATCCACAATGAGAATACGGTGGGCGAGGAGAAGATCCACCTGATCTTCATGCTGCTGGCGGACGAGAAGGCGCGCGATTACCTGCAATTGCTGGCGTCGATCGCGCGGTTGCTGAAGGACGAGGATCTGGTGCTGGCGGTGCGGCAGGCGGCGACGACGGACGATGTGTTTGACCGGCTGGTGGCGGGGTTTGGCGGTATTCTGGCAAAGCCGGTGCAGGCGCAGCAGAACCGGATCAACCGCCTGATGATCCATGAGGCGGACCGGGTGGCCAAGGGTGCGGGATGCGGGGCGATCATGGTGTTTGGCGACGCGTTTGTGGGCGGGATCGAGCCGGGCGCGTGGTTCCCGAAGAGCAAAACGATTTTGGTGACGCGCAATCTGGTGGAGCCCGATGACGAGGCGGACGGGAATTTCGCGGGGGTGATCCAGGTGCGTTCGTATTCGCCGCGGCGGCTGGCGCAGTTGCGCAGCGCGATGTTTGTGGCGCTGACGCGCGGGATGATTTCGTTCAACGACCGCGTGTGTTGCGTGGGCGGCATCGCGGGCAGCAACCAGTTCGACACGGTCGTGATCGTGGACGTGGAGCGCGAGTTCCAGACGCTGCTCACGGGCCACGCCGACCTGATGCCCGACGACGTGAAGCCCGAGGTGCTGGAGCGCGTGATCGCGATCGCGACGGAGCTCGCGGTCGAGGGACGCGAGGGCAAGCCGGTGGGGTGTTTGTTTGTCGTCGGCGACGCGCCGAAGGTGGAGAAGTTGATCAAGCCGCTCGTGTTGAATCCGTTTTATGGATACAAGGAGGAAGACCGGAACATCCTCAGTCCGTTCATGGACGAGACGGTGAAGGAATTTTCGTCGATCGACGGGGCTTTCATTATCCGCGGCGACGGCGTGGTGTCGTCGGCGGGGAGCCTGATCCAGGCGGCGGACAGCGACCATGTGTTGCCGAGCGGGTTGGGGAGCCGTCATGCGGCGGCGGCGGCGATCTCGGTGGCGACGGAGTGTATTTCGATCGTGGTGTCGTCGAGCACGGGGCAGGTGACGCTTTTCCGGCGCGGGGTGATGCTGCCGCTGACGGAAAAGAAGATCGGGGCGGCGGGGTGAGTGGCGGGCGGGAGGTTTTATCGCCTGCAAGCAGGCTCCTACATTTCGGAAGGGGGCAATCGCCCATGAAGGGGCTCCTACGTTTTAGAGGAGAGAAACTTTGGGATTGCGCCGGCGGGGGCGCGGGCTTTGCTCTGACCCTTCATCTATTTAACACCATGGCACAAGAAACCGTCACCCTAGAATGCACCGAGGCTAAAAAAGAGGGTAAGCCCGTCTCCCGTTACCTCACCAAGCGTAACAAAAAAACCGTCACCGAGCGCATCGAGAAGAAGAAGTATAACCCCTTCCTCAAGCGCCACACTCTTCACAAAGAGATCAAGTAAGGCGCGTTACGCGTTTCTGCTTTCAGAAAAGCCGTCCCGAATGGGGCGGCTTTTTTTTGCGAGGAAAATGGCGGACTTTGAATGTTGGGCGTAAAAAAAGACCCGACGGGGTCGTCGGGTCTCCATGAAAGGGGGAAATCGGGATGATCAGTGTTTGGCGCCGACTGACGATTTGGAGGGAGGATGGGCGGGGGTGGAGCCGGTGTGGGAGGTGGGGGTGGTTTGGGAGCGGCGGGCGGTGCGCCAGCTTTCGCGGTGTTTGCGGATCCAGTCGAGAAGGGCTCGCTCGAAGCCGATGTCGTGGCCGAGGCGTTCGGATTCGAGCCACTTGTGTTTCAGGATTTCTTCACGCTCGGCGAGGAATTCCTGATAGAGGCTCGATTGCTTCACGAATTCACGGGAAGATTTGTCGGACTCGTGTTGAATGGATTGCATGGCGACCACGGCGATTATGCAGCAAGGCTGCTTAAGCGGTTTGCCTTCCCTGAGTCTGAAGTGAGCGGGAAGGGAGGGAGCAACAGGAGGGCGGAACGAAAACAGAGCGGATAGAGCGGGTTACTTTTTTCACAGGCGCCATCATGTCTTGGGCGATAACGTAGGTCGGAAGCGGGGTCTGTCAATGCCTGCAAACGCGCGCGGGGTTTTGCCGGTATTTTACAGGAGGGAATCAGCTCGTCGCGGGCATGGGTTTGCGGGAGAGCTGAAGGAGGATCGCGTCGCCGATGTCGCGGAAGATGCGCGAGGCGGGGCTTTCGGGAGACGAGACCACGATGGGTTTGCCGGCGTCACCACCGGCGCGGATGTCTGGGATGAGCGGAACCTGGCCGAGGAGGACGGTGCCGAGGGAGTCGGCGGTTTTTTGTCCGCCGCCTTCGCCGAAGATGGCGTGGCGCGCGCCGGAGGGATCGAGGAAGTAGCTCATGTTTTCAGCGACGCCGAGGAGAGGGACGTTGACCTTTTGGAACATGAGGCCGCCCTTGCGGGCGACGTTGGTGGCGGCGGGTTGCGGGGTGGTGACGAGGACGGCGCCGTCGAGCGGGAGCGTTTGCACGAGAGACAGTTGGGCGTCGCCGGTGCCGGGAGGGAGATCGACGAGGAGGATGTCGAGTTCGCCCCACTTCACGTTTTGGACGAATTGCTGGATGGTCTTCATGATCATGGGGCCGCGCCAGACGACGGGTGTGTTGTCGTCTACGAGGAAGCCCATGCTCATGACCTTGACGCCGTGGTTTTCGAGGGGGAGGAGGTTGTCGCCTTCGACCTGGGGGCGTCCGTCGATGCCCATCATCAAAGGGACGGAAGGGCCGTAGATGTCGCAGTCCATGAGACCGACGCGGCCGGGGCGGCCTTGGGCGGCAAGCAGTTGAGAGAGGGCGCAGGCGAGGTTGACCGCGAAGGTGCTTTTGCCGACGCCGCCTTTGCCGGAGGCGATGGCGACGGCGTATTTGATGGTCTTGGGCGCGGCGGAGTTTCCGCCGAGGTTGCCGCCGGGGGCGGAGGCGGTGCGGGCGGGGGCGACGGCGATGTCGATGATTGTGTCTTTGACGCCGGGGAGGGCGCGGAGGCATTTGTCCACCTCCTGCTTTACGTGCAGGGGGATTTTCGCATCGGACGTGGTGAGGTGCAGCGAGACCTTGGCGGTGCCGTCGACGAAGGCGGCGGAGCGGACGAGGCCGAACGAGACGATGTCGCGGCTGAAGCCGGGATACTTCACTTGTTTCAGGGCCTCTTTAATATCTTCAGGTGTCACGGATGGGAGAAAGTTGGGAACGAAGGGAGGTTTTACGTTGTTATGGGTGTGGGGCGTGTAAATAGAAATGCCCTGTTTCCCCGCAACTATCATGTCACTTTCCCTCATTCACAAATCTCTTCGCGTGCTGGTCCTCGGCATGGCGTTCGTTTCGGTTCCGGTTTTCGCCCAGGCAACCAAGGATCTTGGTGACGTCGTCATCTCGGCAGATCTCAAAACCATTCCGGTGACGATCTCGGGCACGCCCGAACTCGCGGTGCTGGCGAAGCTGGCGTTCAACGCGCACGGGCGTTACCGCCTCGTGGCCAGCGGCGGCACGGAAATCAAGTTTACGGCGGTCGCGGCCAACCAGGTGCAGGTGACGGTCTTCAAGCGCGGATCAAGTGTCAGTGTTGAGACGGAAGTTGCAGGGCGAACTTACACGGCCAGCGGCGCACCTTCCGGCGGCGCGGTCGTTTTGAATCAAGTGGTGCAGGGCACGAGCGCGCGCAATGCGTTGTTTCGCGCGGCGGACGCGGCGGTGACGGCGACGAGCGGGTTGAAGGGATTCTTCGCTTCGCGGCTGGCGTTTATCAGCGAGTATTCCGGCAAGTCGGAAGTGTTCACGGGCGACTTGTTTTTTGGCGAAGTGAGGCAGATCACGAAGGACAACGCCCAGGCGATCACGCCGCGGTGGTCGCCGGACGGCGGGAAGATTCTCTACACGAGTTTTTATAAAACAGGCGCGCCCGACATCTTCATGCTCGATGTGAACAGCCTGCAGCGCACGACGTTTGTGAGCGTGAAAGGGACCAACAGCGGGGCGCGTTACAGCCCCAACGGTTCGCAGGTGGCGATGGTGCTTTCGGGGTCGGGCAATCCGGAGATTTACGTGGGCAACGCGCAGGGGCGGGGCATCACGCCGCGCACACGCACGACGGCGATCGAGGCTTCGCCGGCCTGGTCGCCGGACAGCACGCGGTTGGTGTTCACCTCGGACGCCGCGGGCGGGCCGCAGCTTTATGTGATGTCTGCGGCGGGCGGCACGATGCAGCGCCTGCCCACGAACATCAGCCGTTATTGCGCCGAACCGGACTGGAGCACGGGCAACCCGAGCAAAATCGCGTTCACGGCGCGCATCGGCAAAGGGTTTCAGATCGCGGTCTACGACATGGCCAAGCGCGCGGCGGCGGTGGATGTGTCCAAATCGCCCCGGGATGCGGTCGAGCCCTCGTGGCTGGCGGACGGGCGGCACCTGGTTTACACGGAGCGGGCGGCGAACACCCGCAGTATTTGGATTCTTGATACGGAGACCGGCAAGCGCACGCGGTTGAGTCCTGAGGCTTTGCGCCAGACCTCGCAGGCGAGCGTGTGGATCCGCTGAGGACGCGGGGTGGTCAAGCTGACACGGCGGTCCGCCCTCCCATAAAAAAGCCGCACCGGAAACGGTGCGGCTTTTTTTGCGCGGCGGGTGGGACGCGGATCAGGCGACGGCCTTGAGGTAGTTGGCCTCGGCGGCGTCCCAGTCGGCGACATTCCAGAAGGCGGAGATGTAGTCGGGGCGGCGGTTCTGGTAGTTGAGGTAGTAGGCGTGCTCCCAGACATCGAGACCGATGACGGGTTTGCCCTCGATGCCGGCGACGGCCTTGCCCATGAGGGGGCTGTCTTGGTTGGCGGTGGAACCGACGGCGAGTTTTTTGTCGGCGGTGACATAGAGCCAGGCCCAGCCGGAGCCGAAGCGGGTGGCGCCGGCCTTGGCGAAGGCTTCTTTGAAGGCGTCGAAGCCGCCGAGTTCGGCGTCGATGGCGGCGGCGAGCTTGCCCTTGGGGGCGCCACCTTTGCCCGGGCCGATGACGGTCCAGAAGAAGGCGTGGTTGACGTGGCCGCCGGCGTTGTTGCGAAGACCGCCGCGGATGGCTTCGGGGACTTGGGAGAGGTCGGCGATGAGGGCTTCGGCCGAAAGGGCGGCGAGGGCGGGCTGGTCTTTGAGGAAGTTGTTGGCGTTGGTGATGTAGGCCTGATGATGTTTGGAATGATGGATTTCCATCGTTTTGGCATCAATGTGGGGGACAAGGGCGTCGTAGGCGTAGGCTAGTTTAGGGAGTTCGTAGGCCATGATAATATGGGTGGGTTTAGGTGTGAGTGAAGAAGGTGAAAGGGTGGAACGGGTGTGGAAATACGTCAATCTTGCAGGGCATATCGGGGTGGGGTCTAACCCCCTCGGAAGGGATATAAATTTATCGGAAGTATAATGTGCAATAAACCGGCATTATGATTTTGATGAGGCAGGGTAATTTTCCGCCGGTCTGGACTAAAATCCTAGCCTTGGTAGGAGAAATGCTATGTAAGAGAACTGTAAAAAGGTTATGCGTTCCTTTAACTTAGCTGAAGCGGTGCACAAAATCCCCGGTGCGTTGGAGTACATGCTGGTTCGTGGAGCTGATCTTGAACACAGCGCGCGGGAACTTGAACACAGTCGTCGGGAACAAGCGGTGCGGTTGGAAACCGTGAAGGCCACGCAGCCGCCTTTTCTTTTTTTGCGTCCGAAGGAGACGCGCATGGCGTTTCAGGTGGCGGCAAAGGATACGACGGCCGATTTGTCGGCGATCGATCATGCGTTGGAAGTGAACAAGCGGTTGTGCGCTCATTTGCGGGCGCGGTCGGAGGAGCTTTTGGAGAAGTGGCTGCGGACGCATTGCGATGAATACCGGCTGGGGTTGGCGGCGGGACATTTTGCGGTGGACTGGGAGAATTCGCTGACGCGCTTTACGGAGCATGCCCAGGCGTTCATCCAGGCGCTGGGTTCGGCGCGCAACATGGCGCCGACGGGATATGATCATGCGCGCGGAATGTTTACGCCGGGCACCTACGAGGCGATCAGCCATTGCCACGCGGCGGCGTTGAAGGTCGAGGCGGAGATCGTGGCGACGAATGCGATCGCCGAGGAACACGACAAGCTGCTGGGCAAGACGGTTTTTAACGATCCGATGCCGCGACTGGTGCCGGAGCCGTATGCGGCGGTGGTGGCGCAGATCGCGAGTCTGCCGCCGGTGGCGGCGCAAACCGAGTTCAACCGCGTGATCGCGGCGGTGGAAGATTTAATCACCCGTGAGCTGGGCGCCTTGCGCAACCGCGTGCGTGAATCTTCACACGAACATGCGGGGCGCACGAACAGTTATGTGCGCGATGCCTGGAACCAGCTGCATATTCATGCGGTGGCCCACAGTGTCGATGCGGAGCAGATCGGTGCCGTTGTGGAGCAGACCGAGCGCACTTACCTGGTGGATGCCGGTTTGGTGCCGGC